>CAZMCA010000133.1:0-9196 GCA_964564595.1 uncultured Caulobacteraceae bacterium
GGGGAGCCTCGAAAGCTTGTGGTCATCGACGCCAACGCTGGACGTGTGTCCGTTGCTGACCCGGCCTCATTAAAAAAGATTGAGAATGGGGATACCGCCCCCGTGTCGCTGCCGCGTACCCAAGTTTTTGAGTACTCGGACGATGCGTTTTCGCGGCTTCGGGATACTTGGGCGGCTCGCGGTGAGACCGGGCCCGACGACTGGATGGGGGTTAAGCTGTGGGGCGGCTCGGTGCACCATGTCCCAGCATGACGACGAGAGCCCCGGGACCCCTGAGGAAATCGCAGCCCGCCGCGACGAAGTTCTGCGCCGCATGATCGCGACGCCGCCCAAGCCTCACAAAGACGAGCCGCCTAAACGCGCGAGCACAGCGAAGCGAAAGAAGCAGAAGGCGAAGGCGTAGCTAGCGCCGTGACCGAGAAGCTTTCGAACATGCTTGTGCTTTGGGGCGGCCTGTGCGCGCCGTTTGTGATCCTGTTTGCGTATCTCGTGTGGAGACGGCGCAAGCGCTAGCGCCGCTCACGGCGCAACCGCTTCGCCTGCAATCCACGCCGCCGTCTAATCCAGCGCGCGAGCACGTATTCAAGAGACGGTGTTACGAGGAAGACAGTACGTGAGGCGCTTTCCCACAGTGCCTTTGACTGCGAGCGCCGCACGCTCTTTGTCCGTCACGCCCAGCTTCGTGCGCGTGTTAAAACGGAACTCAAATTCATTCAGATAGCGGTGAAGGTGCTTTTCATCGCAGTGCTGATAGACGCCGGTCATGCCCTTCTTGAACACGCCGAAGAAGCCTTCGGCGCTGTTGATGTGAACATCTCCGCGCGCGTATTCGCCAGCCGTGTGGCGCACCGTTTCGTGTGACGCGAACTCTTGTCCAACGCGCGGATAGAGGCGGCTTTCATCCGTGTGCAAGCGCGCTTCTTTCGCGACGTTCTCGCGCACGATCTTCTCGACCGTGTCGCGGTTCGCTTCGGCGACATGGAACGTGCGGATTGCGCCGCCACGTTCAACCAGCGCCAGCACGGCGCGCTTGTTGGCCGGGCCGCGACCACGGCCGCCACGCTTGAACTTGCGCCCGTCGGTCGTCTCGCCGCGCGGGTTCTCGACCTTGCCGTAATACGTCTCGTCGGCTTCCACGATGCCACCGGCGCCGCCCATCGGCGGGAGCGGTCCCTTCTTCATGTCCATCGCTTCGCGGATGCGATGCGCCATGAACCACGCCGTGCGGTACGAACCGAAGCCAAGCATCCGGTGGAGCTGGAGCGCGGAAATGCCCTTCTTGCTGGCGCACATCAGGTGCATCGCCAGGAGCCACTTGTTCATCGGGATGTGCGAGGACTCAAAGATCGTCCCGACCGTGGCCGTGAATTGCTCGCCGCAGTCCTTGCACTTATGAACGCCCCGCCGGGTCCAAGACTTCGTGACGTAGTTGCCGTCCTTGTCCTTGCGGGTCCGGGTCGTCGTCTTGTTCTCTAGGCGGGTCGAATTGCCCACGCTCCCGCACTTCGGGCAGATCGCGCCATCCGGCCAACGCACCGTTTCATAGTGCGCCCAGGCGGCGTCTTCGTCCGTAAACAGCGGGTTCGTGAGATCGGCAGCGTCCATGACCCCAATCTACATCTAGGGGCCGGTGTGTCAAGTGCATAATTAGGAAATCTATCCTACACTTTCTGGTTGGCCCCATACTCCCCCTCTAAATGGAGGGTCGGAATGCGGGACAGCTGGAATGTGGAATTGGACGTCGCCCGCGCACAGCTCGCCGCCGGGGTGGCGGCGCATGCGCTTGCGCTTGAGCGGGAGGAGATCCTCGCGCCAGGGCGCGGCTCGAGCGCGATCGCGTTCGCGCGCCAGGTTGCGATGTACATTTGCCATGTCGGCTTCAAGGCCAGCTTGTCACGCGTCGCCGTCGCGTTTCGCCGGGACCGCTCCACCGTCGCGCACGCATGCCATGTGATCGAGGACCGGCGCGAGGATCCTGTGTTCGATGGATGGATCAGCGCCCTCGAAGCCTCGGTGCGCGACTTGCCGCCGGTGCGGGAGCATGCGGCGTGAGCGTGCGCGCTGAACGTGCGTTGAAGGCGCTCGAAGGCGGTGTGCTTGCGCCGAGTGGGGCGGGCTATGCCGTGTTTCCGTTTGGCGATCGCCGCCGCCGTCCGCTGGTGCGCCTTTCGGACGATGAAGTGCGCGAGTTGGAGGCCAGCGGCGCGGTCACGCGCGATGCCGCGTGCGCTGGCTTTGTGCTGACAGAGGCCGGCAAGGCGCGCGCCCGGCGCGAGCACTGTTCCGATGCGCCGTTTCTTGCGCAGCACGCGCCGCTTGGCCCCGTTCAAATTGCGCATGAAGGCGCGTCGCAGACGCTGACACGCGTCGGCGACGATCCGCTCGCACGCTTGGAACGGCTGAAAGACGCGCGTGGGCGCGCATGGTTCTCGCACTCGGAAATCGCAGCAGCGCGCCGATTGCGCGCGGATTGGGAAGCAGGACAGCTTGGCTTGGTGCGCGGCAGCGATTGGAGCGCGCCGCCGCGAGGCAGCACGCCGCGCGGGCCAGGCGGCGTGCAGGATATGGCGCTTGGGCGCGCCGTCGATGCGCGCCGGCGTGTCGAGACAGCGCTCGGCGAACTGGCCGCGCCGATGCGCCGCGCGGTTGAGCGCGTGTGTTTTCTTGAGATGGGATTTGCCGTGCTCGAGCGCGAAGAGCGCTGGCCGGAGGCTTCGGCGAAGGTCGCGCTCAAATGCGCGCTCGCACAGCTTGCCGCTGCACGGTGATGCGTTCAGGCCGCGGCGGCGTCGCGCTGCATGCGCTGCATCATCGAATAGGCGCCGTTGGAGCGTTGCGGGGTCAGCGCGTCGGCAAGGCCAAGGCGCGTGAAGATCGCCTTCGGATCGGCCGCCGCGATCTCCGCGGGCGCGCGGCCGGAGAAGATGCGCAGCAGCACGGCGATGATCCCGCGCACCAGATGCGCATCGGAATCGCCGCGAAAGAACAGTTTCCCCGGCGCATCGGCGCGGGTTTCACTGATGAGCCAGACTTGGCTTGCGCAGCCGCGCACCTTGGTTGCGTCGTTGCGCTCGTCCGCGCTGAGGGGATCGAGCGCTTTGCCAAGGTCGAGCATATGCGCGTAGCGCTCTTCCCAGTCGGAGAAGAACGCGAACTCGGCGGCGATTTCGTCGACGGCGTCGTCGATGGCGGTCATACAAACGACTTGCGCACGCCCGGGGGCGTGCGCAAGCGTGTTTGCATCAATCGTGTAGAAGCTTTAGCCGCCCGAGCGCGCCGGGACCGGCGTCATCACCGACGTATCGGGCTGCGCGACCGCGCTGATGCAGCGGCCTACATCCCGCATCGCGTGCTGGCCAAGGCAGAACGCGTTTTCATAACGGAAGCGGGCCGCGCTCATGCATTGATAGAGCTGCAGTTGCGCCATCTCCACGCAATCGCGCGAGCGCTGCTCGGTGAGCATGGTGTCGACGGCGCTGGCCTTTTCTTGCGTGGCGCCGAGCGCCTGGATCGCGGCGATCGTCGTCATGCGGTTGATTGCTTCGCCGCGGGGCGCATCCACGCGCCAGCGCGCGTTTGCGTTGGACGCGACTTCGACGATCTGGCCGCCCTCACGCAGCGAGTCCCAGAAGCGGCGGCCGCCAAACACGGTCGGGTCGCTGCCCGGCGAGAGGCTGACGGGCGTCACGGAAAGTCTGGTGGAAAGGTCGCCGAGCTGCGCGCCGGTGCTGCCGTTTCGGCTCAGCGTGCGGACGCGATCGACGCGTTGCGCTTGCTGGGGCGCGACGCCCGTGGCCCAGCGCTGGCGCTGCAGGCCGTAGGACATTTCCTGATAGCGATCGGCCACCGCGATGATGCGGGCGCCGTCAGCGTTCGCCGCGTCGAGCACAAGGCGCGTCGCTTCCGAGCCGCCGCGCAGGCCGCGCGCATAGCTGGTGTCGGACGTCAGCGCCCAGAGGACGGCGTCACGCCCGTAATAGTCGGCCGCTTCCCGCACGCCTTGCACGAAGGCGGGCGATTGGGCGGCGGTGGACGCGCCGTACGCGATCCAGCCGCGCGTCAGGGACTCCCGGTTATGGGCGACGGCGGTGTTGATGGCGGATTCGAGCGCCTCGGCGTTGTTGAGGCGGTTGCCGCGCAGTTCGGTGATATCGAGCTGATAGGCGGCGTAGGAGCGCATCGCTGTTTGGACAGGGTCGCCCGATGATGCACTTGGCTCTGGGGCGGGCGCATTCTGGGCGCTCGCCACCCCGAGAAGGGAGATGGCCGCAGTGGTCGTCAGGACCGCTAGGCTCCGCATCGGCACTACTCCTGTACTTGATGGGCGAGTCCGCTTCCGAACCCGACTCGCAATCGGCAGCATGGCCCCCAAGCCTTAACGAGACTTTTACCCGCAGGCGGCGTCCAAGTGTCACCTAAACAAGACGTTAACGAGGCGCCAATTGCAGCGCCCGCAGCGCGCGCGCTCGCGCTGGTCTTGTGGGCGTGGATGGCGGCGGCCGTCGTCGCCGGGTTCGCGAGCTGGCGCTTTGGGGCCGAGCGGGACGCGATCGCGGGCGCGGCCGCGTTGGCGCTCGCGCCGGCCTTTTTGGGGTTCGTGCTGCTGCCGCGCCTTGGGCGGTTTTGGGACGCGGCGGCCCTGATCCTGGCCTGGAACATCGCGGGCGTTGGGCTTGTCGCCGGGACGGGCGGGGCGTTCTCGCCGCTGACGGTCACGTTCCTGGCCCCGTGCGCGCTCTGCGCCTTCCTGGGGACGCCACGGCTCTGGCTGGCCGCGAGCGTTGCGCCCTTCGGGTACGCCATCGGCGCGCTTGTGGGGACGACCGCGCCGCCGATGCTGCTTGGGCCGTGGGCGCCGCTCATGGGGGCCGCGGCGCTGGCTTTGTCTGGCGCGCTCATCACGCTCCGGCCGCTTGCAAACATTGCGCCGCCGCAACGGCGTCCGAGCGCGGAACGCGTGGCGGCGATCTCGCACGAATTGCGTACGCCGCTGACGCACATTCTTGGCTTCGCCGAGATGATCCAGTCGAAGATCTTCGGCCCGCTCGACGATCGATATGTCGAGTACGCTGGCCTTATTCGCACGAGCGGCGGGCATCTGCTCGACCTCGTGAATGGGCTGCTCGATCTCTCGAAGATCGACGCGGGTCGCTACGAGCTTGAGTACGAGACGTTCGATGCGCGCGAGATTGCGCATGAAGTGATGCGGCTCTCTGCGGGCGGCGCCGAGCCAAAGCGCATCACGCTGGCTGAAGATGCGCCCGATGAGCCGCTGATGGTGCGCGCCGATGCGCGCGCGCTGCGGCAGATGCTCACCAACACCGTCGGCAACGCGATCAAGTTCACGCCGGAGGGCGGGCGCGTGCGGCTTTCGCTGCGAGCGGCCGAAGAAGGCTTCATCGCGGACACGGCCGATAACGGCCCGGGAATTCCGGAAGAGGATCGCGCGCGTCTTGGCGCAGCTTATGCCCGCGGCGCGGGCGTCGCGAACGTGGAAGGCACAGGTTTGGGCCTGGCGCTGGTGCGCGCGCTTGCGCGGCTACATGGCGGCACGCTCAGCTTCCACGAAGCGCCCGAGGGCGGCGCGCTGGTGCGCATTACGATGCCTGTGCTGGCGAAAGCGGCCTAACTGCGCGGCAATTGCGCCGCGAGAAACGCGCGCGCGGCGGCGAAGTCGCCGATCTCAACATAAAGCCGCGTTCCATCGCCCAGGCGGAGTTCGGCGGCTTCGCGCGGATCGAGCGCGGCCATCGCGTCTGCCGCAGCAGCGGGGAACAGGAAGAGCGCGCGGCGCTGGCCGCGCACGGTTTCAATGCGGCGCGCTTGCGCCTGATAGCCGCGCGACCATGCAGGGGCAGGCGCGCCCGCGGCAAGGCCGCGCGCAGTGCGGCCCGGCACGTCCATCTGGCTGTTTCGCGCACGCGCGGGATCGCGCAGCAGGAGTTCGGCCGCGCCCGGCGCATTTCCATTGGCGGTGAGCGGCAGGATCAGCGTGAGTTCTTGGTGGCCGTCGAAGCCGCGCAGGCCGAACGTCGCGGCGCGCGGCGCGTCGATCTCTTGGCGCAGCATCCACTGATCGGCTGGATCTGGCGTGCGGCGCGCGAGCCAGGAGCGCGTCACGCCCGTAAACGTCATGGCATGCGTACGCGCCCAGGCGCCGTAGCCGAGGCGCGCGCGGTTTGCGGCGGCTTCGGTGCGCTCGTCGCCGCACCGGCGCGAACGGGCGGCGGCGACGGCGGCGCTCTCAAGCTCGCCGATGCGCGCCATCGTCCAGCCGCCGCGCAGCAATGCGCCGCGCGCTTGGCCGGCGGTGGAGACGAGGGCCGCGCGCATGCCAGGGTCGAATAGGGTGCAGACGCGGTCTGCTTCCAAGAGGGCGCGGCGCTCGGCGTACGCGGCCTGCGCCGTCGGGGCCGCTGGCTGCGCGAGCGCTGGCGCGGCCGTTGCGGCGAAAGCCAGGGCGAGGAGGAGCGCGCGCATCGAACCGCGCTGATACCGCGCCCGGCTTGCGATAGAGTGAACGAACGATGGAAATGAAGACCGACCTTTGGGCGGGCGCGCTTATCCGGCGCGTGGAGATCAACGGGGCTTTCGCCACGGTGGCGCGCCGCGGCGATCCCGATGGCGGCGACGTGCTCGTCAAAGTGGCCACGCTCGATGGAAAGGCGCGACTCTACGGCACGGCGCTCGCGCCGTCAGGCGAGACGATGTTTCTCGATCTATCAACTGGATCGCTCGGCGATGATGAGAAGGCAGTCGACGCCTATGCGGAGCGGCGCGCGAAGGTCGATCCCGATCTTTGGGTCATCGAGATCGAAGACAAGCAGGGCCGGCATTTCCTGACCGAGAAGGTCGATCGCGCCAAACCCTAGCCGCCAAGGCGGCGAAGCTCTGCTTGTGCCGGCCGGTCGCCTTGCTCCACCGCGCGCGAATAGAGCCGCCGCGCCGCCTCGACATCCACTGCGCCGCCCTCGCCACGCTCGAACATCGCGCCAAGGCGCCGTGAAGCTTCGCCATCGCCCATCTCGGAAGCGGCGCGGAAATGTTCGCGCGCACGCGGCAGATCGGGATCGAGCCCGCCCTTGCCTTCCTGCGTGTAAATCCCGAGCGCGCGCAGCGCGGCGGCGTCGCCCGCCTCGGCGGCGCGCTCGTACCACTGCAGCGCGGCCTGCTCATCCTTGGCGACGCCCGCGCCGCTCTCATAGAGCGCGGCGAGATCGACTTGCGCGGCGCGATAGCCGTGCTCGGCCGCGGAAGAGAGCAGTGTGAACGCCTCGCTGTTGCGCCCGGCCGCGAGATGGCCGCGCGCAATATCCGTTTGCGCGCGTGGATCGCCGGCGTCGGCGGCTTCCTGGCGCATGCGGTCTGCTTGGCGCGCGCTTTCCTCAAAACCGCCTTCGCCGGCGCGCTGGAAGAGGCTCAGCTGATAGAGCGCGAGCGGATCGCCTGCATCGGCGGCGGCCTGGCACGTTTGGCGCGCAATGAATGTGTTCTTCGGCAGCCCTTCGCCATAAGCGCGCGAGAGGCACAGCAGAACACGGCCAAGCCGGTCGCCAGCGCGCGCGTCGCGCTCGATCGTGTCGATCGTAGTGTACTGGAGCGCGGTTGCGATCAGCTCGTGCGGGCTCAGCGCGCCGATTTCTTCCGTGGCAAAGCCGTAAAGTTCATCGGCGCCCGGCGCTTCTGGTTCTTCTGTCGTTTCTTCGGTCGCAGGCGCCTCGCGCGATGCGAGCAGCCTGGGCCCGTACTCAGTGGCCGCGTAACCGAGGAGGGCGATCACGATGATCGCGCTGCCGACGATGCCGGCGGTGCGCCGGCGGCGGCGCAAGTCGGCGCGCTCGGGCGCAGCGGGCGTGACGGCACTCTCCTGGCCGCGCAGATGTTCGACCGCGAGCGCCACCCGCTCGAACGCTTCATCGCCCTCGGCGCCCGGCCAGTGCGACAGGTCATGTGTCGGCGCGCCGGCGACAGGGCTTGCAGCCGCCTCGAAGCGCGCTTGCACCAGCACGCCGCGCGCCGCGGCGGCGATGGCGTCAGCACGCACGGTTTGATCCTCGAGCGCGGCGGCGCTCCAGATCGCGACGAGCGCCTTTGCTTCGGTCGCGAGCGCGTGGCGGCGGGCGGCGGCGCCTTGGCGGGGCAGGAGGTCCATGTCCCAGGCGACATCGAAGCCCCGCCGCTCCAGGGCGTGGGCCAGATGCTCGGCGCGCGCGCGATCCGCGGCGGCATAGGAGATGAAGACGTCGGTCAAAGCTGGCCCCCGGGCGGCGTTCTAGAGGCGGTTGCGGGCGCCGGCCACCCGGCTTTTGGCGCCTGGGGTTCAGATTTCTTAACGGCCCCGTGCCACGGTAGCGGGGTCATGCTTTTCCTGCTGAACGACCGCGTGCTCGACCTCGGCGAGCCGGCAGAAACGCTGCTGCGCCTCGGCACGGCGGATCCCGCACGGCTGCCCCGCACCTCCCAGATCGTCGCGATGGGGCAGGACGCGGCCTTCGCCTCGGCCAATTTCTCGCAAGGCCACCCCGACATGATGCTGTCGATCGCCGCCATGATCGCGCTCACGAGCGAGGCCAATTGCGCGCTGTTCGTGGCGCCGCCGGGTGCGCGGAGTGCGCGGCAAGTCGGCGTGCAATTCGCGTTCGCGCCGCTGACGACGATGGCGTTCCTCAAGGACGCGGAATCCAAGGGCGCGCTGACGCCGGCGATGATCAACGCCCATGTGTGGCGCCTTGCCGGGCGGGCCGGGGCGGCTTAAAGCGCGCCTCCGCCGAAGCTTTTGGCCCGCCTCAAGAAAAGTTGGAAATGTCCGTCGATCTCGCCGCCGAAGCCGCCCGCCGGCGCACGTTCGCGATCATCTCGCACCCTGACGCGGGCAAGACGACGCTCACCGAAACGCTGCTGCTCGCGGGCGGGGCGATCCACTTAGCCGGGCAAGTGCGCGCGCGCGGCGAGAGCCGGCGCACCCGCTCCGACTGGATGAAGATCGAGCGCGAGCGCGGGATTTCGGTCTCGGCCTCAGTGATGACGTTTGAGCGTGACGGCGTGGTGTTCAACCTGCTCGACACGCCGGGCCACGAAGACTTCTCGGAAGACACCTACCGCACGCTCACAGCCGCGGACTCCGCAGTGATGGTGCTCGACGCGGCCAAGGGCATTGAGCCACAGACGCTGAAGCTCTTCGAAGTGTGCCGCCTGC
>CAZMCA010000134.1:0-9170 GCA_964564595.1 uncultured Caulobacteraceae bacterium
ATAATTTCGTGACGAAGCGCGGCGATTGCCGCGGGCCGCGCGCGAAGATTTCGTGGACGCAGGTCGAGACCGGTTCGGCGATCACCTGGAAGTATCCGAGCTGTATCCTGCGCGGAGACGACAGCGTCGGCGAGTTCTACTCGATCGCAGTGACGAACGGGCGCCAGCAGGCCGATACCGGCACCAAGATGATCCATCTTGGCAAGAACACGCGCTCGCGGATTATCTCGAAGGGCATTTCGGCAGGGCGCTCGTCGAACGCCTATCGCGGACTTGTGTCGACGCATGCGAAGGCGGCGGGCGCGCGCAATTTCACGCAATGCGACTCGCTGCTGATCGGCGATCAATGCGGCGCGCACACGGTGCCGTATGTCGAGGCGCGCACGCCGTTTGCGACGCTTGAGCATGAAGCGACGACGACGAAGCTCTCGGAAGATCAGCTGTTCTACCTGAAGAGTCGTGGGCTGCCGGCCGAGCAGGCGGTGGCGTTGCTGGTGAACGGGTTCGTGCGCGACGTGCTGCAGCACTTGCCGATGGAGTTCGCCGTCGAGGCGCAGAAGCTTCTGGAAGTGAGCCTTGAAGGGAGCGTTGGATGAGCCAGATGGCGCATGTTCGCTTCAAGCGCGGCGAGTTGAGCGACTGGTCGGCCTTCTACGAGGCGTCGGCGCGGCGGTTTGGATTTCATCCAACGTTCGGCCGCAACAAGGAAGCCTGGATCGAGTGCATGGAGGAGCTGGACACGCGCAGCGACCCGCTCGTTCGAAAGGGAGCGTTCGTTCTGATTGAATATGTCGGTCGTTACACGGACCGAAACGTTGATCGTGACGTCGAGGCATTCCTGATCGCTGGCGCTGCGCGCATTAACGGCACGCGCCTTGCGGACGGCGAACTCCCGTACCTGATCTGTGCTGAGCGGGGAGCGGCATGACCGCGCCCGAGGTTTGGTTCGCGCGGCGCTTCCCGGTTGAGCGTGGCGGGGCGCGGATGGTTCCGGTGCACTGGAAGGGCTTTGCGATGTTCGGCGTGTTCGCCGCCGCAATGCTCGTGGGCGGGGGCGTATTCGCGCTCTGCGCCATGAGCGGTAGTTTCGTGTTGGGCGTGACGCTCTACGTCTTGCTCGCCGCGGCCGGCGTCGCCGCGCTGTTCTGGGCAGTGCTCACGCGGAGCGACAACACGCGGACGTACAAAGAATTCCGGAAGACGACGAATGCTTGAGGTCAAAGACCTGCGCGTGAAGGTGGGCGAAGCGGAGATCCTGAAGGGGCTCACGCTTTCCGTGCCCGCGGGCGAAGTGCACGCGATCATGGGGCCGAACGGCTCGGGCAAGTCGACGCTCGCTTACTCGCTGGCTGGGCGTGATGGCTACGAGGTGGTTGGCGGCAACGCGGCGCTGAATGGCGAGAGTCTGATCGATTTGACGGCGGATGAGCGCGCGGCGAAGGGGCTGTTTCTCTCGTTTCAATACCCCGTCGAGATTCCGGGCGTGCCGATGATGACGTTCCTGCGTGCGGCGCTGAACGCGCAGAAGAAAGCGCGCGGCGAACCGGAAGTTTCGAGCGCGGCATTCTTGAAGCGCATTCGTGAGATCGCCGCGACGCTGAAAGCGCCGGAAGAGATGCTGCGCCGGCCGCTCAATGTCGGCTTCTCGGGCGGCGAGAAGAAGCGGATGGAAATTCTGCAAATGGCGATGCTGGAGCCGCGCTTCGCCATTCTCGACGAGACCGATAGCGGGCTCGACATCGATGCGCTCAAGGTGGTCGCCGACGGCGTGAACGCGCTGCGCGGGCCTGATCGCGGCATGCTGGTGATTACGCACTATCAGCGGCTGCTCGATTACATCAAACCGGACCGCGTGCATGTGCTCGCGCGCGGTCGCATCGTCGCGAGCGGTGGGCCGGAATTGGCGCATGACCTCGAGCGCGAGGGGTACGACAAGTACCTCAAGGCGGCGTGATGAGCGATTTGCGCGCTCTCTTGCCGACGCGGCGCGTCGAGACGTGGAAGTATTCCGATCTGCGCGCGGCGCTTGTCGATGCGGAGCTGCCGGCGGCGCGTACGGAATTGCGCGCGGCCTCAATCATCGCGCAGCTCGCGCCGGGCGTGACGGAGACGCAGGCGATCACCGGCGATCAGGTGATCGAGGAGCGCTTCGAGGGCGACGCGCTCGAGGCCCGCGCGGCGGATTATGTCGTGGCGCCGGGCGCGCGGCTGACGCGCATCGTGATGCAGACGGGGGCAGGGACGCCGTTGTCGCTCGCGACAGTGAAGCTGGGCGCGGGGGCGGAGTATCGGCAGTTCGTGCTGGCGCAAGGCGGCAAGCTCGCGCGGTTTGAAACGCATGTGAACGCGGAAGGCGCTAACGCGAAAGTGGCGCTCAACGGGCTCTACATGGCGGCAGACGGGCGGCACGCGGATTTGACCTCCACCGTGACGCACCAGAGCACCGGCGGCGTGACGCGCCAGCTGGTGAAGGGCGTGGCGCGCAAGGGCGGGCGCGGCGTGTTTCAGGGCAAGATCGTCGTGGAGCGCGGCGCGCAGCAGACGGATGCGCGCCAGCATCACCAGGCGCTGCTCTTGGAAGATGGCGCGGAGGTGTTTGCTAAGCCCGAATTGATGATCAACGCGGACGACGTTTCGTGCGCGCATGGCAACACGGTTGGCGCGCTTGATATGGGCGCGCTGTTCTACATGCGCTCGCGCGGGCTGCCAGAGACGGAGGCGCGCGCGTTGCTGACGGAGGCGTTTCTTGCCGAAGCGATTCCGGAGTGGCTGAGCGAAGAACTGGCGAGCGAGGCGCGGGCGCGCATTCAGGTGTGGCTGTTGGGGCGCGTGACATGACGATCGTCGCGGCGCGTCCGTTCGATGTGGAGGCGGCGCGCGCGGGCGTGCCGATCCTGTCGCGCGCCGTGCATGGCCAGCCGCTGGTGTACCTCGACAACGCAGCCTCGGCGCAAAAGCCGGAGGCGGTGATCGCGGCAATGGCGGGCGCGATGCGTGGGTCGTATGCGAATGTGCACCGCGGGCTGCATGCGCTCGCGAACGAGACGACGCAGGCCTACGAGGACGCGCGCGCGACGGTGGCGCGATTCCTCGGCGCGGGCTCACCCGAGACGATCGTGTTCACCAAGGGCGGCACGCAGGCGATCAACATTGTCGCCAATGGGCTTTCGATCCAGCCAGGCGATGAGATCGTGCTCTCGGTGATGGAGCATCACTCCAACATCGTGCCCTGGCATTTCCTGCGTGAGCGCTTCGGCGCCGTGCTCAGATGGCTCGACATCGATGATGATGGCGGGATCGATCTTGGGGCGCTCGATGCGTTGATCGGGCCGCGCACGAAGATCGTGGCGCTGACGCATATGTCCAACGTGCTCGGCGCGAAGACGCCGGCGGCCGAGGTGGTGCGGATCGGGCACGCGAAGGGCGTGCCGGTGCTGCTCGATGGGTGCCAATCGGCGGTGCATGGCGCAGTGGATGTGACGGCGCTGGGCGTCGATTACTTCGTCTGCACCGGGCACAAGCTCTACGGGCCGACGGGCATCGGCGTCCTGTACGGCAAGCCAGAGCGGCTTGCGGCGTTGCGCCCGTTCGAGGGCGGCGGCGAGATGATTGATCGCGTGACGCGCGATGTCGTCACCTACAACGATCCGCCGCACCGGTTCGAGGCGGGCACGCCGCCGATCATTGAAGCGATTGGCCTCGGCGCAGCGCTCGATTGGATGACGTTGTTCGACCGCACAGCAGTTGAAGTGCACGAGGCGGCTCTGCGCGATCGGGCGATGGCGGCGTTGCGCGAACTCAACTGGATCACGCTGCATGGGCAGGCGCGCGATAAGGGCGCCATCGTCTCATTCTCGATGAAGGACGCGCATCCGCACGACGTGGCGCAAATTCTTGACAGGCAGGGCGTTGCGATCCGCGCGGGCCATCACTGCGCGCAGCCGTTGATGGAGCGGCTTGGCGTGACGGCCACGGCGCGTGCGAGCTTTGCGATCTACAATCGTTTGGAAGACGTCGATGCGCTGGTCACGGCGCTTCACAAGGCGCGAAAGATGTTGGGCTAGGTATGGAAACGACGACCAACCCCGAGAGCAAGATTCCGCAAGCCGAGCTGGACCGGATCACCGATGATTTGGTGGCGGCGTTCAAGACCGTGTTCGATCCGGAAATCCCGGTCGATATCTACGAGCTTGGGCTGATCTACAAAGTCGACATCAACGACGACCGGCATGTGGATGTGGACATGACGCTGACCGCGCCTGGCTGCCCCGTGGCGGGCGAAATGCCGGGCTGGGTGGAGGACGCGATCGCGAAGGTCGATGGCGTCAAAAGCGCCAAGGTGAGCATCGTGTTCGATCCGCCGTGGAGCCCGGCGCGGATGAGCGATGAAGCCAAGCTTGAGTTGAACATGCTGTGAGGCCTGAACGCTCCGACCTTGAACGGCGTTAGGGGCGTTCTCACCTCATCTGTGCTATAGGAGTGATATGGCCCGCCCGCGCCCCAAGATCGTGACCTTGACCGACGCCGCCGCGGCGCGCGTGCGCGAGATCATCGCGACGGGGGAGAAGCCGTATCTGCGCGTTGGCGTGAAGAACGGCGGCTGCGCGGGCATGGAATACGTGCTGGCCTACGCCGACGCGCCGGAGAAGTTCGACGAGATCGTCGAGGACAAGGACGTGAAGATCCTTGTGGCGGCGGACAGCGTGCTCTTCCTGCTCGGCTGCACGATCGACTACGAGACGACGCGGCTGTCAGCCAAGTTTGTGTTTCGCAATCCGAATGAAACGGACGCGTGCGGCTGCGGCGAGAGCGTGACGATCGTTCCGGCGCAGGCCGAAGCCTAGCGCCGGACGAAACGCAGGCGCGCTAGGCGCCTTTGAACTTTGCGGGACGTTTTTGCAGGAAGGCGGCGACGCCTTCGGCGAAGTCCTGCGTGCGGCCAGCTTCCCGCTGCGTTTTGCGTTCGTTGTCGAGTTGATCGCGCCAGTGCGCGTCGAGCCCATCCCAGCCCAGCTTGCGGATCATCGAGATCGCCTTCGGGCCTTCCGCGAGTTCCTTGGCCATCGCCATCGCGGCGGGCATCAACTCGTGATCGGGCAGGCAGCGATTGACGAGGCCCCATTCGAGCGCCTTCGGCGCGGGCACCTTCTCACCAAGCAGCATCATTTCCATTGCGCGCGCACGGCCGATGGAGCGGGGCAAGAGGTAGGACGAGCCGCCATCGGGAACGAGGCCGATGCGGCGGAACGCCTGGAGGAAGTACGCGCTCTCGCCGGCGAGGATGATGTCGCCCATCAGCGAGAGCGAGCACCCCACTCCCGCTGCCGCGCCGTTCACCGCGGTCACGAACGGGATCGGCAGATCGCGCAGCGACGTCATGAACGGGTTGTAGTGGCTCTCGAGCGCATCGCCGGCGTCACGATCGCGCCCAACGGCGCCGCCTGAAGCGCTGCCACTGAGATTGGCGCCCGAGCAGAAGCCACGGCCTTCGCCGGTGAGAACAGCTGCGCGCGCTTCGCCCGCGGCCTTTTTGAACGCGCGGAACAGCTCATCGATCATATCGATGCCCGCGGCGTTCATCGTCGCGGGATCGTTCAACTTGATGACGGCGACGCCGTCTTCCAGCGAATATTTGACTTTGGTGAAGGCGGTATCGGCCATGTCGCGCTCCCTTTTGGCGGGAGCTTAAGCGGGCTTTCCGCGCACGTGAAGCGGGACGCAGCGTAAAGCCGCGCCGATTGCCCTAAGCCACGTAGAGGACGGGGACGTTCTCGGTCGTGACCTTGTTGCGGCCCTCGCGCTTGGACGCATAGAGGCACGCATCGGCGCGCTCCATGAGGCCCTGCACGGTATCGGCCGGCTGCAGGCGCGCGATGCCGATCGACACCGTGACCTGGCCGAGATCTTCGTTCGTGGAACGCCGCCGCAGGCGCTTGGCCTGGATCGTCTGGCGTACGGTTTCGGCGATCTTGGTGGCGCTCTCAAGCGTCGAGCGCGGCATGATCACGGCGAACTCTTCACCGCCATAGCGCGCCACGAGGTGATCGGGGAGGGACAGGCTCTGCAGCGCGCTCGCGACGAAGCGCAGCACCTGGTCGCCCGTGTGATGGCCCCAGCTGTCGTTGAAGCGCTTGAAGTGGTCGATGTCGCACATCAGCAGGCATAGCTCGGTGCGGGCGCCGCGTGCTTCGGTAATGCGCATGCGCAGCGTCTCATCGAACATGCGGCGGTTGGCGAGGCCGGTGAGGCCGTCGGTCAACGATTCGACGCGCACGCTTTCGAGGCTGGTTCGGAGCGTCTCAATTTCGCGCGAGGACTTCTGCAGCTGATCCGTGAGCGTGCGGTTGTGGTTGGCCATATCGAGCGTAGCGGCAGCGAGGCTGGAGACGACTTCCTTGATGCGCTGGGGATCGATGTTCTGATGCTGCAGGGATCCAGCGGCATGTTCGAGGGTGCGGCCGTAGCTATCGTTCTTGAGGCCCGCGTCCTGCAGCACGCTCATCACCTGCGTGAGATCGCGGGCGATCTTTTCGCCGGCCATCACCATCTGCGCAGAGACCCGAAGGCCCGTGAAAAAGCGCTCGTAGAGATCGCTGTTCACTTCGGCGGTGAACGCCTCACCCGAGGCGATGCGCTCGTCGATGACTTGCTTGAGCGTGGGCTGGCGGCCGAGACGGTACGAGAGCCAGACTTCGTAGTTTGAGGCGGTCGCGGCGATCCCATAGAGCGCCATCAACTCGAGCGTTTCATGGGCGACGGCGTGCCCCAGCGGCCCGGCGATGGTTGGGTCGTTATCGGTCGTCACAGCGTCGCCTTCCCCGAACTAGAGGCTAGAATCGAACCTAGCGCTGAGGGTATGGACGAGTGGTAAATGTAGGCCGGGCTTCGGTTTCCTAGCGGAAGCGTGCGGCCCAGAGTGAGCCGGAGCAGACATGACCACCGCGATCGCCAAGCCAGCCGCCGCCGACCCCAAGGCGCAGATGGAGTTGATCCTCGCCAATCAGAAGGCCGCACAGCTCCGCCACGGCGCGCCGAGCGCAGCGCTGCGCAAGGATCGTTTGCAACGCGCGATCAATCTGCTCGTCGACCACAGCAATGAAATCGCCGACGCAATGAACGCGGACTTCGGCAACCGCTCAAAAGACATGAGCATGCTGACGGACGTTGCAGGATCGATCGGACCGCTGAAGAACGCGAAGGAAAATCTCGACAAATGGATGCGCTCGGAAAAGCGCAAGGTCGAGGCGCCGCTTGGCTTGCTGGGCGCGAAGGCGGAGGTGCGGTTTCAGCCCAAGGGCGTGATCGGCATCATCTCGCCGTGGAATTTTCCGGTGAACCTCACGTTCGCGCCGCTGGCGGGCGTGCTCGCCGCAGGCAACCGCGCGATGATCAAGCCGAGCGAATTCACGCCCGCGACGTCTGGTCTGATGGCGCAGCTAATCGGGCAGTACTTCGACGAACAAGAGATCGCCGTCATCGTCGGCGGCTCGGATGTGGGCGCGGCTTTCGCGGGGCTTGCGTTCGATCACCTGCTGTTCACCGGCGGCACGTCGATCGCGTATCACGTGATGCGGGCGGCGGCCGATAATCTGACGCCGCTGACGCTCGAACTGGGCGGCAAGAGCCCCGTCATCGTGAGCCGCAGCGCAGATATCGAGAAGACAGCCGCGCGCGTGATGGCGGGCAAGACCATGAACGCCGGGCAGATTTGCCTTGCGCCGGATTACACCTACGTCCCGCGCGAGAGCCGCGATGCGTTCGTGACGGCGGCGACGGCGTCGGTCGCGAAGATGTATCCGAAGATCAAAGACAACCCGGATTACACCGCCATCGTGAACCAGCGGCACTACGAGCGCATCAAGGGCCTAGTGGACGATGCGCGCGCCAAGGGCGCCAAGGTCGTCGAGATCAATCCGGGCAACGAGGATTTCTCGCAGCAGGAACACCGCCGCATTCCGCCGACGCTGATCCTCGATCCGACCGACGATATGAAGGTGATGCAGGAGGAAATCTTCGGGCCGGTGATGCCGGTGAAGACGTACGAGACGCTCACCGAAGCCGTAGGTTACGTGAATGCGCATGACCGGCCGCTTGGCTTGTACTTCTTCGGCGAAGACGCAGCCGAGACCGATCAAGTGTTGAGCACGACGACGTCGGGCGGCGTGACCGTGAATGACGTGATCATGCACGTTTCAATGGAGGATTTGCCGTTCGGCGGGATCGGGCCCGCGGGCATGGGCTCCTATCACGGGCGCGACGGCTTCCTCGAATTCTCGCACAAGAAAGCCGTGTTCAAGCAGACGGGCAACGAAGTGCTCGCCGCGATGCGCCCGCCTTACGGCGAGACGTTCCGGAAAATGGTAGGTGGCCGGCTGAAGGCGTAAAACGCCTTCGCCGCCTTAGCCTTTGCGCTTCAAGAACGCCGGCATGGAATCGCCGAAGCCGACGACGCCTTGCTGATCACGCTCTTCGCGGGGCGGCCGGAACTCCTCGCGCCGTTCGTCACGGCGCTCGGGGCGTCGGCGTTCGCCGCGTGGCTGATCGCGCTGCGCTTCCTGGCGCGGGGCGCGTTCTTCGCGGCGCTCTGAACGCGGTTGGCGCGGCGCGCGCGGCTCAGCTTCGGCTTGCGGGGCTTCGCCTTCGGCGCGTTCGACGACTTTGGCCGGTTCGGTCGAGGCTTCGGGACGGCCGGGATCGCGCTTCTTGAAGCGATCCTTGCGGTCACTGCGCTGGCGCTTCAACTCGTCCGCACGGCGGCCACGACCGCCGCTGTCGCGCGAATCGCCGAGCGCCTCGGTCGGCAGATCGGCGATTTCCGCGTCCGCGATTTTGAGGCCGGTGAGTTTCTCGATCGCGTCCCAGTTACGGCCGTCGCTTGGCGCAACGAGCGTGAAAGCTTGGCCCGACCGGCCCGCGCGGCCCGTACGGCCGATACGGTGGACGTAATCATCCGCGTGACGCGGCGGCTCGTAGTTGAACACTTGGCCGACCGCCGGAATGTCGAGACCGCGCGCGGCGACGTCGCTCGCAACGAGCAGGGTCAGTTCGCCCGAGCGGAAGCGTTCGAGCGTTTTCGTGCGCAGCGATTGATCGAGATCGCCGTGGATGGGCGCGGCATTGAGGCCGTGGCGCTTCAGCGATTGCGCGACGACGTCCACATCCGTCTTGCG
>CAZMCA010000135.1:0-9096 GCA_964564595.1 uncultured Caulobacteraceae bacterium
CAGACAAACATGTTCGGGCGATACTTGTCCCAGTGTCCGGATTTTTCCCAGAATACGCGGTCGAGCACTTGCGGCGTGCGCACTTCGATATAGCCCGCGGCGTCTAAGCGACGGCGCATGTAGGCTTCGATCGTGCGCCATAGCATCAGGCCCTTTTCGTGCCAGAACACCATGCCGCGTCCCTCTTCCTGCATGTGGAAGAGATCCATCTGGCGGCCGTTGCGGCGGTGATCGCGTTTTTCGGCTTCTTCGAGGCGCTTCAGATAATCCTCAAGCTGCTTCTCGTCGGCCCAGGCCGTGCCGTAGATGCGCTGTAGTTGCGCATTGCGGTGATCGCCGCGCCAGTACGCGCCCGCGAGCTTCATCAGCTTGAACGCTTTGCCGAGCTTGCCCGTGGACGGCAGGTGCGGCCCGCGACAGAGATCGCTCCATGCTTCTCCGTGAGCATAGACCGTGACGACGTCGTCCTTCGGCAGGTCGCGGATGATCTCGGCCTTGTAGGCTTCGCCGATCTTCTCAAAATGCGCGGCGGCTTCGTCGCGATCCCAGACTTGCCGGATAATCGGCAAATCGGAATCCACGATCTCCCTCATGCGTGCTTCGATCTTCTCGAAATCGTCCGTCGAGAACGGCGTCATCCGCGCGAAGTCGTAATAGAAGCCGTCTTCGATCACCGGGCCGATCGTGACCTGCGTGCCGGGAAAAAGATCCTGCACGGCTTGCGCGAGCACGTGCGCCGCGTCATGCCGGAGCACTTCGAGGCCATCGGCGCTGTCGCGCGTGACGAGTTCGAGTTTGGCGTCGCCTTCCAGCGGGCGTGTCGCGTCCCACCATTTGCCGTCGATCTTTGCGGCGACGACTTTCTTCGCCAGCCCTTTGGAAATGCCTTCGGCGATCGCGAGCGGCGTTACGCCATCGTCGTAAGATCGCTGTGCGCCGTCAGGGAACGATACTTGGATGCTCATTGTGTGACTCTGAGTCTTGCTTGTCTGCGGGACGTTTCCAACGCCAATCGCCGTAGCGCCACGGCCGCCACCACGATCCTTTGCGCAGGTTTTGCGGCGCGGGGTCGTAGCCGGACCAGGCAAGCGGGTGACAACGGCAGAGCCGCGCCGTCGCCATCCAGCTTCCGGCCCAGGCGCCATGCGCGCGGATTGCATCCGCGGCGTAGGACGAGCACGTCGGCAAGTAGCGGCAATCGCGCCCGATGAGCGGCGAGAGAGTCCACTTGTAGAGCTGGATCAGCGCGAGGAGGCCTCGCGCCGGCAAACTCGGCATCGGTTCAGCTTTGCGTTAGAACGCGTGCGATGTGGTGAAGCGATCGGAATGACCGGGCCGCTGCGGCGCGCCCGATCCCGCGCCGCCGGCCTTAGCCAGTCGTCGTGGTGGTCGTGGTCGTCAGAGCGCATGCGCCGATCATGCCTCGCACATAAGCGATTTGCGCGCACAAGTCCACTGCCACGCGGGCCGCGTAAGATCAGCAAAGTATGGAGCACCTATGCGCGCCGTCATCTTCGCCGCCCTCTCCGCGATCGCCCTAGCCGGCTGCGCAACGCGCCCGCCTATTCCTGCCGAGACCAGCGGCCGCTTTGTGTTGGAAGAGGACTTGCTCGGGCGCACCGTGGCGCGCGGCGAGTTTCGCACCATCACAGGCGTGCGGCGAGGCTTTACGGCGCATCTCAACGGCACGCTCAATGGCGATGATTTCACGCTCGTTGAGGACTTTGTCTATGACGACGGCGAGCGCGACCAAAAGACTTGGCGGCTGCGCCGCGTTGGCGAGGGCCGCTACACCGGCACGCGCGAAGATGTCGTCGGCGAAGCGGTCGGCGTGCAGGACGGCGACGTGTTCCGCCTCGAATATGATGTGGTTCTGCCGTCCGAGAACGGGCGCGGACGGCAGGTGCGGTTTCGCGACGTGATGGCGGAAACGGCAGATGGCGTCGTGATCAACAACGCGACCGTGGGCTTGTGGGGCCTTCGCGTTGGGCGCGTGGCGCTGACGATCCGGCGCGAAAGCTAGTTCGCGGGCGCGGCGATACAGCGGCCGATGTCGCGCAGCGGATGCGCGCCGGTGCAGGCGGCGGTTTCGTACCGGAAGTGCGAGACGGAGAGGCACTGGCGATATTGCAGCACCGCCATCTCCATGCAGCCTTGCGTGACCGGTTCGTTCAGCAACTGCATCGAGCGGGCGCGCCACTGGCCCTCGTCAGCGTTGAGCAAACGTAGCGCGGCAAGTTCGGCCATGTTGCGCGCGGCAGCGTTGCGCGCTGAGGCGCGGCCAGCATTGCGCGCGGCCGCATCGCCCCACACGGCGCCGGCTTCGACAGGCGTGCGTGCGTAACTGATCATCACGGCGCGCGCTTCGCTGGTTGGCTCGAGCCGTGCGAGGCGCCGGAGGCGTTGCGCTTCACGCGATGGGTTGCGGATAACGCCGTTCGCCCATGTCTGGCTTTGCAGATCGTAGCCCAGCGCATCGAAGCGCTGGCCGACGGCGAGCGTGCGTTGCGAATCCGCATTCGCCGCCGCTGCGATGCGCGTGAGCGCTTCGGTGTAGCCGCGGCGGCGGCCCATGTACGCGTTTGGATCGCTCGATAGGCCGGCGAGCACGGCATCGCGGCCGTGGCGGCGTTCAAGCGCGCGCAGATCGCGTTCGTAGCGGCGTGACTGCGCGGCGTTCAGCGCGCCGTACGCGATCCAGCCGCGCGAGAGGCCTTCAGCATCGTGGCGCGCGGCGCGTTCGAGCGCGGCTTGCAGCGCTTCGGTTGAATCGATCGGCGCATCCCTGAGCGCGGTGACATCTTGCTGAAACGCTGCGTATTCGGCCGCAGCGTCGATCAGCGTATCACCGTGCGCTTGCGGCGCTGCGGCAGCGGCGACAGCGATCGCAACGAACATTGCGACCGTGTCATTCGGCGCGTAGCTCTCGCGCCACTGCTTCCATCCCATAGACGCGCTCTAAAGCTGCGAGAATGATGGGAGAAGTTACAATCACAGTACGATTAAGATTCTGGTCGTAGAAGTAAGCGCCGCCCAAAGAATGTTCGTTGCCATCGAACACGATGCCGACGACGGCGCCGGAGCGATCCAAAACGGGACTGCCCGAGTTGCCGCCGATGATGTCGTTCGTGGTTACGGCGTTGAAAACCATGTCCGCATCGAGCTTCGATTGCGCCGCCGCCCACATCGGTGAAAGCAGATCCGTTGCCGCGCCAGCGCGTGCGTAGAGATCGGAAACGCGTGTAAATGGCGCAATTTCCGCGCCTTGAGAATTGGACGTGGGCGGTTCGCGCCAGCCGGCGACGCGGCCGTAGCTCAAGCGCAGCGTGAACGTGGTTTCCGGCGCGCGTTCGCGGCCGAAGGTGCGGTAGCGTGCGCGCGAGATGCGCTCCTGGCCGCGCGCGATCGGCGCTTCGACTTCGGTTTCATAGCGGCGGCGCAGCACGCGCGCATCGCTATCGAAGCGCATCATGAATTCGAGGAGAGGATCGGGCGCAGCGGCGATCGCAGGCGCGCCCTCCTCCCAATAACGCGTGCGCACGCCGGCATCGAACAGGCTCGTCGTCGTGACGAGGCGGAGCGCGAGCGCATCGGGCGCTTCGCCGCCGAGGATGCGCTGCGTAAGCGGGGTGCGGGCGCCGAGATCGGTGGCGAGGCGCGAAAGCCAGAACGCGATCAGCGTCTGCTCTAGGCCAGGCTCGGGCGCGGAAACGGTCGTCACGTCGGCGCGCAGCGCGGCAAGGCGCGCGCCCGTGTACGCGCGCAGGCGCTCAGCCTCAGGCGTATCGCGCTCGTCGGCCCAGCGCGTCAGCGCGCGGGCCCAGCCGATCAGCTCCGAGCCTTCGCCTGGACGCGCTTCGGCGTATTGGTAGGCGGCGATGAACGTGGCGTAGGCGCGCGTTGCGGCGGCGATCTCATTCCATGCATCGCCGGTTTCGCGCGTTGCGGCGGCGTTGCGGCGGATTCGCGCTTGCAGATCGCGCTCCGCCGCTTCGACGGACGCGAGCGCATCGGGCCGGGCGAGCGCAGCGCGCCGCAGTTCGATTGCGCGCAACGTATTGTCGAGCGTGAACAGAGGCGCTGCGGCGTGCTGGGCTTCGAGCGGGCCGCGCGAAGCGTAGTTGGCGAGACGGGCGCGCAGATCGGCGAGCGCCGCGGCGCGCCCGGGCAAGAAAACATCACGCTGAAACACGAGCTGCGCCGAAGTGAGACTGCGCTCGGTTGGGCCCGGGTGGCCGGCGACGAGCGTCAGTTCACCTTCCGCCAGCGCGCGGTCGCGCAGTTGCAGGTGATCGGGCGTCTGCGCGGGCGCGCCGTTCGCGTAGAGCCGCACGAGCGCGACATCGAACGCGGTGCGGGGGAAACGGAAATTATCGGCCGCGCCGTTGAAATACGCGGCGCGCCGTTCGGGTGCGAAGACGAGGCGCACGTCCGTGTAGCGGCGATAGCTGTGCAGATGGTAGTGCGCGCCTTGGTAGAGCGTGACGACTTCGCACCAGCGGTTGTCGGCCCGCGCGCTGCGGGCGGCGCAGGCTCGGGTGAGGCGCGCGATTTCAGCATCCCGGGCGCGGGCGAAATCGGCGCCGCCGGCAGCAGCGCTGGCGATATCGGCGGTGACGTCGGTCAGGCTTTCCATCACGTCGATCACGAGGCCGGGGCAGCGGCGCTCGTTTGCGCGCACGTCCGCCACGAAAGCGGGCGCGTCCGGCTCGGTGTTGCGGGCGCAGACGGCGACGCAGTGCGAATTGGTGAGCACGAGCCCATCGCCGGACGCGACCGCAGCCGAGCAGCCGCCGGCGACGCGTGCTGCGCCGCGCATGGCGCGGTTGAGCCAAGGCTGATCGGGCGCCCAGCCATAGGCTTGCTGCATCGCGGCCGCGGGCACGGCGTCGAACGGCCACATGCCTTCATCGGCAGCGGCCGGCGCGGCGGCGAGCACGAACGCGGCGAGCGCCGCTATCCATTTGATCATCGACGATCCATCCCCGAATCGGTTGGCCGCATTGTCTCGATCCTGGCGCGGCGTGCTATAGCTGGGCGCATGAGCGAGCTTTTGTTTCCGCTGCCGGCGCCTGTGCTGCCGATCATCGGCTCCACCCAGATGTTCCCGATCGGGCGCATCTTCTGCGTGGGGCGCAATTACGCAGCGCATGCCCGCGAGATGGGCGCGGACCCGACGCGCGAGGCGCCGTTCTTCTTCATGAAGCCGGCGAGCGCGGCGACTTTGGAGCGCGCGCTGCCCTATCCTTCCGGCACGGCTTCGCTGCATCACGAAGTCGAACTCGTCGTCGCGATCGGCGCGAAGGGCGCGATCGCGGGTTATGGCGTGGGCGTCGATCTCACCAAACGCGACCGGCAGGACGAAGCGAAGAAGGCGGGGCGCCCCTGGGAGGAATCCAAGAGCTTTCCGCGTTCGGCGCCGGTTTCGGCGCTGCGCGCGGCGAAGGATGTTCCGAACGCCGGCGATGCGCGCATCGTGCTTTCGGTAAACGGCGCGGTGCGCCAGGAGAGCCGAACCTCGCATCTCATCTGGAGCGTGAGCGAAGTGATCGAGCGCTTGACCGCGATGCACGAACTCACCGCGGGCGATCTCATCTTCACCGGCACGCCCGAGGGCGTTGGCCCGCTCGAACGCGGCGACGCTGTGGGCGCGGAGATCGAAGGCGTGGGCGAGCTGGCGTTTTCGCTGAGCTGACGCGCTACTCCGTTAGATTCAAGAGCCGCAGCATTTCGGCTTTCGTCGCTGCGTCCATGCGTTCGGCTTCGGTGATGAAGTCACGCGCAGCGTTTTCGTTGACGCCGGGGATGCGCACGGCGGCGCGATCGGCGCCGTCATCGCGATGTGCGGGGCCGGTGTTTGCGTCATCCGCATCGATGAGGATTTCCTGGCCGCCGGCGTTGATGGCGATGCGCGCGCGCTCTTTGCCTTCGCCGCGATCCTGCGCGGCGACCGAAAGCGAGAAGCCAGGCAAATTGATTTGCACCGGCGTTTCGGATTCGCCGAGCACGCCGAGGCGTTCTTCGATGCGCGCCTCCGCGGTTGCGGGCGCGATGATCTCGGATGTTTGGCCGACGACGCGCGCAGCAGCGGCGCGGCCATCGGTGTGCGTGACCATGTAAATCTGCTCGCCCTCTTCGGCGATCACCGAGAGCGTAAAGCCTTCGCGCGGCGCGGGCGCGGGATTTGCGCCATCGGTCGAGACCGAACAGGCGCCGAGCGCGCCGGCCAGCGCGAACGCCGCAAGAACATTGATCAGCCGCGTCATGTTTTCGTCTCCGCCCCTTTCGCGCGCTTGCCGCCTGCGTCAGCTATGCCGTTCGCCATAGCCGTAGCGGAAACGGGAGCGCTCCCATCTAGCCGAGAGATGCGGCGATCGGCGCTTTCGGATGCGACCTATTCACACGCGGCTGAAACGAGCGGTGTTGGGGGGCGCCTTTTTGTGACGTCTGTGTTATAAGCTATCCCCATGCCCCAACTTCCCGGAAACCCCCGCATCAGCCAAGACGCTGAGATCGTCACTGGCATGCCCCGCATCACGGGCACGCGCATCAGCGTGGACCTCCTGAAGCGCAACGTCGCCGCCGGCATGAGCGAAGACCTGATCCTCAAGGTCTATCCGCAGATCACGAAAGACGATCTGAAGGCCGCGCTTGCGTTCGAGCCGAAGGTTTCGAGCCTCACGGGGAAGTAGCGTCGTCTTCGACGGGAGAGAGGTCCGCGAGTTCGTCAGGCTTGCGCACCCATTCCTGGGTTTCGAGCGAAAATCCAACGATCCGTTCAAAGCGCCGCCGAAGTTCGGCGCGCAGCTCGTCGATGTCTTCGTCGGGCTCGGGCGGCGGCATGCGCTGCATACGTTGCGACAGCACGGCGAGGCGATCGGCAAAGCGCGCCCAGCGTTCCGCGGCCGCGACATCGGATGCGCGCGCGGCGCTTTCGGCTGCGCAGAGTGCTTGCGCGATGCGCACATGCACATTGCGCGGTTCGGCGCGGCGGCGGGGATGGCGGCGGCGGCGTGACATGGATCTCTCTCCTTCGGCATGGCGAAGGGCCGCCGATGCGGGTTCGTTTTTGAAATCTCCCCCAGAGGGGCTTTTTCGTTTCGTCCCAGAGGGACGGGGACGCGCGGCTCCGCGCATCGTTTGGTGCTTCTTACGAAGCGAATTGGAGGTGCGCTTCCGCGCGTCCCCGGCGGCTTGCTCCGCAGCTGGGTGGGGAGGGCTTGTTACTTGGCTACCCAGGTCACTCCAGCGTCGGACGTAGCAGGCAGACCAGTTCGTCTGTCCCTGGACCCGGCGGTTTCAGTTCCCCGCTCGGCAATCACGTTCGGCCGCATCGCCAACGCCGACTGGGAGACTGGATCCTGCCGCCCTCTGGATGCGCTGACTGACGCGTGCAGCTTACGGGCGGCGTGGGTGGGTGTGGATAGATTTGGCGCGATTTATTTTAAGGCGCTGAATTTGCGCCGGTTTCTGACGCGCCCGGTCGCTGAGTTGGTCTGATAGATCCCCCACTTTGTCATTCCGGGCGGAGCGTAGCGGAGACCCGGAACCTAGGGGCCAAGGTCGCGCCGGCTGCCCCTGGGTTCCGGCTCTGCGCCGCTACGCGGCTTCGGCCGGAATGACAGAATGGGGTCGGCATTTGCGGCGCGGCCCTGGGCCCCGAATCAGTTGGCGCCGTCACCCCCACCCCTGGCCCTCCCCCGCATGGGGGGAGGGAGAAGTGTCGCGCGGCCGCCTGCCCTAGCGGCGCGCGTTGACGTGCGCGGGAGGGGGCGTAGCGTTTGCCGAAAAGGGAGGCGCTCATGGATGCGCGCGAACAGAAATTGGTGCGCTACGAGGTGGCGGACCATGTGGCGACGATCACGCTCGACCGGCCGCAGGTGCGCAACGCGCTAAACTTTCCGGCGTATGCGGAGCTGGAGAATGCGCTGAAGACGGCGCAAGGCGATATCGAGGTGCGCTGCATCGTCATCACGGGCGCGGATCCCGCGTTCTGTTCGGGCGACGACGTGCGCGAGATCATGGCGGCGCCGAAGCGTGAAGGCCCTCCTCCGCAGCCGCATGTGAAGCATCCGCCGACGCCTGCTGCGATGGCGGCGCTCGAGTGCGACAAGCCGATGATCGCGGCGGTGAACGGGGCGGCGATCGGCTGGGGCATGGAGCTGGCGCTCTATTGCGACATCCGGATCGCGAGCGAGAAAGCGACGTTCTCTGAGATGTTCATCAAGCGCGGGCTGATCTGCGACGTGGGCGGATTTTATCGGCTGCCGGCTGTTGTCGGGCCATCGAAGGCGGCCGAGCTGTTGTTCACGGGTGAAGCGATCGATGCGCGCGAGGCGCTGCGGATTGGGCTCGTCGGCGACGTGGTCGCGCATGAGACGCTGATGACGCGCGCGGGCGAAATGGCGCGAAAAATAGCGGCCAATCCGCCGCTGGCGTTGCGCACGATGAAGGAAGGGCTGCGGCGCGCGACTTACGGCGAGCCGCGCGCGATTGGGTCGTGGGCGATCGAGAATATTCGCCGGCTGATGGGCACGGAAGATCACCGCGAGGGCGTGGCGGCGTTCTTGGAAAAGCGCGCGCCGAATTTCTCGGGGCGGTGAGCAACTCCCCTCCCTGCAAGGGGTAGGGGAAGTGTTGCGTTAGTGCGTGCGCTCGAAGCGGACTTTTTAGTGGGTCCGCTCGAAGCGGGCTTTTTAGTGGGTCCGCTCGAAGCGGACGACGCCGTCTTCGCGGCTGACCCAGGCGACGCGGTAGCCGGCTTGCATCCAGCATTGCGCGTGGGAGTGGTGGCCGGCGTAGTCGTTGGCCCAGAACGAGGAGCGGCGCTGATGCGCGCTCGGCGGCAGCGTGTGGCCGGTGATCCGCTCGACTTCCTCGAAGGTGAGCATCTCGGGCTTTCCTGCCCGGCGGCTCAGGTGAGCTCTTAACGGCTCGTACTTGCTATGCATGACGCGGCCCCGCGAAACGCTTGCGCGCCCCATGCGCGCCATGCGTTTGCGGTATGCGTGGCTACAGTGATTTGCGGCGCGAGTGGTTAACGGGGCTGCATCCGCCGCGTGTCGAGTGTGCCCGTGGTCACAGCGAGGGCGGGCG
>CAZMCA010000136.1:0-9015 GCA_964564595.1 uncultured Caulobacteraceae bacterium
CGGCGGGCAAGCCGGTGATCGTCGCCACCCACATGCTCGAAAGCATGATCGATGCGCCAACGCCCACGCGCGCGGAAGCCAGCGACGTCGCGACCGCCGTCTATCAAGGCGCGGACGCTGTGATGCTCTCGGCCGAAAGCGCCGTCGGCCGCCATCCGCAAACCGCCGTCGCGATCATGGACCGGATCATCCGGGCCGTCGAAGAAGACCCGGACCACTGGGCCGGCCTCGATCGCGACTTGCCGCGCCCAGAACCAACCTCGTCTGACGCAATCTCCCAAGCCGCGCGCCAGATCGCCGGCACGCTCGATTGCGCCGCCGTCGTCGCCTACACGACGACAGGCTCGACCGCGCTGCGCATCGCGCGCGAACGCCCGCACTGCCGCGTCATCGGCATGACACCGGTCGAAACCACGGCGCGGCGCCTCGTGCTGGTGTGGGGCGTCGAAAGCGTCGTCACGCCCGACGCATCGAGCCTGGAAGATATGGTCGACAACGCCGTGTCAGCGCTTCGCAAAATCGGCGCAGCGGAGAAAGACGACCGCGTCGTCATCACCGCCGGCATCCCATTTGGGCAAAGCGGCAAGACCAACACGCTGCGGATCGTACGTTTGGATTAGCGCCTAACGGCTCACCCGTGCTGATGCGCCGCATCGAACACGATCTCCTTGAGCTTCACGCCAGCTTCTCCCGCATCGCCGAGAGGCGCCGCGCGCCTTCGTCGAGCGTCGCGTCGCGCTTGGCGAAACAGAGTCGCACGACCTGCGCGTCTGGGGCCGTCGCGTAGAATGCCGAAAGCGGGATCGTCGCGACGCCCGCCTCCTTCACCGCGCGCGTCGCAAACTCCGTGTCGCTCAGCGAAACGCCGGACGCTTTGAGATCAACGCACGAAAAATACGTCCCCTCACACGGCAGCACGGCATAACCCGCTTCCGTCAGCGCAGCCGCCAACCGGTCCCGCCCGCGTGCGAACTCGGCGCGCGTTTGCTCGAAATAGCTCTTCGGCAGCGCGAGCCCTTCCGCCACAGCGCGCTGCAAATTCGGCGGCGTCGTGAACGTCAGAAACTGGTGCGCCTTCGCCAGCACCTCCGTCAGCGCCGGCGCTGCGCAAATGAAGCCGACCTTCCAGCCGGTCATCTGAAACATCTTGCCCGCAGAGCCGATCTTCACCGCGCGCTCGCGCATACCCGGCGCGTTGAGGATCGTGTGATGCCGCGCGCCATCGAACACGACATGCTCCCAGACCTCGTCCGAGATCGCGATCGCATCGTGCGCCACGCAAAAGCGCGCGATCAGCGCCAGCTCCTCCGCCGTGATGAGCGAACCCGTTGGGTTGAGCGGCGTATTCAGTAGCACCGCCTTGGTCTTGGCCGTAAACGCCGCCGCGAGCGCCGCTTCCGTGATGCGCCAATGCGGCGGCTCAAGCCGCACATAGCGCGGCACGCCGCCCGCGCGCGCAACGAGCGGCGCGTACGCATCATACATCGGCTCGAACAGCACGACCTCGTCGCCCGCTTCGACAACCGCGAGCAACGACGCCGCGATCGCCTCCGTCGCGCCGGATGTGATCGTCACCTCCGTGCGCCAATCGAGATCGAGCCCGTGATGGGCGTTGTAGTGGGCCGCAACCGCTTCGCGCGTTTCCGGCAACCCGCGCATCGGCGGATATTGGTTCGAGCTTTCCAGCAACGCCCGCGCCGCCGCCTCGCGCAGCGCGAGCGGCCCATCGTCCTCCGGAAAGCCCTGCCCGAGATTGATCGCGCCATGCTCGCGCGCGAGCCCGCTCATCACGTCAAAGATCGTGGGTGGCAGGCCCGCGTACGTGCGGTTCATCGCAACTTAAGCCGCGTTTTTCCGGCGCGTCGTGGCGGCGAAATCTTCCATCAGCTGCTCGGTGACTTTTCCAGGCTTGAACTTCAAACCCTGGATCTCCGAGACCGGCGTGATTTCCGCCGCGCTGCCGGTGAGGAAGACCTCTTCAAAGCCGGCAAGCTCCGCCGGCCAGATCGCGCGCTCCTGCACCTCGATGCCGCGCTGCTTGGCGAGTTGGATCACCGTTTGGCGCGTCAGGCCGTTGAGGAAGCAATCGGGCGTCGGCGTGTGCAGCACGCCATCCTTCACGAAGAAGATGTTCGCGCCGGTGGCTTCCGCGATCTGCCCGCGCCAATCGAGCATCAGCGCGTCCTGGAAGCCGTTGGCTTCGGCCGCATGCTTGGAGAGCGTGCAGATCATGTAGAGGCCGGCGGCCTTGGCGTGGCACGGCGCCGTCGCGGGCGACGGGCGCTGCCATTGCGCCATCGTGAGACGGATGCCCTTCATCTTGTCAGGGAAGTAATCGCCCCAATGCCACGCCGCGATCGCGAGGTGGATTTGGTTGTGCTGCGCCGAGACGCCCATCTTGTCCGACCCGCGCCACGCAACCGCGCGCACGTAAGCCGACGACAAGCCCGACTTCATCACCGTCTCAACCTTCGCGCGCTCGATCTCATCAACCGAGTACGGAATCTTGAAGCCCATATACTTGGCCGAAAGATGCAGCCGCTCCGAATGCTCGCGTGAGCGGAAGATTTGGCCGTCATAGGAGCGCTCGCCCTCGAACACGGCGGAGGCGTAGTGCAGGCCGTGCGTGAGTACGTGCACGCTGGCTTCCCGCCACGGCACAAAGCTCCCGTTGACCCAGATCCACCCGTCCCGATCGTGATAAGGGGCCTCGTCGGCCATTGATCTCGCTCCAAAAACGCGCCCGCTTGCTCCAAGCGCCAAGGCTGCGCATTGTTCGCGCCGCGGCATGCCTGTCAACCAACCCAGACCACAGCCGGACGTCTCGCCCGAGGGCCGCCTCTACCTCAAGGAAGAGGAGCTCGACCGTGCGGTCGATCTCGTGTTCGCGGCAACGCGCCAGTTTTGGCGTTTCGCCGAAGGCGCGCTCGCGGCCAACGATCTTGGCCCCGCGCATTATCGCGCCATCGCTGCGATTCGCCGCAACGAGGGCATGCCGGTAACGGCGCTGCAAACGCGCCTTGGCGTCAGGAAGCAGAGTCTCGCGCGCGTGCTGGGCGAACTGGAGCGCGCCGGGCTCATCGCGCGTGCGCCCGGGCAAACCGACAAGCGCCAGCGCCTCCTTTCCCTCACGCCCGCCGGGCGCCAAGCCGAGCGTGAAGCGACTGCCGCACTCCGCGAGCGGCTGGCCCAGGTGTTTCGCGCCGCAGGGGCGGACGCAGTGACTGGCGCGCGTACGGTGCTGACCGCGCTCGCCGAAGGCGAAGCGCCATGAGCGCGCCGCTCTTCGATTCGATCGAGCGCACGCCGCACCTCCTCATCGTCGATGACGACGACCGCATCCGCGAACTGCTGAAGAAATATCTCGCCCAAGGCGGCGCGCGCGTCTCCACCGCCGAGGACGCAGACGCCGCCCGCCGCCTGATGCAGAGCTTCGATTTCGACCTGCTGATCATCGACGTGATGATGCCCAAGGAAGACGGTTTTTCGCTCGCCGAAAGCGTGCGCGCCGGATCGAACGTGCCGATCATCCTTCTCACCGCGCGCGGTCTGCCGGAAGACCGGATCAAGGGCCTCTCGCTCGGCGCGGATGACTACGTCGCCAAACCCTTCGAGCCAGCCGAACTCGCGCTCCGCATCAACGCGATCCTCCGGCGCGGCGCGCGCACCGCCGCGAGCGCCGAGGAAGTGCGCTTTGGCCCCTACGCCTTCAACGCCCAGCGCGGCGAGCTTTCGCGCGAAGGGCGCGCCATCCGGCTCACGGAAGCTGAAGTCCTGATGTTGCGCGTGCTGGCCGCCAAGGGCGGCGACAGCATCAGCCGCGAGGAACTCGCCAAGCGCACGGGCGCAGGCGTCGAGCGCAGCGTGGATGTGCAAGTCACGCGGCTGCGCAAAAAGATTGAAACCGATCCGCGCGCGCCGGTGTTTCTGCAAACGGTGCGCGGCGTCGGCTATCGGCTCGCGATCGACTAGGAGGCGCGCATGGCGACGAACCACTACGAAGGCGGCTGCCATTGCGGCGCGGTGCGCTACGAGGCGGACCTCGATATCTCGGGCGATATCGTCGAGTGCAATTGCTCGCACTGTCAGGCCAAAGGCTTCCTGCTGACGTTCACGGGCGCGAACAGCTTCACGCTCAAACAGGGCGCCCACAAGCTCACGGAATACACCTTCAACAAGCACCGGATCCGCCACCAATTCTGCAGCATCTGCGGCGTCCAAAGCTTCGCCTACGGCAAGCGGCCCGACGGCGGCGACATGGTGGCCGTTAACGTGCGCTGCCTCGATGGCGTGGTGTTGGACGCCCTCAAGCGCGCACCCTTCAACGGCCGGGCGATGTGACAGACGCCATGTGACTGGGCGCAAGAGGCGTCTCGCAGCGTTTTAGTTGACTCGGTATGGTCCGGCGCCCGAACGTGTTCACGCGCGCGTGATCGCGCCGGCTGAAGAAGCGCGAAAAGCGCCGCCGCCGCGATTGGGAGACGCTTTGTGACCACCGCCCCTCAGGCCGCGCCTGCGGCCGATACCGAACGCCTGCCGCAATTCACCAAGATCGCCTTCGGCATTGGCGGCGCGGCGGAGACCATCGCGCTCTTCTCGCTGACGACCTACGCGATGATCTTCTACAATCAGGTGCTCGGCATGCCGGCCTGGCAGGCGGGCATGGCGCTGGCGGTTGGCCTTATCCTCGATGCGTTCATTGATCCGTTCGTCGGCTCGCTCTCGGATCGCACGAGCACAAAGTTGGGCCGGCGCCACCCTTATATGTTCGCCGCGCCCATCCCGATCGCGCTTTCCTTCGTCGCAATCTTCAACCCCCCCGCCGGCCTGACCGGCTGGGTGCTGTTTGCGTGGTTCACAGGCACGGTCGCGCTGCTCCGGTGCTCGATGGCGTTCTTCCATGTGCCGCACCTCGCGCTCGGCGGCGAGCTTTCGCCCAACTATGTAGAGCGCACGCGCGTTATGGCGTGGAACAACTTCCTCGTTTTCGTTGGCGGCGCTTCGATCTCGCTCGTCGCCCTTAACGTCTTCTTCAAATCGACGCCCGAATTTCACAACGGCCTGTTTAACCCCGCAGGCTATCCACCGTTCTCGGTCACCGCGGCGGTGAGCGCGATGGCGGTTCTCTTCTTTTCGGCCTGGTTCACGCGTGACCGCATTCCGACGCTGCCAAAGCCGCCCGCCAACCTGCCGAAGTTCTCGCCCTTCGAATTCTTCAAGGACATGGGCAAGGCGTTTTCGAACATCAATTACGTTTGGTTGCTGATCGCGTACCTTTTCCTCTCGATGATGGTGGGCGTGCGGGGCGGCCTCTCGCTCTATGTCGGCTCCTACATTTTCGAACTCTTGCCGCCGCAACTCAGCCTCTACGTGATCGGTTCGTTCACCGGCTACATCGTGGCGCTCATCTTCTCCGCGCGTTGGCACGGCAAATACGACAAGCGCAACGTGATGCTCTGGGCGGCGCTGATCTATGCGATCGCGCCAGCGCTGCCGGTGTCGCTGCGCCTCGCCGGCCTGTTCTGGCCGAACGGCCACGAACTTCTGATGCCGACGCTGATCTTGATCTCCATGTTCAGCTACGGCTCGGCCGCGGTGCTCACGATCAGCGTCATGAGCGCGCTTGCTGATGTCGCTGACGAAAACGACGTGAAGTTCGGCGTCCGGCAGGAGGGCGTGCTCTACGCCACGCGCGCGCTCTTCGCCAAAGTCGACCAAGCGATCGGCTCGGCGCTCGCGGGCCTTGCGTTGACTTTCATTGCGTTCCCGGAGCGCGCGCGTCCCGGCACTGTGCCGCCCGAAATCCTTAACCATCTCGCTTGGATCGAAGGCCCGATCGCCGCGATCCCGGGGCTCATCGCGGTCTATTTCTACGCGCGCTACAAGATCAACATGCACACGCACGCGGAAACGCGCGCGATCCTCGAAGCGCGCCGCGCGCGCCCCGCCGGCGCCCTCGCGATGGATATCGATGGGCCGGACGCTGCCGGCGGCGGCGTAACGCCCGCGCCCGCGCCGCTCCCGCCGCGCGACTGAGCTTGCATTAAAACGGCGGCGCGCATTGAGTGCGCGCCATGCTGCGCCGCCGCCGCCTTCGCGACTACATGCCCAAAGGGCTCTATTGGCGCACGCTGCTGATCATCATGGCGCCGGCGGCGATCCTGCAGCTCGTCGTCACACTCGTCTTTCTCGACGATCACTGGCAAGCGACGTCCAAACGCATGAGCCAGGGCGTCGCGTCCGATGTTGCGCTGCTGATCCAGCTCTATGAGCGCGAGCCCACGAACGAGACCTTCGCCGACATCGAGCGCATGGCGCGCACGCTTCGGCTCGAAGTCGCGCTTGAGCCGCACGCACGTCTTGAGGGCAGGCGCTGCGGCGTGGGCTCATCCGTGCTCGATCGCTATCTCGATGCGGCGCTCTCATCCGAACTGAGCCGCGACGTCTGGTACGATAGCTCCTGCCCCGGCCGCATGGTGCAAATCCGCGTGCCGATCCCGGAGGGCGTGTTCGTCGTGCGCGCTTTCAAAGACCGCGTGCAGGCGCGCTCCGGCCCGCTGTTCGTGACCTGGATTTTCGGCGCGACGGTGTTTCTCGCCATCGTCTCGATCCTCTTCATCCGCAACCAGGTGCGCCCGATCGAACGGCTCGCGGACGCGATGGAGCAATTCGGGCGCGGCGATGAAGACGAAGGCGTATTCCGCGCCCGCGGCGCGCGCGAAGTCCGTCAAGCAACGCACGCCTTCTTCGATATGCGCAACCGCATCCGCCGCCACATCGATCAGCGCGCGCAATTGCTGGCGGGCGTCAGCCACGACCTGCGCACGCCGCTGACGCGCCTGAAACTCCAATTCGCGCTGATGCCCCCGTCCCCAGAATTGGAAGACGCCAAGCGCGACCTCGCGGATATGGAGCGCACGCTCGAGGAATATCTCGCCTTCGCGCGCGGCCAACTCGCGGAAGAGGCCGAAAACGTGGATGTCGGCGCGCTGGTGGCCGAAGCGGTGCACGAAGCGCAACGCAGCGGCGCGGCCATCACGCTCACGGCTCAAGCCGCCCTCACCGCACCCGTGCGCGCACGCGCGATCAAACGCTGCGTCGCCAACCTGATCGACAACGCCGCCGCCCACGGAGATCGCGTTGAAGTCGGTGCGCGTCACGAAGGCGCAGCCCTCGAAATCACCATCGATGACGACGGCCCCGGCATCCCGCCCGAGCTCTACGAAGACGCATTCCGGCCATTCTCACGGCTCGACGAAACCCGCACGCGCAACGCCAAGGGCGTCGGTCTCGGGCTCGCCATCGCGCGCGACGTGGCGCGCGGCCACGGCGGCGAAGTCACGCTCTCGAAATCCCCGCTCGGCGGCCTGCGCGCTACCTTGCGTCTACCCGCGCCTGCCTAGCCCTGCTTGATCGCCTCGTGGTGGCGGATCACTTCTTTGATGATGAAGTTCAGAAACTTCTCGGCGAAATCCGGATCGAGCTTTGCGCCTTCGGCGAGCGTGCGCAGGCGCGCGATCTGGCGCGCTTCACGATCTGGATCGGCGCTCGGCAAATCGATCTTGGCCTTGAGCGCGCCGACTTGCTGCGTACACTTGAAGCGCTCGGACAGCAGATAGATCAGCGCCGCATCGATGTTATCGATGCTGTCGCGCAGCCGCTGCAGTTCCGGGTGAATTTGATCCGCCATGCACGCCTTCCCGCGCCCGCGCCGGGCGTGGGCAAACCGTTACCGGCTGCGCCGCCTCCCCGCAATCGGGCGCCACTGGTGCGTGACTAGGCCTTCCGCTTTCGCCCCGTAGCCGGCGTGCGCCGCTCCTGACGGGCCGCGCGCACCTCGCTCATCGGGATCGGATCGGAAGACTGCGGCGTCTGGCGAAGCAGGCGTTGGGCGGATCGGCGCACACGCGCGCGCGTATCGGCATCGACCTCTTCGCCTGCGACGATCTTCACAAGCTCAATTGGCACGACCGCGCCCACGACGCGCCCGTATCGCTCAAACCCGATGACGGCCTTTTCCCCGAAGCACATCTGCAAGAAGTCAGGCAAACGCGCGCGCCCTTCCGTCGTTGAAAACAAGACGTTCAAATCATCTTGCGGCGCGTTGGGCCTTCTACTCGACATGCACTAATCCAGAACCACAAATTGATAGAGGCTGAGATCGGGCGGTTAGCCCTCGGCGGCGATCAAGCGCGAACGCGCCGAAACCGATGACCGCGCTGTCCGGGCTGACGACGCGGCAGAGCGCGCCATGCTCATCATCATTGAACAACTTCAATTGAATTTTTTCTTCAGCGAGAGAGCCAATAAAGCGCTGTCCGCGGTCCGCTTCTGGCGGCGCCTTCTTAGGCATCACACGGTCGGATATGCAGTCAGGCGCTATATCGAAATAAGCATCCAGCAGCGCAGCTGGGTTCTTGCCCCAGCCTTCCGGCGGCGGATCGAGATCGACGATGTGGATAGCGCAAATGACGTAATAGTTCTTCGCGACGTGTCTTTCGACGCGCACAGTTACGCCGAAAGCCCGCACAGTGCAGGCGTCCGGCAGCTTGGACATCAGCAGAATAGCGCGCGCGCAAGCATCGACGACGGCGCAAAACCGTGCGTACCGCTCATCATCGAGACCATCGACGTATTCGTAGAGGCTCGGATCGAGGTAGAGTTCGCGCATACGCCCTCCGGCACTCTGCATCGTAACCGCCTTTGCGGCGCCATCAAGGCGGAAAGGCGCCGTTGCGTCGAAGACGCACTCCACAGTCGAGTTTGTACAAGACGTTGACGGCGGCGGGCGCCATTTGCGAGCTTGGTTCCGGGCCGGACCTTCGGGTCCGGGGGCTGAGGCCTGGCGGCTCCTGGCGCAAGCTGGGGGCCGTCAGTGTTGTCTTGAAAATCAGGCGCCTAGCGGGGCCTATTCGCCGGCGGGCGTGGCTGGCTCGGCGGCGGCGGGCTTTGGGTTGAACCCGGCCCAGCGGCCGAACATCTCCTCGGCGCGGCGCAAATTCTTGTCGAGCGAGG
>CAZMCA010000137.1:0-9010 GCA_964564595.1 uncultured Caulobacteraceae bacterium
CCGCGGTGATGGTGCTCGACGCGGCCAAGGGCATCGAGCCGCAGACGCTGAAGCTCTTCGAAGTGTGCCGCCTGCGGGACATTCCGATAACGACCTTCATCAACAAGATGGACCGTGAAGCGCGCGATCCGTTCGAGCTGCTCGACGAAGTGCACGACAAGCTCGCGATGGACACTGCGCCGATCTACTGGCCGTGCGGCTCGGGCCAGCGTTTCAAGGGCATGCTCGATCTGGCGCGCGACGAGTTCGTGCCGTTCCATCGCCCCGATGCGGACGATCCGGGCCTTGCGCGCGGCGAGCGCGTGCCGACGGCGAGCGCAGCGTTCGCGCCGCTGTTGCCGGACGAGTTGCGAGAGGAATTGGTGGAGACGGCAGGCCTTGCGCGTGAAGCGTTGCCCGCATTCGATCTCGACGCGTTCCGAGGCGGGCATCTGACGCCCGTGTTCTTCGGCTCGGCGCTGCGGAAGTTCGGCGTGCTCGAATTGTTGGAGGCGCTCGCTGCCTGGGCGCCTGCGCCGCATGAGGTGAAGGCGAGCGTGAGGGGCGCGGACGCGCAGGTCGCGCCCTCACAAGAAGAGGTCGCGGGCTTCATCTTCAAAATTCAAGCGAACATGGACCCCAAGCACCGGGACCGCGTCGGGTTCTTCCGCATCGCATCCGGGCGCTTCCGGCGCGGCATGACGTTGAAGACGGCGCAGGGCAAAGCGCTGAACGTGCACAACCCGCTGATGTTCTTGGCGCAGGACCGCGAGATCACGGACGAAGCGTTCCCGGGCGATGTGATCGGCATCCCGAACCACGGCGCGCTGCGCGTAGGGGACTCGCTTTCGGAGACTGGCGCGGTCTCGTTCCAAGGCATTCCGAACTTTGCGCCAGAAATTCTGAAGCGCTGCCGCGTGAAGGACCCGCTCAAACAAAAGCACCTGCGCAAAGCGCTCGATGCGCTGGCCGAAGAGGGCGTAACGCAGACGTTCAAGCCCATGATCGGCGCCGACACGATCGTCGGCGCTGTCGGCGCGTTGCAGTTCGACGTGCTCGAAGAGCGCGTGCGCACCGAATACGGCCTCGACGTGATGTTCGAGCCTTCGCCCTATCAAGCCGCGCGCTGGGTCAGCGCCGAGACGGACGCCGATCTCGACGCCTTCGTCGACAAGCACCAGCTTCAGATGTCGCAAGACATCGATGGATCGCCGGTATTTCTGGGCAAGAGCGATTGGGAGATCGGCTACATCGCCGACCGCAACCCAAAAGTGCGCTTCACGACGACGCGTGAGCGCGCGGGTTAAGCCGCCGCTTTATCGCCCGCCGCCTTGCGCACTTTGAAGAAACGCATCGCGCGTTGGGCGGCTTCGATCGGCACGGAATTGTACATTTTGCCGAACTCTTCGGCGCGTTGCATCGCGCCGTCGCCGCCGCAGGCGAGCACGCCGAGCGTGACGAAGAGCGGGCGTTCGATATCGGCGGCGCGGCACATCATGGCGAGCGCGTCGATATCGCGGCGGGCGAGGATGTCGCCGCAGGTATCGGTGTCGACGCCGGTGAGTTCGGCCAGACCATGAAGGAAGTGGAGCTGCTTGCCTTCGCGATGGAGCGCAATCAGCAGGCGCGCGCTCAATTCGCCCGTGTTCTTCTTGTGGCGGATGAACGTCTCGGCCTTGCGGCTCTCGTCATTCGCGGCGCCGGCGCTCTTTTGCATGCGTGAGCGCGTCTTCGAGAGCGCTTCTTCGAGCGTTTTGGGATCGACGCTAGCGTTCTTGTGCAGAATTTCTTCGCGAAGGCGCGTTTCGACGAGGAAATACATCTCGTTCATCAGATCGAGCGGCATGTCCGCGCGGCGCACCACGCCTTCGTGCAGCGCGACGTTCTCGCGCGCGCGATCGACGGCCGCTTCAAAACTGGTGCGCGAGAGCTTGGCGCCGCCGTTGCGGATCAGCGTGTCGAGGGCGCTATCGTCACCGCGCTCGACGATCGCGGCCGAGACCGCTTCGCTCACCTGGCGGCGCTCGGCGACGGCCTTGATGTGCGCCTGGCTCTGATAGTTCACGATCTGCAAAAGCACGCCGTCGTTCAGCACGGGCGAATTGCGCAGCACGGGCGCGGCGACTTCGAAGGCGTGGTTGGCAAGATCGCGCATCAGCCCAACCGGCGCGTCTTCAACGCCGGCAAAGCGCTGCGCGAGTTCGGCGAGCACGCCTTCCTGCATCTCGGCGGCCACGAGCTGCAGCACATCGCCAAAGAGGCTGCTTTCGGCCTGGCTGCGGGTCGGGGCCGTCTCGAAAAAGAGGTCCGTCACCTCGCGCAGCAATTCGCGGCGCTGCCCGCTGTCTTGCGTGCGGGCGAGGTCGAGCAGCTTGGCGAAACGTGATGCGGACATGCGGGACGGGCTCCAACGTCGAACCGGACCCTACGGGCGGGCGGTAAACAAACGGTAGTAATTGCCGCTGGAATCGATGCGGCGTTTACGTCCGTGGCGGTGTGGCGCGCAGATCGGAAACTTCCAGCGGGCCACCGAGAAGGCCGGTTTCGTCTGGCTGTTCTTCTAGGATGCGGGCGGGTGTTTGCGCGGGCGCTCGAGGCGGTGCGGGCGGTGCGAACGCGGCCCGCAGGGGCGGCGCTTCAGGCGCTGGCGCAGCGACGAGACGCGCAAACGCCGGCGCGCGTGCGGAAAGCCCGGAGATCGACCCGGCTTGAGGCGTCGCGGCGGGCGCGACGGCCTTCAGTTCGCAAGCGCGCGCTGGCGTGAGCGTCCAGGCAAGGCAGATGCCGTCGTCGGAGCAGGCCTGGGCGCAGCGCTGTGCGTCAAAGTTAGTGAGCGTGGCGTAGACGCCGCCGGGGCGGGCGTATCCGAGTTCGAACGCCGAAGCGCCAGCGGCGCACGCGGCGAACAGGGCGGCAATGATGAAGGCTTTGCGCATGCGCTGAGCGTGCGCGGATTTCGTTAACGGCGAATAACTCTTGCTGGCGTCAGCTTTCGAGCGCGGCGCGCCGCTCCTCGATTTCCAGCCACTCTGTCTCGGCGTTGTCCTTTTCGGCGCGCGCCGCGTCGAGCCGTTTGGCCGCGGCGTCGAACGCCTTGGGATCGCGGGCGAACAGGTCGCTGTCGGCGAGCTTGGCTTCGAGGCTGGCGATTTCCGCTTCGAGCGCCGGCAGCGTGCGCTCGATCTCGGCCGCGCGGTGTTCGTCCTTGAAGGAGAGCTTCTTTTGCACGCGCGGTCCGCGCGTGTCTGAAGCGGCTTTCTGTGCGGGCGCCTGGGCGCGGGGCGTGGCGGTAAAGCCGCCATGTTCGCGCTCGAAATCGGCCCAGCCGCCGGGCGTTTCGACCCATTTGCCGCCGCCCACTGCGCCGAGCACTTGCGTCGTCACGCCATCGAGGAACGCGCGGTCATGGCTGACGACGAGCACCGTGCCTTCGAACTGCGCGAGCATGTCTTCCAGCGCGTCGAGCGTATCCATATCGAGATCGTTGGTCGGCTCGTCGAGCACGAGCAGATCGGCCTTGCGCGTGAGCGCGACCGCGAGGGCGAGGCGGTTGCGCTCGCCGCCCGAAAGCGAACCGACAGGTTGGCGCAGCTGCGTCGGCGGAAACAGGAACTCTTTGGCGTAGCCGGCGACGTGGCGCGGGCGCCCGCGCACCATCACCTGATCGCCGCCTTGCGGCACAAGCGCTTCCCAGATCGTGTCCGTCGGTTTGAGGATCGCGCGTGTTTGATCGACATACGCGATCTCGATCGCGCGGCCCTGGCGCACGGAGCCTTCGTCGGGCTCGCTCTGCTTCAGGAGCATTTCGAGCAAGGTCGTTTTGCCCGCGCCGTTGGGGCCGACGATGCCGATGCGATCGCCGCGCAAAACCTTGAACGACAGATCCTTCACGATGGCGCGCTCGCCAAAGCTCTTGGAGATGTTCTTCGCTTCGATCACGAGGCGCGAGGCGATTTCGCCTTGCACGGCGGCGAGCGCGGCCTTCGGTGTATCGGCGAGCGAGCGGCGCTGGCGGCGCTCCGCGCGCATCGCTTCAAGCTTGCGGCGCCGGCCTTCGTTGCGAGAGCGGCGCGCCGTGACGCCGCGCCGCAGCCAATGCTCTTCGGCGGCAAGGTGCGTTTCGAGCTTGGCGAACGCGCGCGCTTCTTCGGCCTCGATACGCTCGGCCCAATCGTCGAACGCAGCGAAACCGCGCTCGTAACGCAGCGCCTTGCGCTGGCGGATCCAGATCGTCTCGGTCGAGACCCGTTCGAGAAAGCGCCGGTCGTGACTGATGACGAGCGCCGCGCCGCGATAAGCGGAGAGGCGCGCTTCGAGCGCTTCGATGGCGGGAATGTCGAGGTGGTTGGTCGGCTCGTCGAGCAGCAGAATGTCGGCGTCGGCTGCGAACGCGCGGGCGAGGGAGGCGCGGCGCGTTTCGCCGCCTGAGAGTCCCGCGGGCGCGCGATCGGGATCGAGCGCGAAGGCTTGTAGGGCGGCTTCCGCTTCGTGTGCGGGAAGCGCTTGTGTGGATCCGGCCCGCGAAGCGGAGGGCGATTGCACGTAGTCGCGCAGAGTCGCGTAGGCAGAAAGGTCCGGCTCCTGCGCGGCGAAGGCGAGCGTTGCGCCGTTCGCGAACACGATCTCGCCGTCATCGGGCTCGATTGCGCCTGCGATCATCCGCATCAGCGTCGACTTGCCGACGCCATTGTCGCCGACGAGGCAAGCGCGGCCGCCTTCGCTGAGCACGGCGTCGACGCCGTCGAACAGCGGCTGTGCGCCCATCATCAGGCGCACGCCCTTCACTTGGCACAACACGCGGCCCCGGCTCATGGCGTGTGCGTCAAATCAGTTGTCGAAATATTCGTCGGGCGGACGCAGATCTTCGATCAGGTCCGAGGCGCCGAACGCATCGGCGAGCCCTTTGAAGAAACTCGCATTCTCCACTTGGCGCGGCGTGTAGCGCGGCTGCTCGATGCCGACGAGCGGATGGTTCTCAACGCCCCGGTGCGCCACGCGCATCGTGTCCGACCAGATCTGCGCCGGGATCGAGCCGCCCGTGATGCGGCCCATCGGCGTGCGGTCATCGTGGCCGACCCAGACGCCGGCGACGTAGTCGGCGGTGTAACCGACGAACCAGGCATCGCGCCAATCTTGGCTGGTCCCGGTTTTGCCAGCGACATCCCGGTCGCCAAGCTGCGCGCCGGTGCCCGTGCCGCGCAGCACGACGGCGCCCATCATGCTCGTCATCTGATGCGCGAGGTTTGGATCGAACACCTGGCGCGGCCGTGGTGGCGTGCGCCTGAAAAGCTCTTCGCCGCTCGCGTTCTGCACGCGCTCGACGAGATAGGCGTTCATCTCGCGCCCTTCGTTTTGGAAGCCGCCGAACGCCTGCGTCATATCCCACAAATTGGTTTCGATCGAACCGAGCGCGATGGACGGAGGAACAAATTCGGTGCGCGGCGGCATGGAGCGGATGCCAAAGCGCGTCGCCACATCGGCCACGGCGCGCGCACCGACCTCATCGGTCACTTCCGCCGCAACCGTGTTGATCGAGAGCGCGAACGCCGTGCGCAGCGTCACCGCGCCGCGATAGCCGTCGTCGTAATTGCGCGGGCGCCAGCCCTGGATCACGACCGGCTCGTCATAGCGCACATCTTCGGTGCCGATGCCTTGCTCGAGCGCCGCAGCGTAGACGAACGTCTTGAACGTCGAGCCAGGCTGACGCATCGCCTGGGTCACGCGGTTGAACTTCGACGTGTTGTAGTTGGTGCCGCCAACAAGCGCGCGCACCGCGCCGTTGCGGTCGAGCGCGACCATCGCGGCCTGCAGCGGCCGGCGCCCGAACGCGCGGTTGCCCAGGCGCCGGCGCACGGAATCGGCGGCGGCGGCCTGCACATCGCGGTCAATCGTGAGGTGGATGACGAGGTCGCTCGCGCGTTCGCCGGAATATTGGCGCGCTTCTTCGGCCGCGAGATCGAACACGTAGCCGAGCGACGCTTCATCGCTGGCGCGCCGGACAACGCGGATGCGCTGGTTGGCTGCCTCCTCGCGCTGCGCGGGCGTGATGAAGCCTGCTTCCACCATCGCGTCGAGAACGACGCGCTGGCGGGCGGTGGCGCGCTCGAGGCTCTCGGTCGGCGCCGAGCGGGAAGGCGCTTTGGGCAGGCCCGCGAGCATCGCGGCTTCAGCGAGCGTGAGCTCTGTCGCAGGTTTGCCGAAGAAGCGATGCGCCGCGGCGTCCACGCCATAGGCGCCGTCGCCGAGATAGACGCGGTTAAGGTAGAGCTCGAGGATCTCGTCCTTCGTCAGCCGCCGCTCGATGCGCGAGGCGAGCACCATCTCGCGCAGCTTGCGGTTCACGGTCTGCGCGGGCGTCAGGAAGAGGTTGCGCGCGAGCTGCTGCGTGATCGTGGAGCCGCCCTGGACGGTTTCACCGGCCGAGAGGTTTGCGAACACCGCGCGCAGCACAGCCATGCGATCGACGCCGGTGTGATCGTAGAAGCGCCGGTCTTCGATCGCGAGGAACGCTTCGCGCACGTAGCGCGGCATGTCGTCGAGCGCGACGCGGCGGCCGTAGTACGCGCCGCGCACGCCGATCTGCGCGCCGTTGCGGTCCATGAAGGTGATGCCGGCCTGGCGGTTGAGCGACCAGAGCGTTGCGGCGTCCGGCACGCGGGGCAGGCCCCAGTAGATCCAGAACCAGACCGCGATCACCGCCGCGAGCGCCAGCGCGCCCCCGACAGCGGCTGCTGTCGCGAGCGTGAACTTGGAACGCTGTTCGAGGATGGCGCCGACCTGCTCTTGCGCTTCCTGCGCGCGCAGCTTCGCCCAATCCACGCCACGACGAAAATCGGGCAAATCACGTCTCTCCGGGAAAACGAACGCCTCCCATAGCGCCGTGGCCAAATTCTGGCCACGCCGCCCGTGTTCCCGCCGGCCCCAACCGGCCAAAGCGAGGATAGGGCGCTTCCAAACCAGCAAGCGTCTGGCCGGAAAAGTAGGTTATTTCAATAACTTGAAAAAAGATCGCGCCGATCAATCCGACCGGGGCTCTGGCGGGGGTATGATCCGCCATGCTCGAAAAAGAGGGTGACGAAGGCGGCGAGCGGCTCAGTGAATGGGCCGTCGCCCTCAAGGCGCAACTCGCCGCCGCCGTGGCCGATCTTGAAAGCGATAAGCCTGATCTCGCGGAGAAGCGCGCCCGCGCAGTCTCTGTGGTGCTGAAGGCGATGCGCGAGACGGCGGAGTTTGAGGTGTTCGCGCGCGCGCACGCGCCAGCCGAGGATATCGACGCGCTCCGTGCAGAACTTAGACGCCGCTTCGAACGCATCGTTGGCGTTTCACTCGAAGAGCTATCTGCGAACGCTGGAGCCTAAAGAAGTCGGCGCGCAGCTCGGCGATTGGCAATCTTGGGCGCACGCCTCGCAGCGTGAGCCGCCGGGCGCGGACTGGCGGATATGGCTGCTGCTCGGCGGGCGCGGCGCTGGCAAGACGCGTGCGGGCGCGGAGTGGATCAACAATGGCGCGCGCACCGGGCGGTTTGCGCGGATGGCGCTGATTGCGCCGACATTTCACGATGTGCGGGAGGTGATGATCGAAGGCGCTTCGGGCGTGCTCGCGTGTGCGCAGGTGCGCCCGACATACGAAGCGTCGCGCCGCCGCCTCGTTTGGCCAAATGGCGCGCAGGCACATTGTTTCTCTGCGGAGGATCCCGCGAGCGTGCGCGGCCCGCAATTCGATGCGGCCTGGGGCGATGAAATCGCCTACTGGGCGCGGCCGCAGGAGATGCTCGATACGCTGGCGTTTGCGCTGCGGCTGGGGCCGCGCCCGCTGACGCTGCTGACGACGACGCCGCGCCCGATGCGCGTGCTGACAGATTTGGTTGCGCGCAAGGATGTGGCCGCCGTGCGCGCCAGCACGGCGCGCAACAGTGAAAACCTCGCGCCGGGATTCGTTGACGCGCTCACGGCGCGCTACGGCGGCACAACCTATGCGCGGCAAGAATTGTTGGGCGAGTTGATCGCCGATCCCGAAGGCGCGGCGTGGACACGTGCGCAGCTCGATGCGTTGCGCGTTTCGCCGCCACCAGACGGGCTTCGTGTTGTGATGGCGATCGATCCGCCGGCCAGCATCGGCCCGGATGCTGATACGTGCGGCATTGTGGTGGCGGGCGCGCAGGGTGAGGGGGTTGCGCGCAATGCCGTGGTGCTCGCCGATGCGAGCGTGCAGGGGCTTTCGCCTGAAGGATGGGCCGCGCGCGCCGCGAACACAGCGCGCGCGTTCGACGTCGATTACATCGTGGCGGAAGCCAACAACGGCGGAGAGATGGTGCGCACGGTGCTCCGGCTTGCAGCGCCGAACATTCCAGTGCGCCTCGTCTTCGCAAGTCGCGGAAAGGCCGCGCGCGCTGAGCCTGTCGTGCTGCTCTACGAACAGGGGCGCGTGCGGCACGCCGGGTGCTTCCCAGCGCTCGAAGATGAAATGTGCGCGTTCGGGGCGCCGCAAAGTGGCGTCGGGAAAGACCGCGTCGATGCGCTCGTGTGGGCGCTGACGGATTTGTTGCTTCGCGAAGCGGAGCCGCGCGTGCGCGCGCTCTAACAAGGGACGTTTCAATGTTTGGATGGCTTGATCGCCTGCGCGGTGGCTCCCGCGTGGAACGCAAACTGCTGGCCTGGCACGCGCCGGGCCGGCCGGTCTGGTCCCAGCGCGACCCTTCGGTGTTTGCGCGCGAAGGCTACGCCAAGAACGCGATCGCGTATCGCTGCGTGCGTCTGATCGCGGAGGCGGCGGCGAGCGCGCCGCTCAAAGTGGCGCCGCACGATCACCCGCTTGCCGAGTTGCTCGCGAAACCCAATCCGGAGCAAACCGGCGTAGAGTTGCGCGAGTCGTTTTTCGGGCACCTGCAGGTCAGCGGCAACGCCTATCTCGAAGCGGCCGCGCCCGACGAAGACGCGCCGCCGCGCGAGCTCTACGTATTGCGCCCGGACCGCATGAGCGTCGTGCCCGGTCCTGATGGCTGGCCGATCGGTTGGGAGCATCGCGCGGGCGC
>CAZMCA010000138.1:0-8996 GCA_964564595.1 uncultured Caulobacteraceae bacterium
CTGGGCGCAAGATTACGCGCGCGCCAACCGCGAGGTGATGATGGAGCGCACGTTGCGTGCGCTCCGCGACAACCTGCCGAAGTTCAAGCTCGAGAAGCATGCCGTGAACTGCCACCACAATTACGTGGCGCGTGAACGGCACTTCGGCGCGGATGTGTGGGTGACCCGCAAGGGCGCGGTGCGTGCGGGCGAAGGCGAACTCGGGATCATCCCGGGCTCGATGGGCGCGAAATCGTTCATCGTGCGCGGCAAAGGCAACGGGGATTCCTTCTGCACCTGCTCGCATGGCGCGGGGCGCGCGATGAGCCGCACCGAAGCCAAGCAACGCTTCACGCTAGCCGATCACCGCAAGGCGACCGAGGGCGTGGAGTGCCGCAAGGACGCCGGCGTGATCGACGAAACGCCGATGGCCTACAAGGACATCGACGCCGTGATGGCCGCGCAAGCGGACCTCGTGGATGTGGTGCACACGCTCCGGCAGGTGGTGTGCGTGAAAGGCTAGCGCACGGGAGGCGCGGCAAAAGCCGCGTCTCCTATGCGGCCTTCAGCGTCTCATCGTAGAGCGCCACAAGCTCGCGCAGATGCCGCTCTGCCGCTGCTTCGTCGTAAACAGGCTGATCGCGCATCGTCCAACCGTGCTTGGCGCCCGCCCAAATCTCCGTACGATGATCGACGCCCGCGGCCGTCAGCGCAGCAGCAAGCGTGTCGCGATTTTCCGGCGTGAACCCCGCGTCCTCATCGGCGCCGGCGACAAGCACCTTCGCTTTAATCTTGCCTGCCAAATTGTGCGGGCTTTCGGGGTGATCGGTCGCCATCCGGCCGCCGTGAAACGCGCCAGCCGCCGCGACACGATCAGGATGCGTCGCCGCCACCACGAGCGCCATCGAGCCGCCCATGCAATAGCCGGTCACGCCGATCTTCTTGCCCTTCACGTCGCTCAGCGTGTCGAGATAGGCGAGGTATTGCACCGTATCGGCCGCAACCTTCACCGGGCTCGTGGTCGACATATACTTTTGAAAAAACGCCGCCCGCTTCTCCGGATCGCCGAAGATCTCACGCAGATTGAACGGCGCGTAATCGCCCGCGCGATAGAACAGATCCGGCATCAGCACGAGATAGCCCGCATCCGCGATGCGCTGGCCCATCTCGAACAGCACCGGCCGGATTGCCGGCGCATCCATGAGATAGAGCACCGCCGGCCACGGGCCCGCGCCTTTGTCCGGCCGAAACACGAAAGACCGGCAATCGCCATCCGCCGTTTTGATCGAAACATCCGTGCGGCTCATGCGCCCCTCCCCTTTGTTTCTCGTGCGAGAGCCCGCGAAATCACAGCGTCGAGCTGATCGGGCGACGTCGTCGGCCCAAAGCGCCCAAGCACCTTGCCGTCTCGCCCGATCAAGAACTTCGTGAAGTTCCATTTGATGTTGCGGGTGCCCAGCACGCCACGCTTCGTGCGCGTCAGATAATCGTAGAGCGGATGCGCGTTCGCCCCGTTCACATCGATCTTCGCAAACATGGGAAACGTCACGTCGTAGGTCAGAGAACAGAAATTCTTGATCTCTTCCTCGTTCCCCGGCTCCTGCTTGCCGAACTGGTTCGACGGGAAGCCAAGCACCACAACGCCCTGCTCGGCGTATTTCCGCGAGAGCTCCTCAAGCCCCTTGTACTGCCACGTGAACCCGCACTGGCTCGCCGTATTCACGATCAGCAGCACTTTGCCGCGATACTCGGCGAGCGAGCGTTCCGCCCCATCGATCGTGCGCGCCGTAAAATCGTATACGCTCGCCATCACGCAGCATCCACGGTAACGCGCCGCATGTGCCGACGCTGGCCAGGGTAGTCGTTGAGCGCGAAGTGCCAGACGGCGCGATTGTCCCAGAACGCCACCGCGCCCTTGGTCCAGTTGAAGCGGCAGGTGAACGCCTCGAAGCGCGAGTGATTGAACAGATAATCCAACAACGGCTTCGAATCCTTCGTCGACCAGCCCTCGAACTTCATCGTGAAAGCCGGGTTCACGTAGAGCGCCTTGCGCCCCGTCTCCGGATGTACCTTCACCACCGGATGCACGAACTCTCCGACATGCCCGTCAGCCTCGGCGACTTGCATCGATCCGCGCTTTTGCGCCGATGCGCCCGTCGATGAATATTCCCGCGCCGAGGAATGCACCGCGCGCAACCCTTCGAGCGTCTTCTTTAAGCCAGGTGAGAGCGCCTCATACGCTGCGTACTGGCTCGCGAACAACGTATCGCCGCCATACTCCGGAATCTCGATCGCGTGCAGGATCGAACCGATCGACGGCGTCTCAAGAAAGCTCATGTCCGAGTGCCAGCCGCCGCCGAAATTGATCTTGTCCTCCGGCTCTTTGATGATCTCCATGATCTCGGGATGCCCCTCCATCCCTTTCACGTACGGATGGATGTTGAGCGTGCCGAAGCGCCGGCCAAAGCGCTTATGCTGCTCGGGCGTCAGCGTCTGGTCGCGAAAGAAGATCACCTGGTGATCGAGGAACGCCTGGTTGATGTCGTCGAACGTCTCGTTGTCGAGATCGGCGCCGAGATCGACGCCCTGGATCTCCGCGCCGAGCGCGCCCGCGAGCCGCTTCACGCCGATTTTCTTGTAGGCCATGCGTAAACTCCTGGCGGAGAAGCTAGCGCGCCGCGCAGTTCCGTTCACCCCATTTCCGCTAAACGCCGCGTCACTTGACGCCGCGCCCGCCCCCGCGTTCGGTCCCGCGCCATGACAACGCCGCCGAGCTCGCCCGATCCGCCGCCCCGCGCTGCGCGCCTTTACTGGGAAAAGGAAGGCGCGACACGTGAGGTCGCGGTGATGACGATCCTCTCGCGCCTCACCTCGATCGCGAGCCTCACCGACCGCTGGCGCTGCGACGCGGGCGTCGTTCAACTGCGTCTCTTGGATGAAGACGAAACCACCGCGCTCGCCGTGTTCGAGAGCCCGTGGGGCGAAGGCCGCATCGAAATCGCCACACATCCCGGCGAATGGCTGGGCGCCGACATCTACATCGCCGACCGCCTCGTCACGCGCGCCTGGGTCGAACAGAGCGAAGACGACATCGAGTTCTGGCCCGATGGCGACGATGGCGCCGGCGATCCACGCGGCCGGCTCGACAAAGCCGGCGTCGCGCTCTCCCTGATCGCGTGGCCAACCTGGCGCGGCCCGCTGACGTTCGAGGCGATCGAAGACTGACGCGCGCGGCGCGGCGGCCGTCCGCTTACCTCCCACGTAATTGCCGCCCGTCCGCCGCCGGCTAACTTGGCGCGAACGGGAGACAATGATGTCCAACTTTTGGCGCACATGGTTGCGGGTTTGGTGTGTTGCGGTCGGCGCGTTCGGCGCGCTGCTTGCCGCAGGCGCGTTCGAAGCGACGCGCGGGCCAGTCGTCCTGCTCTACACGATCCTCGGCGGTTCGGCGCCGGTGTTCGATCCAGCGCTCGCCTTCAGCGTCGGCCTCATGGGCGCAGTCACGCTCGGTTGGAGCCTCACGTTCTACGCCGCGTTCGAAGCCGCACACGCGCTCGGCCCGCAAGGCGGACGCATTTGGCGCCTCATCACGATCAGCGTCTTGGCATGGTACCTGATTGACGGCGCCATCTCCGCGCTCACCGGCTATGCGCTCAACATCGCCCCCAACACAGCACTGCTGATCGGCTACCTCATTCCGCTCATCGCTGGGCGCCAGCGAGCGCCGGCCTAGGCGTCGATGTCGCGCTTGTTCGTCTCCGGCAGAAGCAGCAGCCCGATTAGCACCGTCGCGCTCGCGATGATCACCGGATACCAAAGCCCCGCATAGATATTGCCGCTCGCCGCGACGATCGCGAACGCCGTCGTCGGCAAGAACCCGCCGAACCAGCCATTGCCGATGTGATATGGCAGCGACATCGACGTGTAGCGGATGCGCGTCGGGAAAAGCTCCACCAGAAGCGCCGCGATCGGCCCGTACACCATCGTCACGTAGATCACGAGCAGCGCCAAAATCCCAATCACCAGCGGCGCGTTGATGCGCGCAGGATCAGCAACCGCCGCATAGCCATGCGCATCGAGCGCGCCGCGCAGCATGCCCTGAAACTCGGTGATCGCCTCGGTGCGCACCGCGCCATCCGGCAGCCGCGGATCAGGCGCCACGAACCGCTCGCGCCCGATATGCACCTCCGTTGGCAAGCCTGGCGCGACAGCCTCGTTCGCATACGACACGCCCGCGCGCGACAGGAAATTCTTCACCACATCACACGCCGTGGAATCGAACTTGTTGCGGCCGACCGGATCGAATTGCAGCGAGCACGTCGCCGGATCGGCGCGTACGACGACCGGCGCCGTGCGTTGCGCATGCGCAAGCGCCGGGTTCGCCGCCTCCGTCAGCGCGCCGAAGAGCGGAAAGAACGTCGCCGCCGCCAGCGCGCAGCCAGCAAGAATGATCGGCTTTCGCCCAATCTTGTCCGACAACCACCCGAACAGAATGAAGAACGGCGTCCCGATCAGCAGCGAAATCGCGATGAAACCGTTCGCCGCCAACCCATCGACCTTCAACACGCGCTCAAGGAAGAACAGCGTGTAGAACTGCCCCGTGTACCAAACCACCGCCTGCCCAGCGACTGCGCCGAAGAGCGCGATCAGCACGATCTTGCCATTGCTCCAACGCCCAAACGCCTCCGCCAGCGGCGCCTTCGACGCTTGCCCCTCTTCCTTCATCTTCTGAAAGACCGGGCTCTCTTGCAGTTGCATCCGGATCCACATCGAGATCGCGAGCAACACGATCGAAACGAGGAACGGAATTCGCCAGCCCCACGCGTCGAAATCTTCCTTCGAGAGCGTCACGCGCGTCGCCATGATCACGATCAGCGAGAGAAACAGCCCAATCGTCGCCGTCGTCTGAATCCAACTCGTGTAAAGCCCGCGCTTCCCGTTCGGCGCGTGCTCGGCGACGTAGGCGGCCGCGCCGCCGTACTCGCCGCCGAGCGCCAAGCCCTGCAGCAAGCGCAAGATCACCAGCGCAATGGGCGCCCATACGCCAATCTGATTGTACCCTGGCAGCAGCCCGACGAGGAACGTCGAGAGCCCCATGATCGCCATCGTCACGAGAAACGTGTTCTTGCGCCCGACGACATCGCCGATGCGTCCAAACACCAGCGCCCCGAACGGGCGCACCGCGAACCCCGCCGCGAACGCCGCCAGCGCGAAGATGAACCCCGTCGTCTCGTTCACGCCCGAAAAGAAATGCGCCGAGATTGCCGCCGCGAGCGAGCCGTAGAGATAAAAATCGTACCACTCGAACACCGTGCCAAGCGACGAAGCGCCAATCACCGTGCGCTCTCGGCCCGTTGCCGTGTGGTGCTTGCTCTCTTCGCCCGCCGCCCCGCTCATACGTCCCCCATCCTGCGTCGCTCGCGCATTTGCGTCTTGCCTAGCAGAGCCCGGCGCGCTCTCAAATCGGCATGGAGAAAGCGCCCCCGCCCCGCGCCCCGCACTACGACTTCCACGAGGATGGCTGGGGCTCGGCGCGCGATGCGGCCGTCGATCTGATCGATCGCTTCGTGCGCATCGTGGAGCGCGAGCCCAACTGGATCGGCCCCGATCTCGAAGCGCGCCTCGCCGTTTTCGAGAATGCGAAGGATGTCGCCACCATCGCCTTCGCCAGCAATCGCGGCGATGGCCGCATCGAACTCTCCATCGGCCCTCACGAATGGATCTGCGCTGAAGCCTATCTCGGCGACACGCTGATCTGCCGCGCATGGGGCGAATGCGGCTACGAAGAACCCGAATTCTGGCCCGACGGATCGGACGGCGTTCACCGCGTGCCCGAAGGCTTCACTGTCGCCGAAGCCGGCGCCCGCATGTCCAAGCGCCTCGTCTGGATCACCTTCTTCCACTGGCCGAACTGGCCCCGCTTCAGCCTGGAGATCGCCGGCCTCAACGACTAAGGAATCGCACTAGGGATAGTTCTTTGCGCAGAACACGCGATGGCTAAGTCCGACACCGTCTTCATCTGCCAAGCCTGCGGCGCGCTGCATCCAAAATGGCTCGGCAAGTGCGAAGCCTGCGGCTCGTGGAATACGCTGGTCGAGGAAACCGCGCAGCGCAGCGTCACGCCCGGCGCGCTCGCCGCGCCCATGACCGGAAAGCGCGCGAAGGGCGTGGCGTTCGCCGATCTCTCCGGCCAATCCGAACCACCCCCGCGCCTCGCCACCGGCATCGCAGAACTCGATCGCGTTTGCGGCGGCGGCTTCGTTCCGGCGTCAGCGATCCTCGTTGGCGGCGATCCCGGCGTCGGCAAATCGACGCTGCTTCTGCAGGCTGCCGCAGCCCTCGCGAAATCCGGCCGCACCGTCGCGTACGTCACCGGCGAAGAAGCGCTCGCGCAAATTCAGGATCGCGCCCGCCGCCTCGGCGTTTCCGACGCGCCCGTTCATCTCGCGGCCGAAACCGACCTGCGGCAAATCCTCGAAGGCCTCAAAGGACTGAAGCCCGATCTCGTCATCGTGGACTCGATCCAGACCGTGTGGGCCGATGGCATCGACGCTGCGCCGGGCACGGTCACGCAAGTCCGCGCCTGCGCGCACGAACTGGTGCGTTTCGCCAAACGCTCCGGCGCGATCATCGTCCTCGTGGGGCACGTCACGAAAGACGGCCAGATCGCTGGCCCCCGTGTCGTCGAGCATCTCGTCGACTCGGTGATCTATTTCGAGGGCGAGCGCGGCCACACTTTCCGCATTCTGCGCGCCGTGAAGAACCGCTTCGGCCCGACCGACGAGATAGGCGTGTTCGAAATGGCCGAAGGCGGCCTCAAGGAAACGCCGAACCCCTCGGCACTTTTCCTCGGCGGCGCCGGTGAGCGCGCGAGCGGCGCGGCGGTGTTCGCCGGCGTAGAAGGCACGCGTCCCGTGCTGGTCGAAATCCAGGCCCTCGCGGCCCCCGCCGCTTACGGCACCCCAAGACGGGCCGTCGTCGGGTGGGATTCCGCGCGTCTCGCCATGATCCTGGCGGTGCTGGAAGCCCGTTGCGGGCTGGCGTTCGGCGGGCGCGACGTGTACCTCAGCGTGGCCGGTGGCCTCCGGATCACGGAGCCCGCCGCCGATCTCGCGGTCGCGGCGGCCCTGATCTCAGCCCTGGCGGACGAGCCCTTGCCGAAGGACTGCGTAGCCTTCGGGGAGGTCGCGCTTTCGGGCGATATCCGGCCGGCGGGGCGGACGGATTTGCGCCTCAAAGAAGCGGCTAAGCTCGGCTTCAAGTCGGCGCTTGCGCCGCCCAGCGGGGGCGATGGCAAGCGCGGCGGCGGCGGCCTGAGTGTCCGTGAAATTGCCCGGCTGGGCGATCTTGCGGCCCTTCTGACGGCGCCTTCGGAGGGGAGAAGGCGATAATGGACGGCTTTGGCATCACCTGGTTCGACCTGGTCGCGCTCGCAATTGTGGCGTTCTCAGGCATCATGGCCTTCGCGCGGGGCCTCATCCGCGAAATCTTCTCGATCATCGCCTTCATCGGCGCGGCGGTCGCGGCGGTCTATCTGGCCGAGCGCGGGCGCGGCCTCGTGGAGAACTTCACGTCACTGGAAGGCTCGCTCGCCACGGTTGCGGCCGGGCTCCTGATCTTCCTGGTGGTGTTCTTCATCATCATGTTCATCACGTCGGTGGTCGCCAAGACGGCCCACCAATCGACGGAAATTGGCAGCTTCGACCGGGCCGCCGGATTGGCCTTCGGGGTGCTGCGCGGGGTGCTCGTGGTCGCGCTCTTTGTGCTGCTGATGCGCCAAACCACGGATTCGCCTGCTATTTCTCCGCAGGCCGCGATGCCTGCGGCAATTGCGAATGCGCGGACATACCCCATTTACGAGGGTGTGGCCGTCGGTCTTGAACGGCTTCTGCCGCAGGCGCGCCAGCGCGCGTCTGATATCATCGACCGCAGACGCCAGACTGAGTCGCCCCCGCCGGCGCAGCCCTGAGGTAATTCAATGGACCCGCAAGCTTGGTTCTCCCGCTTTTCAGACGAAGAGCGGGATGCGCCCGATTGCTTGAACGAAGAGTGCGGCGTGTTCGGCGTCTTCGGCAGCGAGGACGCCTCCGTCCTCTCCGCCCTCGGGCTCCACGCGCTGCAGCACCGCGGCCAGGAAGGCTGCGGCATCGTCACGTTCGATGGCGAGCGCTTCCACACCGAACGGCACCTTGGGCTCGTCGGCGATAACTTCTCCGGCGAAGGCCTGCCAGAGCGGCTCCCCGGCACGCACGCCATTGGCCACACGCGCTACGCCACACAGGGCGGCACGATCCTCCGCAACGTCCAGCCGCTGTTCGCCGATCTCTCGCTCGGCGGCTTCGCGATCGGCCACAACGGCAACCTCACCAACGCCCGCCTCCTGCGCGAGCAACTCGTCGATGACGGCGCGATCTTCCAATCGACGTCCGACACCGAGTGCATCCTGCAGCTGATCGCGCGCTCCCGGCGCGCCAAGGTCGTCGATCGCTTCGTCGAAGCGCTGCACCAGATCCAGGGCGCCTACGCGCTCGTCTGCCTCACCAACAACATGCTAATCGGCGCGCGCGATCCGCTCGGCATCCGTCCGCTTGTGCTGGGCGATCGCAACGGCGCGCCGATCCTCGCCAGCGAAACCTGCGCGCTCGATATGATCGGCGCGAAATTCGTGCGCACCGTTGAAAACGGCGAAGTCATCGTCGTCACCGCTGGCAAGGACGGCCGCCCGCAGATCGACAGCTACTTCCCGTTCGCCAAGCAGCCCGCGCGGCCTTGCGTGTTCGAGTTCGTCTATTTCGCGCGCCCCGACTCTGTGATCGACGGGCGCAGCGTCTACGAAGTGCGCAAGCGCTCGGGTCAGCGTCTCGCGAAAGAGCAGCCGGTGCAGGCTGACGTGATCGTGCCGGTGCCCGATAGCGGCGTGCCCGCGGCGATGGGCTTTGCCGAAGCCTCTGGCATCCCCTACGAACTCGGCATCATCCGCAACCACTATGTCGGCCGCACCTTCATTCAGCCGAAGC
>CAZMCA010000139.1:0-8909 GCA_964564595.1 uncultured Caulobacteraceae bacterium
GCGCGGTCGCGGCCCTCAAGCGCGCTGAAGCTTTTCGTGTCGGCGAGCGCATCCTCGAAGGTGCGCCCTTGATCGAGAACGGCGATGGTGAGCTCCGCCGCAGCGCGCCTTACATTCATGGTGTGGGCGTGGTCGTGACGGACTCTGCCGTGTCGATCTCAACAGAGGGCCGCCGCCAGCGTGCGAGCGCGATATGCGCGCGCGCAACGCCCATCGGCAGGCGGATGCGCACGGGCGGCGCGAGGCTCGCGCCTTCAACGAGCGCAAACCAGATGTCGCCCTCAGGAATGCGGCGCCGGCCGCCATCGCCGGCCTCGAAACCAGCGACCGGCACGTAGCGCATGCGGCAGCGCAGAGCGGGGCCTTCATAGCCGCCACTATCGACGCGATCGCGCGATCCGCCGCGCAGTTCCAGCGTGTAGTGCCAGCGGCCGTCGAATGTCGGGTAATCGGCGTTGCACGTGCGCGTGCGCTGCACGTCGACAGCCATCGCAACGAGCGAGGAGAGCGGATCGCGCGAGGCGCGGCGTTGCGCGTCGCTCGTAGGCGGTTCGCCCCAAAGGCGGAAGTTCGGATTGATCTCGGCCGTGATGCCCTCGGCGGTCGGGAACATGCCGATCACGCGATGCTTGCGGCTGTAATGGTGATCAAGATCGTAGCGCTCCCAGCGCACTTGTCCGTTTTCGATGCGGCCTTCCGCGCTGGCGACAAGCCGGGTGCGCTCGAACATCGAGACGAGGCCGCTGGAGCTCAAACGCGCGAGCACGGAATAGCGCGTGTCGGTCACGTCGAAATCGAGCGTCACATCGCCGAGCGGCAGAACGCCGATCGTGCTGCCCTGATAATCGAGCGCAAAGCGATCGGCCGCAGCCGGCGTGGCGCAAGCAGCGCCCAGTGCGAGCGCGATCAGAAGGGCGCGGAGCGGGCGCATGTCGGCCTGCTCTTTACTCCAGCTTTCATGGCGTGGGTAAGGCGCGTGAACAGACTCTGTCTGAACCGTCAGACAGGCGCCAACACGTACCGCAGCTCACAGAATGCGTCTTAGAGCGGACGGACGTTCACTTCGTGGTTCGCGAGCGGCAGCTCGAGCAGCATGCCTTCGCGGGCCGCCACGACGTCGTTGAGGCCCGCCGCGCGCGCTTCACGGACCTGCATGGCCGCCGCGAGCGAGTTGGAGCTCGCGCTGGAGAGAACCACCGTACCGGCATTGGCGCGGCGCGCTTCGGCGGCGACTTCCGCGATTGTGGCGCCGCCCTCTTGATGGAGATGCGCCAGCGAGCGCGTTTGCGCGCTGTGCAGAACGACATCCGCGTCAGCAGCAGCCGAAGCCCATTCCGCGCGGCCATCGCCGGCGACGACCAGCGAGCGGCCGTGATAGTCGAAGCGGTAGCCGACGCGGCCGTGGAACGCGTCTTCCTGCGTCGTGAACGCGGAAACCACCAGACCATCGCCTTCGAACACGATCACTGAGCGGCCCGGCTCAGGCGCGGGACCCCAGGCTTGCAGGCCGCGCGTCGCGCCATCGAGGCCGGCGGCTTGGTTCAGGCCTTCCACCATGCGCTGCGCGTCGGCGGGGCCGTAAACCGGGAGGAGCGCATTGTCCGTGCGCGAGTAGGCGACGAACAGCTCGTCGAGGTCGGCGCCGCGGGTGAAATCGCCGCCGGTAAGCAGCACGGCTTCGAGGTGGCCGAGCGGGACGTTGCGGCGTGAGAGCGCGCTCGAGGCGCCCGAACCGGCGTCGACGATGAAGAGACGGCCAGCCGCCGCAACGGCGAGGCACGGGCGCGCGCCTTCAGCCACCGGGCCGTTTTCGCCGCAGACCAGAGCGCGCAGCGCATCCGGCGCGAACAGATCTTCGTTCACCGCCGATTGCTGAGCAGCGTACGCTTCATACGCATCGGCGAGGGCCTCTTGGCCTTGCGGAGTTTGCGAGCCAACGACCCAGCCGCCCCAGAACAGGCCCGACAACGTCACGAAGACGACGGAGGAAGTTCCAATGCGGCTCATGTCCGGACCCCGATTTTGCTCTACCGCCGCCGCCCCAATGCGGCCTCATGGACGATGAAGATGAACCCGCCTACTACCCCAGTTCTCCATTTTGGGGAACATGATTACTAAGTAGCTAACAGGTATGTTCGGCGCTCTTGCCTCCCTGCGGTCTAAAGCGATTCCCTCCCGAGAATCGTTAACGATTCCGAAGGGTTCGTACCGCGACTGGCCGGTCGCGGAGGGAGCGGATTTGTTCAGCGAACCGCTCGTGGAAGCGTCCGATTTCGGACTATCCGGAAGGAACTATTACGCCCACGATCGCAACCCGCCGTACTGGGCGCCCGCACCCGGCGCGATCGACAAATTGCTGATGCGCGAATCGGTGGCGCGGCGGCTCCAGGGCGTCGATGGGCGACTCCGCGACCAAGGCCTCTGCCTCCACCTCTACGATGCATGGCGCCCCCGCGCGGTGCAGAACTATTTCCACAATGTTTGGATGCCCAACGAGTTGAAGCGCCGCTGGCCAGACATGACCGATGCGGAGGTGAAGGCCGGCGTTGGCCAGTACTGGGCGGCGCCGACAGAGGATCCCAAGCGCCCCGCGCCGCACGCGACGGGCGCCGCGGTTGATCTCACCATTGCGATGGTCGATGGGCCGCCGCTGTGGATGGGCTCGCTGTTCGACGATGCGAGCCCCCTCGCGGAGACGGATCTCTTCGAGCCGCCGCATGCGCAGGCCTTCTCGTTCTCGCACGATGAAGCGATGGCGAACCGGCGGCTGCTCTATTGGCTGATGGCGGACGCTGGCTTCTCGAACTTCCGCAACGAGTGGTGGCATTTTTCGTGGGGCGACCAAATGTGGGCGCAGGCGACGGGCGCGCCGCACGCACATTATGGGTTGGCGAGGCCGCCGCCGGGTTACGAATAGCGCATGAAACGCGCTTTGGTGTTCGATTCGGGCGTTGGCGGCCTGTCCGTGCTAGACGCGATGATCGCCGCGCGGCTGCCGCTCGCGTTCGACTATGCGGCAGACAATTCCTGGCTGCCCTATGGCGCGAAGTCGGATGCGGCGCTGCAGACGCGCGTGCCTGTCTTGCTTGCCGCGCTCGTGGCGGAGCTTGCGCCCGACGTGGTCGTGATGGCGTGCAACACGGCTTCCACCATTGCGCTGGAGGCGTCGCGCGCGGCGCTCACAGTTCCAATCGTCGGCGTCGTGCCGCCGATCAAGCCGGCGGCGGCGCTCTCGAAGACCGGCGCGATCGGGCTGCTCGCCACGCCCGCGACCGTTGCGCGCGCCTACACCGATGATCTGATTGCGCGTTTCGCAAGCGGCGTGTGTGTGGTGCGGTTCGGCTCGACGGCGCTCGTGGCGGCCGCCGAAGCCAAGCTCGCTGGCGGCGCGCCGGACCCGCGCGCAATTTCCGAGGCGATTGCTGGGTTGTTCGCAGCACCGGGCGGAGCGGAAATCGATGTGGTCGCGCTCGCCTGTACGCACTTTCCGCTGCTGCGCGGCGAACTGGAAGCGGCCGCGCCTGCGGGCGTCACCTGGCTCGACAGCGGAGCCGCGATCGCGCGCCGCGTCGCCGACGTGCTCAATCTCACACAGGGGGAGGCGTCGGCTCCGCAACGCGCGATCTTCACGGATGCGCTGGCGGCGCGCCCGCTCGCGCCCGCGTTCGCTGCGCGCGGCTTTACCGCAACGCTGGAGCTGAGAGCCGATCTCACGTTCCGCGAACCGCCTGTGTCGATTTCGTAACGCCGCGCCGCGAACCGTTCCGCGGGGCTTTTGCAGGCGCCTGTCCGCCCTGTAACGCTCCCGGCTGAGGGGGGATGTGCGAGGGAAGACAATGCCGGGCAACCCATTTGGCGAGATCCCGTTGGGTCTCGTCTCGCAGATACTCAGTCTGTCGAGCATTCTGCTGCGCCCGGTCACGCTGCGCATCCCGCCGTTCCAGCGCCCGTACACATGGACGACGCGTGAGGTCGGCCAACTGATCGCCGATCTGCGCACCGCGCTCGATAACAAATCGACGTTCTATTTCATCGGCCAGATCGTGTTCATTCGCGACGGCAAGTTTCTCGACATCGCGGACGGCCAGCAGCGGCTGACGACGCTCACGATGATCATGGCCTACGCGCGCGACCGGCTCGTACAGCACGCCAAACTTTTCCAGTCTCTGGTCGCGGCGGCCGATGGCGGCGCGGGCGGGCGCATCCAACTACGCCCCGCCGAAGCCGATTTCTTTCACTACTGGGTGCAGACCCCCGGCCGCATGCGGCAACTCGCGGACCTGACCGATTTCACAACAGACTCGCAGGAATGCCTCATCCTCGCCGCGCGCGAGATCGCCGATGCGCTGGATGCGATGGATGCCGCCGCGCTGGAAACGCTGATCCGCTTCATCGCGCGCTGCACGACGATGAACGTGATCGACGCTGATGAAGCGGGCGGCGCCGCCACCGTGTTCGAGACGATGCACAATCGCGGCAAGACGCTGTCGCAACCGGATATTCTAAAGGGCGTTCTGCTCAACAGCCGCGATCTCTCCGCAGACGATGTGAAAGAGGCTGCGCGCATCTGGGAGCTGAAGGAAGAACGCTCGGGCAGCCGGGAGAATTTCGCCCGTCTGCTGCGCTACATTCCGTTGCTTCTGGGCGCCGGCCCCATCATCTCGCCCGGCGATGTCGGCGCGCTGCGTGAGACGATCGCCAAGCGCGTGGGCGTCAAGCGGTTCCTGCTCGAAGTCCTTCCGCGCCTTTGCGACGTGCACCGCGATCTTATCAACGTGGCGGTGCAAGCGGGTCCCGATACATCGGACGTGCAGCGGCGCATCAAGTGCCTGCAATTGCTGCAGCTGGAAGATTGGGAGCCGCTCGCGATCGCGTTCCTCGCCGCGCGCGCCGAGCGCCCGGAGAAGGTCGACTCCACGCAGCGCTTCTTCCTCGTCTACGAGCGTCTGATGGCCGGCGCCAATTTGCGCGTGTTCGATAACCGCGTGCTGAGCTCACGCATCGATCGCGCTTTCCGCAGCATCGTACTCGATAGCAAACCCCTGTTGACGATCGCGAGCGATCTCGAGATCACCAACAAGATGCGCGAAGACTTACTCGAGCGCGTTAGCCGCTCGTCCAACCGCGATCCGCACCGGCGCTATCTGATGTGGCGCGTCAACGCCATCTTCGGCGAAGTGCTGCGCATGCGCGTCGATGACGCGAACGTCGAACACGTGCTGCCGCGGACGCCCACGCAATGGTGGCTGCAATATTTCCCGTCCGATCCGAAGCTCTATAACGCCTACTCAAACATGATCGCGAACTACCTGCTCGTCACCGACAAGCAGGACGATGAGGCCGGCCAGCGCACGTTCCCGGAAAAGCTCGATGTCTACTTCCGCCGCGGCTTCCCGGTGCGCGCCATCACCCGCACGATCGAGAACGTGACGGAGTGGAACCGCCAGACGCTGGAGCGGCGCCAGGAATGGCTTTGCGGACAGATCAGCGTGGAATGGGACCTCGCGATCAAGCCGTAAGCGGAACGAATTTCGACCGGTTAACGCGCGCTTAACTGATTTAGGCGAGCGCTTAACCGGTCGAAAGGGTTCGCTACAAATGTCGCTGCTTTACACCGTCGTGTTCGCTTCCCGCTGCACGTCGAACCACCACCGGCTCGCGGTGGATGCGCTGCGCCATTTGCAGAGCCCGGACGCCGAAGCTTGGCGTACGCTCCTGCTGCACCACCACCACGATTATCTCAAAGGCGCCAAGGCCCCGGACGAAGTCTTCAAGGACTTCAAGAACCACGTGCTGCACGTGCGTGAGGGCGAATGGGGCGGCGCCATCGAGGCCTGCGAGGAATGGCAGCGCCGCACCGTGCGCGCGATCAAAGAAAAGGATTGGGCGCAGGCCGCTTGGTGCGCCGGCGTGATGAGCCACTATTACGTCGATCCGATCCAGCCCTTCCACACGCACCAGACCGAGGAAGAGGGCGTCATCCACCGCGCGGTCGAGTGGAGCTTCTCGAAGTCCTACGGAACGTTCCAGCGCATCATCGAAGCCGATCTCGGCGGCTACCCCAAGCTAGAGCGCACTGCTGGCGACAAATGGCTCGCCGACATGGTCCGCGCAGGCGCCAACGCCTCGACCAAGCACTACGAGACGATCATCGATCACTACGATCACGCCGCCGGCGTGAAAGATCCGCCAAGCGGGCTCGACCAGGAGTTGAAGGATACGATCGCGCGCCTTGTGGGGCACGCTGCCGTTGGGCTCGCGCAGATTCTAGATCGCACGTTCGAAGAAGCTGGCGTCAAGCCGCCGCAAATGAATTGCGGCTTGCAGGCGTTTTTCCTCGCGCTCGAAGTGCCGATCCAGATGGTGCTTGCGAAGATCGAAGACGTGAACGAGCGCAAGCTGGTGACGGCCCAATACGAAGAATTCCGCCGCACTGGCAAAGTGCGCGAAACGCTGGGCGAAGACGATAAGGTCGTGCGGGCGCTCTACGCCGCCGAGGTCTCGAAGACGCCGCTCTCGTCGCTCGATGCGAAGTGGCCGCGTGAAACCGGCACGAAGGCAGGCGAAGGCGCGCCCGATCGCAGCGCCAAACCTGTGAAGGCCAAGGCCGAGCCCAAGCCAAAACCGGCGCCAAAGCCCGCGCCGGTCGCGAAGGCCGCGCCCGCGCCGGCACAAAAGCCCGAAGCGAAGCCGCAGCCGGAAGCCACTCTTGTCGCGCCGCCGCCGGCGGAAGCGGGCGGAAAACCCGCACAGCCGCGCCCGCAAGCTGCGCCGCCAACACTCACCTTGACGCAGACCGCGCCGCCAGAAGCCGAAGCGGCAAAGCCCGCCGCCGCGAAAGCGGAGAAGGCTGCGTACATGCTGCATCCGGACGATCCGGTCGTCGATGCGCCCTCGATCGGCCCGAAGACGGCGCGCCGCCTTGAATCCGTCGGCGTGCGCACGGTGTCCGATCTTCTCGCCGTGGCCCCCGCGACGGCGGCTGTGATGATCGATCAAAAACACGTCTCCGCGCGCCTCATCGCTGGCTGGCAAGCGCAGGCGCGCTTGGCGTGCACGGTGCCAAACCTGCGCAGCCGTGAGGCGCAAGCGCTCGTTGCGTGTGGTGTTGAGGACGCCGATGAGCTGATCGGCGCCGATCCCGCAGCGCTCGCGGCCGAAATCGCTACTTGGTGCGCCAGCGATGAAGCCGATCGCGCCTGGGGCGATGCGGCGTTGCCGGGCGCGGCCGATGTCGCCGCCTGGGCGCAACGCGCGCGCGAGGCGCAGCAAACGCCGCCGGCGCGTCCGGGCAAGAAAACCGCCGCCGCTTAGGCGTGGGAACTCGCGCGCGGAACCGGGCGTTGCCCGCGCATGGCGCAGTACGTCGACAAGAGCTTGGCCGCCGGCGAGCGCATTTTGATGCGCGGCCGCTGGCCGTTTGCACTGTGGCTCGGGGCGTGGGCCGCGCTCCTCGTGCTCGGCGTCGCCGTGGTCGGCGTGTTCATCTTCCTGTGGGCCGCGATCAAGATGTCGACCACGGAATTCGCCGTCACCGATCAGCGCATCATCCTAAAACGCGGCTTCTTCCGGCGAGTCACAGAGGAACTCGCCGTAGAAAGCGTTGAGGGCGTCAATCTCAAGCAGAGCTTTTTCGGCCTCTTGTTCGGCTATGGCGCAATCGTCGTCACCGGCACGGGTGAGACCCACATCCACTTCCCGCCAATGGCCGAACCCGTTCGTTTCCGCCGCGCCATCGAAGATGCGCGCACGCTCGCAAAAGAGGTGCACGTCGCGCCGCCCGAGCCTGAACTCGCGCACCACCGCTAGCTAGTCGGTCTTGTCGCCCTCGAACCGCGCGCCGGGAAACACGGAGCGGATCCACTGCCGCTGCGTTGAGACGCGCGCGAAGTTGGAAACGTCCTGATAATCCGCGCCAGGATCGCCGCTGGAGTTCACGCCCACCACGCGCCAGCGCCCGCCGAAATTTGCCCAAAGCGAACCGCCGCTATCGCCCGGCGCCAGCACGCCTTCGAGCGGCGAGACCGGCGCGCGGTCGCCAAGGCGATTCTTGTTTCCGTCTGGCTCATCGAGATCAATGACGAGGTGATTGCCCCAATCGCCGAGTTCCCCGCCAAGCTGCACGGGCACGACGCGGTCAATCACGTTCTCCGCCGCCGTCAGCACGTCGCCGTGATTGGGGCCAAAGCGATAGCCGTGACCGTAGGGCGCAACGCCGTGTGTGCCCGCGCCGATCATCACTGCGCGTTTGCCTAGTTCATCGCGCCCCGAATAGAGCGCGGGCGGGGGCCCCGCATCGTTGAGCGGACCATCGAAGCGAATGATCGCAAAGTCCATCCCGCCGCGCGTATCGACACGGTTGTTCCAGCCCGGATGCACGAAGTACTCGACGCCGCGGCGCACCGTGCCGCCCGCGCTCCGCAGCTCAATTTGTTCAGCGCTCGTCCCATCCGTCACGACATGGCCGGCGGTGAGCACGTACGCGGAGCCGCCAGCGTTGCCGAGCCACACGCCGGACGCGACGCCCCATTCGCGCCGGTCCTGCGTGAGCGCGACCATTGCGCGAAACTGCGGCTCGCGTGCGAGCGCGTCATGCGCCTCAAAACCCGCGGCCCAATTCTCGTCGCTGCCGCCATTGGCGCGCCACGTGCGTTCGAGAATGACGACCGCACTCGCCGCCGGCGCGGCGAGCGCGACCAAGGCGGCGAGCGCGAGAGCGCGAACACGCATCGCAATCAACCGATGTTGACCACGATTTTGCCGGTGGCCTTGCGGTCTTGCAGGTCCTTGATCGCCTGCGCCGCATCCTTCAGCGGATAATGCTTGGAGATGCGCGGCTTGATCTTGCCTTCTTCGTAGAGCTTGAAGAGATCGGCGATGTTTTGGATGTGGCGCTTGGGCTCGCGCTG
>CAZMCA010000140.1:0-8902 GCA_964564595.1 uncultured Caulobacteraceae bacterium
CGTGTTCACGCGCCTGATCGAGCGCAACACCACGATCCCGACCAAGAAGAGCCAGGTGTTCTCGACCGCTGAAGACAATCAGCAGGCCGTTACGATCCGCGTCTTCCAAGGCGAACGCGAAATGGCGGCGGACAACCGCGCGCTTGGGCAGTTCGACCTCATCGGCATCCCGCCCTCCCCGCGCGGTATGCCGCAGATCGAAGTCACGTTCGATATCGACGCGAACGGCATCGTCTCCGTCGGCGCCAAAGATAAAGCGACCAACAAAGAACAATCGATGCGCATTCAGCCGTCGGGCGGTCTTTCGGAAGACGACATCAAGCGCATGGTGAAGGACGCCGAAGAGCACGCGGGCGAAGACAAGTCGCGCCGTGAGCTCGCCGAAGCCAAGAACCAAGGCGAAGCGCTGATCCACTCGACCGAGCGTCAGCTCGCCGAGCACGGCGAAAAGCTTGCTGCTGGCGATAAATCTGCGATCGAAAGCGCGATCACGACGCTTCGCGAAGCGCTGGCGGGCGACAACCCGTCCGATATCGCCGCGAAGACGCAAACGCTCGTGCAAGCGTCGATGAAGATCGGCGAAGTGCTCTACGGCCAAGGCGCGCAAGGCGGCGGTGACGCTGGCGGCGGCGCCGATCAAGACGGCGTCGTTGACGCCGAGTTTGAAGAAGTCGACGGCAACAACAAGAAAAGCGCGTAATTTCGACGATCGCCGCCCGGATGGCCCTTAGCCATCCGGGATGGCGGACGGGGGCGATGTCGGAAAAAATGGCATGAGCGAGCGCGACTATTACGAAATCCTCGGCGTTGCGAAGACCGCCGACGCAGCCGCGATCAAGTCCGCCTATCGCAAACTCGCGATGAAGCATCACCCGGATCAAAATCCGGGCTGCAAGGACAGCGAAAACGCCTTCAAGGAAATGAGCGAGGCTTACGCCGTGCTCTCGGACCCCGAGAAGCGCGCCGCGTATGATCGCTACGGCCGCGCCGCGTTCAACGGCGGTGGCCCCGGCGCCGGTCCTGGCGCGCAAGGCTTCCAGGACTTCGCGGACATCTTCAACGAGATGTTCGGCGGCGACATGGGCGACATTTTCGGCGCCCGCGGCCGGCGCGGCGGTCCGCGCAACGGCCCCGAGCGCGGCGGCGATCTGCGCTTCGATATCGAAATCCGCCTCGAAGATGCGTTCCGCGGTTTGGAGCGCGAGATCGTCGTGCCGCGCGGCATGGCGTGCGAGCCATGCAACGGCCTTGGCTCCGAAGGCGGCGCGCCGCTCGAAATCTGCCGCACGTGCAACGGCCAAGGCCAAGTGCAAGGCGGCAACGGCATGTTCCGCGTCGTGCGCACCTGCCCCACGTGTCATGGGCGCGGCCAGCAGATCAAAACGCCCTGCAAATCCTGCGGCGGGCGCGGCCAAGTTCAAAAAGAGCGCACGCTCTCCGTGAAAATCCCCGCGGGCGTGGAAGACGGCACGCGCATCCGGCTCGCGGGCGAAGGCGATAGCGGCGCGCGCGGCGGCCCGCCCGGCGATCTCTACCTCTTCCTCTCCGTGCGCCCGCATTCGCTGTTCGAGCGCGATGGGCCCGATCTCTATTGCCGCGCGCCAGTGCCGATGGTGACGGCGGCGCTCGGCGGCGAAGTCGAAATCCCGACGATCGATGGCGATCGCGCGAAGATCCAGGTTCCCTCGGGCGCGCAAACCGGGCGCCGGTTCCGCCTAAAGGGCAAAGGCATGACGAGCTTGCGCGCGCGCGATCGCGGCGATCTCCATGTCGAAATCCTCGTCGAGACGCCTGTGAACCTGTCCGCGAAGCAACGAAAGCTGCTGGAAGAGTTCGCGCGCGAATGCGGCGAGGACGCCCACCCGCAGACGCAGGGCTTCTTCGATACCGTAAAGCGCTTCTTCGACGCTGCCGCAGACGGGCCCAGCCGGTAACGCCCCGACCGCGCCTTACAAGCGCGCGCGATTGACCTCCCCTTCTCCACAGCCGAAATTCCGCCCCGCGAGATGGGCGGAATACTTCTCTTTGCCGCGGCGCTTGCCGCGTTCGGAATCGGCGCAGGCAGCGTGCTGCTCTACGTCGCCTACCGGCGCACGGACCGGCACGCCGCAGCGCTGATCAACGCGCATGCCCGCATCGCGCATCTCGAGCGCCAGCTCGCCGCGCTGACCTTCGGCGAAGCGTTGCCCGCCCTCCCCGCACAACAAGCCGCGCCTACGCGCGTTGAAGCGGAAACAGCGCCCGCCATTGCGCAAGCCGCGCCGCAGGCTGAGCGAGAGAGCGTCGCGGCCGCCGCAATCGAGACCGCGCCGCCAACGCCAGCCGCTGAAACTGCCGCAGAACAGATCGTCGTGCCGATTGGCCCGCATGTGCCGCGCCCGCCGCCGCCGCTCGCGCCGCATTTTCCGCCGCGCGTCGCAACCGCGGCCGCAGAGCCAGCGTCGGCAGCCACAGAAGAACCACGCGCGCCGCTGCGGCTCGATGCGTTTGTCGCGGTCGCGGCGCTCGTTTCCGCCGCTTCGCTTTTGAGCGTGCGGCTTGGTCTTGCGCCGCCGCTTGTCGGCGTTGCGCTCGCCGCGCTCGCGGGCGCTGGGCTGCTGCTGCTCGCCGAGCATCGCCGCCACACTGGCGCTTACGCCGATTGGATCGCGCTGTTTGGGCTTTCGGCCATCGCGCTCGCCATCGGTGTTGGGCGCACCAGCGAAACCGCCGCGCCTGCGCTTGCTTACATGCTCGGCGCCGGCGCGCTTGGGCTCTGCGCGATCCTGCTTTCGGTCTGGTACGGCCGCATGCTGCTCACGTTCGGGCTGCTGATTGGCGCTGCTGCGCCCGCGCTCGCGCTGAACGCGCCCGACTCGTCGATCGGGCTTGCCGTCGCCTTCGCCGTTGCGCTCGCAGCCGTTGTGCGCGCGCGCGCCACGCAGGAGCCGCTCTGGGCTTGGCTTGCGTTTGCCAGCGTACTTGGTTGGACTGCGCTCGCGGCCGCGCGCGGCGGCGACGTTGTGACCCTCGCCAGCGCTGCAGCCGCCAGTTCGGCGCTGTTCGTGCTCGCCATCGCTTACACTTGGAGCGAAGCGAACACCGTGCTGACCCCGGTTTGGCAGCGCGAGAGCGTGTTCGCGTCACATGCAACGATGGCGGGTGCGCTCGCGGCGCTTCTTACACTCGTGCTTACAAGCGGCGCGCTCGCGGCTATCGGCGCGATTGGCTTGCTGATCACCGCCCTCGCCATCGGCTGCGCCGCCATCGCGCGCCCGGGCTTTACGCCCGCCGCCCTCTTCGTCGCCGCCGCGAGTGCATGCGCCATCGCGTTCTGGCCGACATCGGACGCGTTCGATTGGCGCGCCACGGGCGCAGCCGCGCTCGCGATCGGCGCCATCTTCTTGTTCTGCGGCGCGGCGATCGCAATGCGCGGCGTCTGGCTCGGCGCAGCCCTCGCCGCGCTGGCGCCGGTTGCGCTTCTCGTCGCTGCGCAAGCGCGCATGGCGGGCGAACTTGCGCCAACGCTCTGGACGCTCGCGGCTGGCGCCTTCGCGCTGGTGTGCGGCGCGCTCTATACCTCTGCGCGCAGCCTCAACGCGCACACCGGCTCCTTCGCTGCAACGGGCGCGGCGCTCGCGCTCGTCTGCGCGCTTGGGTTTCTCGCGCCGGCCCCGTGGCCGCCTGCGTTTGTCGCGTTCGCACTGCCCGCGCTCGCGGCGCTCAACTCACGCTGGCCCGAAGCGGGCGTGCGAGCCGCGAGCGTGCTGCTTGCCGCGTTCCTTGCGCTGCAGCTCGCAACGCTCAGCCTTTCGGACGCATCCGCCGCCGCGCGCGCCGTAGTCTACATCACCGCCGCCGCGAGCGCGTACGCCGCTTCGCGTATTTACGCCGCCGATCAGCCGCGCTCACTCAGCGGCGAACTGATCTTCGCCTGCGCCCTGCTCGCACTCGTGGCTGCGCTCTCGGGCGAAGGGCGCCGCGCCTTTGCGATTGCGCCGGCTCACCAGCACTTGTTCGAAGCTGGCTACCAAACCTGCCTCTGGATCGGCTTTGCGCTGGTGCTCGCCCATCGCCTGGGCCCCGCGCCGCGCTGGCCCCTGCGCGTGTTTGAGGGCGGCGTGTTCGCCGCCTCAGCCGCCGTCGCGATTGTCACGGGCGCGCTGCTCCTGAACCCCTGGTGGGGCGCACAGCCCGCTGCAGGGACAGGCTTGCCCGGCTTCAACGCGTTGCTTGCAGCCTATCTCGCGCCCGCGATGCTGTTCGCGGGATACGCCCTCCTCCGCGCGCGGCAAAACTGGACGATCCGCGCCGCAATCGCGGCGGCGCTCTCCGCCGCGTTGACGCTCATGAACGCCGTGCTCGAGATCCGCCGCGCCTTCCACGGCCCTGACATGGCGGGCGCGATCGTCACGCAGAACGAGGCCCTCGCCTACGCCATCGCGGGCGTAGCGCTCCTCGTCGCGATCGGCGGGGCCGTCTTTATCTATCGCCGCGCCGCCTTGCCTCCGGCGCCGACGCCCGCCAAGACCGTCCGGCAGGCCGCACCCGCGGCCAGCAGAGCCGCGGCGAGCCGGGCGCCGCAGCAAGCCGTGCCAAAGTCCGCGCCCGTCAGCTGACACGACCATGACAACGCACATCGCGATCGCCGGCGCTGCGGGCCGCATGGGCCAAGCGCTCCTCACCGCCGCACGGAACGCGCCCGACCTCAAGATCACGGGCGCAACCGAACGGCTGCACTCGCCTGCGCTCGGTACGAAGTTCGGCGACGCCACGATCAACGTCGATGTCGCGAGCGCGACCAATGATGCAGACGTCTGGATCGACTTCACGACGCCCGCCGCCACGCTCGCTGCTCTCGACGTGCTCAGCACCAAGACGCGCGCCGCGATCATCGGCACAACCGGACTTACGCCGGACGAAGAAGCCAAGATCACGAAAGCCGCCGAACGTCTCGCCATCGTGCGCTCCGGCAATTTCAGTCTCGGCGTGAACCTGCTCGCTGGCCTCGTGCGGCAAGCCGCGCAACGCCTCGGTCCCGATTGGGACATTGAGATTCTCGAAGAGCATCACCGCCGCAAGGTCGATGCGCCATCGGGCACCGCCCTCCTCCTTGCTGACGCCGCGGCGGCGGGCCGCAACCTCAACCGCGCAGACGCCACGCTCGCGCCGCGCGATGGCGTCACCGGCCCGCGCCCCGAAGGCGGCATTGGTTTCGCCGTGCGGCGCGGCGGCGGCATCGTCGGCGTGCATGAAGTGATGTTCGCGTCCGAGCGCGAAATGCTTCGGCTCTCACACGAGGCAATGGACCGCGCGGTGTTCGCCGATGGCGCGCTCGCCGCCGCGCGCTGGGCCGCAACGCAAAAGCCCGGCCTCTACACGATGTCGGACGTGCTCGGCCTATGATCGCCGCGCCGCGCGCGCCGCAGCGCGGCATCGAGCGCCCGCGCAAACGCCCCCTGCTCCGCCGGCGAGAGGAAAGCGCCCACGCGCATCGCCCCGCCGCCCGACGCGATGCGTACGCCGCGCGCATCACGGCTCACCTGCGCCCAGAGCGGGCTAACGACGAAGTGATCGGAGCGCTTGCGGCTCTCGCGCGCCAAATGAATGTGCTCAGCGCCGACCTGCACACGCTCGGCATGCTCGGCCGCGCGGTAATTGGCGCGAAACGCAAGCCAGAGCAGCAACACGTCGAGCCCCAGAAACCCGACCACCGGATACGCGCCTTGCGCGATGAAATACGCGGCAAGCGCAACATTTGCGCCTGCAAACAACGTGATGACGATCCTGAACGCGGGGAACGAAAGCGAACGATGCGGCGTCAGCACCGCGTCCATCAGGAGCGGGCCCTGCGGTGGCGCGGTTGCGATGCGCTGCCAGCGTGGCGTCATGCCCGCTAAAGCAACTGCGAAACGCGGCGCCGTCAAGGCGCTTGCGAAGTCCGCACCGCCCAAACCGGGCCGCAAGCTCACGCGCGCCGAAGCCGCCGAGCTCTACGCCGCGCTCGCGCAAGATCGCCCCGATCCGCGCACGGAGCTCGATTACGTCAATCCGTTCACGCTGCTCGTCGCCGTTGTGCTCTCCGCGCAAGCGACGGACAAGGGCGTCAACCGCGCGACCAAGACGCTCTTCCACATCGCGCGCACGCCGCAGCAGATGGCGGCGCTTGGCGAAGCCGAAGTCGCCGAGCACATCAAGACGATCGGCCTCTGGCGCAACAAAGCCAAGAACGTCATCGCGCTCTCTGAAGCGCTGATAGAACAGCACGGCGGCAAAGTCCCGCACGACCGCGCCGCGCTCGAAGCGCTACCGGGCGTTGGGCGCAAAACAGCGAACGTCGTGCTCTCAGAAGCGTTCGGCGAAGCGACGCTCGCAGTGGACACGCATGTCTTCCGTGTCGCGAACCGCACGGGCCTCGCGCGCGGAACGACGCCGGATGCAGTCGAAGCGCAGCTCATGAAAATCACGCCGGAGGAATATCTCCGCGGCGCGCATCACTGGCTGATCCTACACGGGCGCTACGTCTGCCTCGCGCGCCGGCCCGATTGTCCGCGCTGCGCCGTCAAACACATCTGTACGTTTCGCGCGAAGACGCCGGCCTAGCTGCGCGCGGCCGCGGCCGCCGCGCATTGCTCCAAGCTTGGCCGCTCAGCGCCCTCACGCGGGCCAGCCGTCGCTTCCGTCAGCCGCAGCGCGTTGCGCGCATCGGCGGCGAACACCAAAAGCAGCGCGCAATTGTTCGCGAGCCGGTAGGTCAGCGCCGCCCCTGCTCCCTCTTGCCGGCGCAAATCGGGCGCGCCGAGCGCGCGTTCCACGGCTTGGATGGTCGCGGCGTCTTCGCGGCCTGCGCCGCGCAGCATTTGCGCGATCCGGTCCGCCGCCGCACTGCCCGTCGGCGCGACGGCGACTGGCGTTTCGCTTGCCCGCGGCGCGGCGGGCGCGGTAGCGCAGCTTGCTGCAACAAGCGCCAGCAACAGAACGATTCGGCTGATCATGCCGCGGAACATGCCGTTGCCAGCCGGGCCGTGCAATGCTTGGAAGGCGCCGCAAGCGCGCCCGGGGGCGGCGCGCGACGGGGAACCATTTATGAGCAGCGCGCAATACGACGTCGTCGCGGTCGGCAACGCCATTATCGACGTGCTCTATCAGGCGCCGGATGCGTTCCTCGCCCAGCACGGCATCGTGCCCGATGCGATGACGCTGATCGATGAAGCGCGCGCCGATGCGCTGACGGTGCTCTTCAAGGGCGCCGTCGTCGCCGCCGGCGGCTCAGCCGCGAACACCGCGACGGGCGTCGCAAGCCTCGGTGGCAAGGCCGGCTACATCGGCAAGGTCGCGGACGATGACCTCGGCCGCCAGTTCACGACTGAGTTCCGCAAAGCAGGCGTCACGTTCGATAGCCCGCCCCGCCCCGGCCCGCCCGGCACCGCGCGCTCGATGATCGCTGTGACGACGGACGGTCGCCGCTCAATGAGCACCTATCTCGGCGCCTCTACACTGCTCGAGCCGAACGACATCGACAAAGCGCTCGTGCAGGCCGGGTCGATCCTTTTCCTCGAAGGCTATCTGTTCGACCGCGACGAAGCGAAGGCTGCGTTCGTGCGCGCGGCGGAATATGCGCGCAGTGCGGGCCGAAAAGTCTCGCTCACGCTTTCGGATCTCTTCTGCGTCGAGCGCCATCGCGACAGCTTCAAGCATCTCGTGGCCGGACACATCGATGTGCTGTTCGCCAATGAGAGCGAGATCCTTTCGCTCTACGAAACCAGCGACCTTGAAACCGCGCTTGTCACGGCGCAGCGCGATTGCCCGATCGTTGCGGTGACACGCTCTGCTCACGGCTCGGTGATCATGGCGAACGCCGAGCAGTTGCATGTCGCGGCTGAACCGGTCGCGAAGGTCGTCGACACGACTGGCGCGGGCGATCTTTACGCCGCGGGTTTCCTGTTCGGCCTCGCGCGCGGCAAGCCGCTCGACATCTGCGGCAAACTCGGCTCGATCGCGGCGGCCGAGGTTATCTCGCACATGGGCCCGCGTCCGGAAGTTAACCTCAAGAAGCTCGCCGGCCAGTTCGCTGCTTAGAGGATGAAGCGGCTCAAGTCCGCGTTTTTCGCGAGATCGCCGACGTGTTTGCGCACATAGGCCGCGTCGATCGTCACGGTCTCGCCGCGCCGGTCGGCGGCGGTGAAACTGATGTCGTCGAGCAAGCGCTCCAGCACCGTCGCCAAGCGGCGCGCGCCGATGTTCTCGACGGCGGCGTTCACATCCGCGGCGATTTCCGCGATCGCCGTCACCGCATCATCAGCAAAGGCGAGCGTCACGCCCTCGGTCGCGAGCAGCGCTTCGTATTGTTTCACGAGGCTGGCTTCCGGCTCGGTGAGGATGCGGCGGAAGTCTTCGCGCGTCAGCGCTTTTAGCTCCACGCGGATCGGCAAGCGGCCCTGCAGCTCCGGCAACAGGTCCGATGGCTTGGCGACATGGAACGCGCCAGACGCGATGAAGAGGATATGGTCCGTCTTCACCGGCCCGTGTTTGGTCGCGACCGTCGTGCCTTCGATCAGCGGTAGGAGATCACGTTGCACGCCTTCGCGGCTCACGTCGCCACCGCCCATGCGCTCGCTGCGCGCGGCGATCTTATCGATCTCATCGAGAAACACGATGCCGTCTTGCTCGGCCGCGCTCACAGCTTCCTTCGTCACGGCGTCGGTGTCGAGAAGCTTGTCGCTCTCTTCCTGCACCAGCGGCGCATACGCTTCCGCGACCGTGGTGCGCACGCGCTTGGTGCGCTGGCCGAACGCTTTGCCCAGCATATCGGAGAGATTGATCATGCCGACGCCGGGCTGACCTGGAATTTCAAACTGCGGCGCGCCCGCGCTATCGGCGAGATCGATCTCGACCGCGCTCTGCGCGAGTTCGCCGTTGCGCA
>CAZMCA010000141.1:0-8804 GCA_964564595.1 uncultured Caulobacteraceae bacterium
GCGCATTGGGAGAGAGCGGAAGCCGCCGCGCGCGCTTATGAGCGCGATCACCCTGGCGACGCGGTGGGCGGGTTTGAGTTTCTGTTTTTGATCGCCGCGTCTTGGTTTGCCGAGCAGCATTGCGCGTTCACGGTGTGGGAAGCGGGGATCGGGGGGCGCTACGATCCCACACGCCTCGTGCGCGCGCCTTATGCCGCGCTGGTGTCGCTCGACCTCGAACACACGGCATTGCTTGGCGAGACGCTGGAGGAGATCGCTTACGACAAGCTCGACGCGGCTGCTGCGGGTGGCCAGGTTTGGATCGGCGCGCAGTCCGTGCCGCGCACGCGGATGGATGCCTATTGTGCGGTGCGCGGTGTCGCGCCGAGCTACGTGAACGATTGGCGCGTCGTGGATGAGGCGCACATCGGGCTCGACATTGGCGGATCGGCGCTGATCCTAGCGCCGCCGCTCGCCGGGCCACACCAGCGCGTCAACACCGCGATCGCCGCGCGGCTCTCTTATGCGATGATGCGCGACGAGGGCGTATCCGATGACGAGGCGCGTGCGGCGATCGTGGCGGGGCTTGCGGCGACGCGTTGGCCGGGACGGCTTGAGACGATTGAGCATGCGCCGCCGGTGGTGATCGATGTCGGGCACACGCCCGAGGCGATCCGGCTGGCGCGCGAAGGCTTCCTTTCCGCGCACGCACCCGGCGTTCTGGTGTGCGGCGCCTCCGCAGACAAAGCCTGCGAGCCGATCATCGCGGCGCTGGCGCCGGATTTTCGCGTTATCGTGTGCGTGGCGGCGCGCCACAAAGGGCGGGCCGCGGCCGAAATTGCGGCGATGGCGTCGGCGGCAAATCCTGGGGCGGAGGTCATCGTCGCTAAGCATATGCGAGACGCGCGCCAGACCGCGCTTGCGCGCGCGCACGCGCTCGGCGGCGCTGTCTACGTCGCGGGAGGTCTCTTTCTGGCGGCTGAGTTCAAGGCGGCGCATTTGGGGCTTGCGCCCGAGCGGCTCCACTTCTTCTGACCCGCCTTCTTTTGGCGCGCCGGGGCGGCTAACTTGCCGCGTGAGGGGGAGCACCCATGCCGAAGACGCTAGAACAGCACCTTGCCCCGGGCGGGCCCAAGCGAATCCTGTCGCTCGATGGCGGGGGCGTGAAAGGGATCATGACGCTCGGCATGCTTGCCGCGATCGAAGCGGAGCTGCGCGAGCGCTCACGCGATCCGAACCTGGTGCTCTCGGACTACTACGATTTGATCGGCGGCACCTCGACGGGCGCGATTATTGCGACGGGGCTCGCGCTTGGAAAATCGGTCGCGGAGATGACCGATTTATACCGCACGCTTGGCCCGCGCGTGTTCAAGCGCAAGCGTGGCAGCGGCTACCTTTTGAAGTCGGCTTACGATCACCGCGAACTCACTGCCGCGCTCGATCCGGTGCTCGGCGATACACAGCTCGGCGACAGCGATGCGATCAAGACGGGCCTTTCGATCCACATGAAAAGGATCGACACGGGCTCGCCGTGGGTGCTGACCAACAGCCCGCGCAGCCCATATTTCGGCCAACAGCCGAACAGCTCGACGATCCCAAACAGCGAGTACCGGTTGGCCGATCTGGTGCGCGCGAGCGCCGCTGCGCCGACGTTCTTCGATGAGGTGCTGATCGCGACCGAGTTCGATGTGCAGCGCAATCCGATGCGCCCGGGCTATTTCGTCGATGGCGCGGTCAGCGCCAACAACAACCCGAGTCTGCAATTGCTGCTAACGGCGATCGTGCCGCAATATGGGCTCGGCTGGGCCGCTGGCGAAAACAATCTGATGATGACGTCGATGGGCACGGGCCTACGGCGCCCGCGCGCGCTGCGCAGCCGCTACCGGTTCGAACTGTCGGCGTTGAAGGCGGTCTCCGCATTGCGGGCCATGATCTATGACACGCAGGTGCAAGGCATTGCGCTGATGCAGGCGCTGTCAAAACCGCGCATGGGCTGGGTCGTGAACAGCGAGATCGGCGACATGGCGGGCGGGCCGTTCTCTGGGCAAGCGGTTCTGGACTATCAACGGATCGACGCGTCGCTCGAGTTGCGCAAACCGGCGAAGGGCGACAATTCCGACCTGGAGGAATCGACGTGGCTTGGGCTGGTGCGCCGCCGGTTTCAGCCTGCGCCGGCTGAATCGCTGTTGGGCGAGCAGATCGGGCCGCGCGCGCTCGTTGCACTCGATGAACTCGCGAACGGCAATCCGGAAAACATCTCGCTTTTGCTCCGCATCGGCGAGGCGACGGGCAAGCGCTTCGTGAGCGCGGAGTATCCAGATCCGAAATTCGATCTGCCGGAATGGCGGGCCGCGTGAGCAAACCTCGTCCGGTGGTGGTCGCAGTCACGGGCCATCGCCTCAACCAGTTGCCGGAAGCAGAACGGCCGCGCATTCGCACGGAGATCGAGCGCTGCCTTGCGGAAATAGAAAAGGCGAGCGTTGCGATCCTGGCCGACCGCGCGCGTTTCACGCTGAAGTCCGCGATTGCGGAGGGCGCCGATCGCTACGCGGCGGACGCGGCGCTCACACGCGCCTGGCGGCTCGTTGCGCCGCTGCCGTTCGAGCCGGCGCGCTACATGGAGGACTTTGGCGGCGATGCGGAGTCGATTGGGCACTTCAACCGGCTGCTGCATGCTGCACAGCGTGTGAAGCCCGTGACGGCCGATGAAGTGGCCGCGATCAAGGGTGATGCCGCACCCTATGCGGCGGTTGGGCGTGCACTGATCGAGAACGCCGATCTTTTGCTGTGCGTGTGGAACGGCTCGCCGCCGCGCGGGCCGGGCGGCACGTCTGAGGTGGCGGCGCTGATGCTGGAGCGCGGCGGGCTGGTGTTGTGGGTGTCAGTCGGCGCGCCGGGCGTGAAGCTTGTGGGGCCTGCGCCACTGCCGCGCGCGGGAAGCTTTCGGCGCAAATTGCATGAAGCGCTGGCGGAGACATTCGTGCGCGCGCCGCGACCTGCGGAAATGAGGGTGGCGTGAGCATCTCGCCGCGCCGCGCGGAGAAGTCTGGGCCGCGTGTCATCGTCGTCGGCGCGGGGATCGTCGGGCTCTATGCGGCGCTCGAACTCACGCTGCACGGCTGCACGGTGACGCTTCTGGAAGCGGACGCGCGTTCTGTGCAGCCGCGTGACCGGGACATGCGCGCGGCGACGCTCGTGGCGGCCGGCATGCTTGCGCCCTACGCCGAGGCGTTGCGTGCGCCATCGGCGCATCCGGGACTGATGACGCTCGGCGCGCGCGCACTGCGCCGATGGCGCGACGAGCATGGCGCGTCATGTGGCGATCCCGCCGACGATTTCGTGCGCGTCGGCGGCGCGCTCTTACTTGCAGAGACAGATGGACAGGCCGCGCGGCTTGCCGCGCACAAGGACATGCTGGAACGCGCGGGCGTCATCGCTCTGATGCTGGATGGCGCGGCCGCGAAGGCGCGCGCGCCGCTTGCCGGCGTGAGGGCGGCGTTGGCGATCGCCGATGAAGCGATTGCCGACGTGCGGCTTGGTTACGCGTTTTTCGAAGATGCGTTTGTGCGGTCAGGCGGTTCGCTGCTCGTCGGTGCGGAGGCGCGCGAAATCGAGACGACCGGCGGGAAAGTCTGCGGTGTGCGTTACGATGGCGGGCGTATTGAAGCAGATGCGATTGTGCTGGCGTGTGGCGCTTACGCGCCTGCCTCATTGGCGCGCCAGGCGCCCGCGCTCGCGCGCGTGACGCCCGCGGCGGGGCAGCGCTTGTTGTTCAGCTACCTCAACCCGCCGGCCGACTTCCCAAACCTGCACGCGGAAGACTGCTACATCGCGAAAGTCTCGCCGCGCGCGGTGATCGTGGGCGCGACAACGCGAATGGGCAGCGCCGATCCGGCTCTGTCCCCCGCGGAGACCGAGACGCTGACGGCGTGCGCGCGGCGAATCGCGCCGAGTTTGCTGGAGGGGGCGCAGGTGAGCGCGGCCGCTGGCGTGCGCCCGATGTCGCCCGATGGCGCGCCGCTGATCGGGCCGAATGGGCCGGAAGGGTGCTTCATCGCCGCAGGGCATGGGCGCAATGGCTGGTTGCTCGCCAACGTCACCGCCGACATCATCACGGACTATGTTCTCGGGCGGCCGATCGATCCGCTCGCCGCCTCGTTCAAACCGGACCGTTTCAACACATGACCCTGACGCTTGAACCCACCGAAGCCCAAGCCGCCATCAAGGACGCGATCGAGAAGATCTGCGCCAAGTATGACGACGCGTATTGGTTGAAGGTGGACGATAGCGGCGTGTTTCCGAACGCGTTTGTCGATGACATTGCGGCTGGCGGCTGGCTTGGCATTGCGATGCCGGAGGAATTCGGCGGCGCGGGGCTCGGGCTCAGCGAAGCGGCGCTGATGATGCAGACCGTGTCGCAGTCAGGCGCGGGCTTTTCTGGCGCAAGCGCGATCCACCTCAACATCTTCGGTCTGATGCCGATCGTGAAGTTCGGCACGCCTGAACAGAAGGAGCGCCTTCTTCCGCCGGTGATCGCGGGCGAGCACAAAGCGTGCTTTGCGGTGACAGAGCCGAACTCGGGGCTCGATACGTCGAGCCTGGAATCGAAGGCTGTGCGCACCAACACCGGTTATCAAATCACCGGCCGCAAAATCTGGACGACGAACGCGCAGCGCGCGGACAAGATTTTGATCATCGCGCGCACGACGCCGAAGAACGAATGCAAGCGCCCGACGGATGGGCTTTCGCTGTTCTACACGGACCTGAACCGCGCCAAGATCGAGGCCAACCCGATACCGAAAATGGGCCGCAAGGCCGTGGAGTGCAACACGCTCTTCATCGATGGGCTCGATGTGCCGAAGGAAGATCTGATCGGTGAAGAGGGCGCGGGCTTCCGCATTCTGCTGACGGGCCTCAATCCCGAGCGCGTGTTGTTTGGAGCAGAAGCTGTTGGGCTTGGGCGCGCAGCGCTGGCGCGTGCAGCGCAGTACGCCAAGGAGCGGATCGTGTTCGGCCGTCCGATTGGGCAGAACCAAGGTGTGGCGCATCCGCTCGCGAAGTGTTGGGCTGAGCTCGAAGCCGCGAACCTGATGGCGTTCAAGGCCGCCGCGCTCTACGACGCGGGCAAGGACTGCGGCGCCGAGGCGAATGCAGCGAAGTATCTTGGCGCCGAGGCGGGCTTTCGGGCGTGCGAGGCCAGCGTGCTCGCGCATGGCGGGATGGGCTACGCCAAGGAATACTTCGTCGAGCGTTATTTCCGCGAAGCGATGATCGCGCGGATCGCGCCGGTGAGCCGCGAAATGATCCTCAATTTCATTGCCGAGCGCGTCTTGGGTTTGCCAAAGAGCTATTGATCGGAGCGCGCCATGCCGACGCTCATTTTCGTGCACAGCCCAGTTGCGCCGCCGCAGACGTGGGCGGCGGTGGCCGATCTTGCGGAGCGTGACGGCTATGCGGCGCGCACGCCCTCGCTGACCGATGCGTTGCTGCATCCGATGCTCGGCGGGCCACCATATTTCGCGCGATGCGCGGAGGCGATCGCGGCCGCAGCGCGCGGGCACGGGCGCCCGATCTTAGTGGCCCATAGCGGAGCGGGCATGCTGGTGCCGGCGGCCGCGACGACGACGGAAGATGCGCCCTGCGGCGCGGTGTTCGTGGACGCGTTGCTGCCCGCGCCAGGGAAAGCCTGGTTCGATACGGCGCCGGCCGCGCTCAACGACCGCATCCGCGCGACGGTGCAAGATGGCCGCGTTGCGCCCTGGCATGAATGGTGGCCGCCTGGCGCGATCCGGAGCTTGTTCGGGAGTGAAGCTGCCTACGCGCACTTCGCGGCGGATGTGCCGCGCCTGCCGCTGGCGTTTTTTGAGGAGCCCGCGCCGCAAGTCGCGATGCCGGCTGAGGTTGCGTGCGCGTATCTGCGACTTTCGGCTGCGTGCGATGGCGATGCGGACGAAGCGTTGCGGTTGGGCTGGCCGACGCGCCGCGCCGACCTCGATCATATCGCGATGGCGACGAAGCCTGCGGCGGTGTGGGCTGAGCTGAAGCCGCTGGTCGATGCAATGGCGCCGCCCATCGACTAGCGCGAAAGTTAACGGCGCGTTTACCGAACGCGCTTCCGGTGCGGCGATGGCCGATCCAGTTCAGCCCTCCCGCCATGCGCATGTGCACGCCGCGATCGAGCGCGCGGCGGCCGCGACCGGCGTCGATTTTTCGTTGCTGGTGGAGACGGCGCGGCGCGAAAGCGCGCTGAACCCGACCGCGCGTGCGGCGACATCCTCGGCGACGGGGTTATTTCAGTTCATCGAGAGCACATGGCTCGACATGGTGCGCCGCCACGGCGGCGAGCATGGGCTCGGCGCCTATGCGCAGCAGATTGGCCTGCGCAATGGGCGCGCCTACGTCGCCGATCCTGCGGCGCGCGCGGAAATTCTGGCTTTGCGCAACGACCCCGATGCGAGCGCGCGCATGGCGGGCGAACTTGCGCGTGAAAACGCCAACCAACTTGCAACGCGCCTTGGCCGCGCGCCGAGCGCGGGCGAGCTCTACGCCGCGCACGTGATGGGCCCGGCAGGCGCTGTGCGTTTGATCAACGCCGCGCAAGAGGGCGCGCCGAGCGCGGCGGCGATTTTTCCGGCGGAAGCCGCCGCCAATCGCGGGCTCTTCTACGCCAATGGCGCGCCGGTGAGCGCGCAGGCGCTGCTCAACCGTCTTTCCATTGACGCCGATGCGGCGATGGGCGCGCCGCAGCAAGGCGTCGCGACAGGCCAGACGCGCTATGCGGGGGAAATGTCGCCTGAGTTGGCGCAGGCGCTGTTTGCTATCGCGCTTTTGCCGCTGCTACGTGGCGGGCAGGAAGAACAGAGCGATCCGCTGCAGGCGCTGAACGCATATGCGCGCGCGCAGCGCGGCGGTGCGATCTAGGCCTGCTGGGCAGCGCCAGCCGCGATCATCGCGTCGATCTGATCGTTCGAGTAGCCAAGATCTGCAAGCACCGCGCGCGTGTGTTCGCCTTGGCGCGGCGTGGGACCTTTGGGGCCATCGTCAGCGCCGGGAAAGCGCACGGGCGAGGCGGGGCTTTTGAACGAGCCGCCGCGAGCAAGCGGAACCTCCACGGTTGAGCCTGAAGCGAGCAATTGCGCGTCTTTGACGGCCTCGGCTGGTGTTTGCAGCGGCGACCAGACGATATCCGCCTCGTCCAGCCCCTTGCCGGCTTCTTCAAGCGTTAACGCGCCAAATGCTTCATCGAGCGCAGCGACGAGCTCGACGGCGTTGTCGCGCCGGCCGCGCGCGGATTTGAAACGCGCGTCGGCGAAGAGGTCAGGGCGGCGCACCGCTTTGCACACTTGCTCCCAATCGCGGCCGCCTTGGCGCGAGACGAGACACACCCAGCGCCCGTCCTTCGTTTTGAAGTAGTTCTGCAGCGGCGAAACTTGCGCGACGCGTGAGCGCGTGGAGGCGACCTTGCCGAACACGTGCTGGATGCCGATGTCGGACCCGAGCACGTAATTGGCGGTGCGCACGAGTGAGGCTTCCACAAGCCGGCCCTTGCCAGTTTTGCTGCGTTCGTAGAGCGCGGCGAGGATGCCGGCTGCGGTGGCGATCGACGTCGTGTGATCGCCAAAGCCGGTGCGTAGTGGGAAGGGTTCTGCATTCTTCGGGGTGAAGAGCGCTTGCACGCCCGAGCGCGCCCAGAACGCTGCGACATCGAATCCGGCGCGATCGGCTTCAGCGCCTTCAAGGCCGTATCCGGTGACACTGGCGTAGATGAGATCGGGCCGGCGTTTGGCGAGCGTCTCGTAGTCCAGGCCGGCGCGCTTGAGAGAAGAGGGGCGCAGATTGGTGAGGAACACGTCCGCACCGTCGATCAACTTCAACAGCGCTTCGAGCCCTTCGGGCTTTGTTGTGTCGAGAACGATGGCGCGCTTGCCGCGGTTATCGAGTTCAAAGCACGGGTTGATTGCGGTCTCTGTCGCGATCGAGTCGAAGAAGAAGCGCATCGGATCGCCAGAAGGGCTCTCGATCTTCACCACGTCCGCGCCCCAATCGGCCATCATGCCGCCCGCGCCGGGGGCTGCGATGTAGGTGGCGTATTCGACGACCTTGAGGCCTTCCAGCATGCGCAAAATCCCTGCCCGAACGCGGCCGCCCGCAAGCGGAAGTTGCGGTACGGCAAGACTTTCTTAATCGGCTGACGCAAGTCTCGGCGCAAGCCTGCCCAAACTGTTAGGGCGCCGGAACGATACCCCAATGTCCATCGTCACCATGCGGTCGAGGCTCACCGACGCCGACATCCGCCTCCTGGTGAAGGGCGTGACGGATGAGGATCGCGCGCAGGCCGCGCACAAGATCTGCCGTTGCATCGAAGACGCGGAAATCACGCCCGAGGAACGCGCGTACGCCGAAGAAATCATGCGTGTGATGGCGCAGGACGCGGCCGTGCTGGTGCGCCGGGCGCTATCGGTTGCGCTGAAGAATTCGCCCAAGCTGCCGCGCGAGATCGCCGCGAAGCTGGCGCAGGACATCGATAGCGTCGCGCTGCCGGTGATCCTCAACTCGCCGGCGCTGACGGATGCTGACCTTGTTGAAATCATTTGCGCCGCGCCGCCGACCAAGCAGATGGCGGTGGCGAGCCGTGAGAAGCTATCGGTGATCGTCACCGGCGCGATCGCGGAGTTTTCGCCGGCGCCGGTCGTTGAACGTGCGCTCGCGAACGACAACGCGCAGTTCGACATTCATGGCCTTGAAGGCGCGCTCGACCGGTTCGAGGGCGTCTCCACCGTGACGGCTGCTATGGTGCGCCGAAACGTGCTGCCGGTGGCGATCAC
>CAZMCA010000142.1:0-8802 GCA_964564595.1 uncultured Caulobacteraceae bacterium
GAACGCGCTGACGTATCCCGCGCTGCTCCTAAGCGCTGGCGCCGCCGCCGTGGCGTTCATGATGACCGCTGTGGTGCCGCGCTTTGCCGACATGCTGCGCAGCCAGGCTGCGGAGGCGGCCGGCGCTGCGGGAATTGTGCTCGGCTTGAGCGATGCGGTGCGCGCCTATGGCTGGGCAATGCTGGGCGCCGTTTTCCTTATTGCAGCTCTTGCGATCGGCGCTTGGCGCCAGCCGCAGACGCGCGGCGCCGTGCTGAGTGCGCTTGCCAGATTGCCGCTGGCGCGCGGCCTCGTATTGGCGCGGGCGCGGGCGACGTGGGCGCGCATCATGGCTTTGGCGACGGGCGCAGGCGTTGGCGTGCTTGAAGCGGCCAATCTGGCGCGCGCGGCGGTCGCAAACGGCCCGCTTGATGAAGCGCTCGCGAAATCGGTCGCCGATCTCCGCGACGGGCGCGAGGTCGACGCTGCGTTTGCGCCGGCGTTGGCGCGTGCGGACCGATCCTTGCTTCGTGCGGGCCAGCGTGCTGGCGCGCTGCCGGAGATGTTCGCTGTGATCGCGGAACGGCATGAAGAGGATCTGCGCGATGCGCTGAAACGGCTGACGGCTCTTGTCGAGCCAGCCGCGATCGCCATCGTTGCGCTGGCGATCGGCGCGGTCGTGCTCAGCTTGGTTACCGCGATGACCGGCCTTTACGATACGATCGGATAGACGATGAGCCCCGCCGTAATCTGGTCCATTGCGCTTGGCATTCTCGCGGTTGCCACATTCGCCGCGTGGATCGTTCGCCGCGAATGCGGGACTGGCCAAGTGGGTGAGCGGGTGCTGCTCTATATGGCTGGCGCGCTCTGCGTGCTCGGGATTGCGCTGATCGTTGGCGCCGGGCCGTTGCATGCGGCCTCGATCGCCGCGCTCGCGGTTCTCTGCGCCGCGATTGTTGAGACCGATGCGCGGCTGAATCTCATTCCCGACACGCTGGTTGCGCCAGTGGCCGCCATCGCGCTTGCGATGCCAAACGCCTTGCCGCTCACGGACAAGATTGTGAGCGCGTTGCTCTTGGGATTGCTCTTCCTCGCTGTGCGTCAGGCATATGAATATTGGCGCAAGGAAGAAGGACTCGGCCTAGGCGACGTAAAGCTGGCGATGGCGATGGGCGCCGTGCTTGGCGCCGAGCGCGCGCTGATCGCCGTGGCCGCGGCCGCTGCAATTACCGCTGGCTACGTCTTGTGGCGGATGCCGAGAGAGGACGGCGCGCCATTTGGAGTCGGGCTCGCGTCCGCCACGGCTGCGGCGGCGCTCGTCGGCGCAGCCTTGGCATGATCGGGCGTGATGGCGAGCGCGGGCTGAGCGCGATCGAAGCGCTGATCGCCATCGCCATTCTCGGCGTCGTGCTTTTGCCGCTCCTCGACCTCCAGACTCAGGTCGTGCGCGAAGAAAGTCGCGCCAACGCGTTGACGCGCGAACTCACCGCAACCCGGAACGCCCTTGTACTCCTCGAGGACGTCAATCCCATGCTCGAGCCGGCGGGCGTCCGCGCCCTTGGTGAAGGCGTCACGCTCAACTGGACAAGCACGCCGCTCTCCCGCGTCGTGCGCAGCGTCGGCATGGATAGCGCTGACGGTCCCTTCGATGTCGCGCTCTACCGGCTCGATATTGTCGTCGCTGACGAAGCTGCGCGCCCCGTCGCCTTCAGCGTGGAGCATGTCGGTTGGCGCCGGCGCGATCACGCCGAGTGAGGCCATCTGCAACGCTGCGGGCGCCTCGATCGTGCGCGCGGCGGCGAAACGGATCGGCAGGGCCTCTGTGCGTGTTTCGGCCGGCTGAGCGGGCGCCGCCGCTGCGCTCTCTTGCGTCATGGCGATGAGACGGCCGATCGCAGCGGCGAGGTCGCGCTCGGAGACCATCGCGCCGCGCTCGGCGCGGGCGAGATCGGAACGCGCGGAGAGCAGCTCCTGCTCCTGGTTCAGCACGTCGATCGTGGTGCGCTGACCGAAATCCTGCTCGCGGCGGATGCCGCGCCGCGCAAGCTCTGCGGCTTCCACGCGCGCGCGTTGCGAATCGAGCCGTGCCCGCGCCGCGTTGAGATCGGACCACGCGACGATCACGGATTCGCGCGCGCGGCGCTGCGTTTCGGCAAGGTCATAGTTGGCGGCTTGCCGGAGGGCGCGCTGCTGGCGTGAGCGGGCGCGGATCGCGCCGCCGTTGAAAAGCGGCACCGACACGCGGAGCGAGGCGCTGTTCTCATCGTCGTTCTCCCGGCCTGGCCGGTCGATTACGCCGAATTCGGAGTTGGTCGTGTCGATGGTGATCCGAGGCCGGCCCTGTGCGCCAGCGAGATCGACGGATGCTTCGGACGTTTGCACGTCTGCGAGCGCCGCGACGACGCGAGGATTTTCGCGGCCGGCGAGCTCAATCGCGGATTCAAGATCGCTCGGCAGGCCGAGCAGCGGGCCTGGCGCTTCCAGTCCGCTCGGGGGATGCCCGACGAGGCGCTGATACGCTTCGCTGGCCGCGACGAGACGCGCGTTGGCCTGCGAAAGTTCGGCGCGCGATTGCGCGACGCGCGCGCGCGCCTGGGCAAGGTCGGTTTGCGTAAGGAATCCGCGATCGACGTTGGCCGTGACAAAGCGCAACTGTTCTTCGAGGTTTTCGACGCCTTCCGTTTGCGCCGCGAGAATCGCTTGCGCTTCGCGCACATCGCCGTACGTGCGTGTCACCTCAAGGGCGATGGTCTCGGCCGCGTTTTGATAGAGCGCGACGGCCGAGGCGATGCGCCCGCGGGCTTGCCGCGTCGAAGCCAGGATGCGCCCAGAGCCGAACAGCAGCGTCGAGGTGCGTACGGATGCGATCCAGTATTCGGATTGCTCGCGCACGTTTGGCGAGAATGTCGGCTCGCTACGGTTGATTGTGTTGGCGCTGGCGTCCGCGTTGATCTGCGGGAGCGCCTCGGCCCAAGCCAGCGGCAAGGCTTCGCGAACCGCTGCAAGGCGCGAGCGTTCCCCGCCAAGCGCCGGGCTTGATGCAAGCGCTGAGGAGATCGCCTCGGGCAGCGTTTCTGCGCTGGCGGGCGCGCCGCACAGCAGCGCGATGGCAGCGGCGGCGTAAGCGAGGCGGCGGCGGCGCATCTTAGTTCTCACGGAACGAGCGCCAGACCGACTGGCTGAGCGGCTCAAGGAGGTATTGCAGCGCGGTGCGCTTGCGCAGCGGGATGACGACCTCGACCGGCAGGCCCGGCGTCAGCGGCAGTTGCTCCACGTTTGCGGCGCGCGCGAGTCGGCGCAGTTCATCCTGCTCAACGCGCACTTCGGCTTTGAAATAGTGCTGGCCGGTGCGCTGATCTTCGAAGCGGTCAGCCGAGATGCGTGCGATGCGGCCATGCGCGAACGGCATCTGGCGGCCTTCGAACGCGGCGAAGCGCACGTTGGTGACCTGGCCAGGCGAGACGTTGTCGGCGTCCATCGGGCGCACTTGCACTTCCATGATCATGTTTTGCTCGTCCGGGACGAGCTCGAGGATGCGTTCGCCCGGGCCAACGACGGCGCCTGCGTTGAAGAAGGCTAGCCCAACAACCACGCCGTCCGACAGCGCTCGCACTCGTGTGCGCTCAAGCTGTACCCGTGCGGCCTGTAGCTCAGGGAGCACTTCCGCCAGGCGGGATTCGGTTAGGCGAAGTTCTTCCGCGACGGCGCGGGCGCGGTCTTCGCGCAGCGACAGCGATTGCAGGCGCGCTTCGCCGATGGCTTCTTGCGATTGCGCGATGAGGCCGTTCAGTTCAGCGCGGCGCCCAACCAGTTCGGCGGACGTCCGCTCGACGGCGCGCACGCGCGTTGGCGCCGCGAAGCCTTCTTGTTGGAGCGCGCGCAGCCCCTCGAGCTCTTCGTTGACGAGGCCCGATTGTGCGTCGATCGAGGTGATCTGCTCTTGGAAGCCCGTGATCCGCGCCGAAGTCTGGCGTTCACGCTGTGAGAGCACGGACACCTGGGCGTCGAGCGCTTGCGCGCGCGTCGCCAGTTCCGCTTGCTGGCGCGTGAACACGGCCGCGGCGAACTCGGCGTGCTCTTCGGGCATGTTCGCCCAGGCCGCTGGTCGCTCCATCGTGGTGCGGCCAAGGCTCTCGGCCAGCAGGCGCGACTGCGATGCTTCCAGTTCGATGGCTTGCCCGGCGAGCGCCCGTTCGCGCGCCGCAAGTTCGACGGCGGAGAGTTCAACGAGAATCTGGCCACGCTGCACGCGGTCGCCTTCACGCACGGCGATGCGGGAGATCACGCCGCCATCACGGTGCTGCACGACTTGGCGATTGCCGGCGACTTTGACTTCGCCGGTTGCGACAACGCCAGCATCGAGCGGCGCGCATGCGGCCCAAAGGCCGAACACGCCGAAGAACATCACGAGCATGGCGAGGCCAGCTTTGCCCTCGCGCCAGGGGCCATCGTCACGGCGCGGGGTGCTTTCGTTGGCGGGCGCGTCGGTCATTGCGGTTTGCTCAGGCTAACGGGGGCGGGTGCGCGGCGGCGCTGACCGGTGAGTTTGGCCATGACCTCTTCGCGAGGGCCGTACTCGGCAAGGCGGCCTTCGTTCAGAACGATCAACTTGTCGCAAACGTTGATGACGCCAGCGCGGTGCGCGACGATGAAGCATGTGGCGCCGCGCGCGCGCGCGCCCTCCAGCGCTTTCACGAGCGCGAGCTCGCCATCGCTATCGAGGTGCGAGTTCGGCTCATCGAGCACGATCACTTTCGGCTCGCCGTAGAACGCGCGGGCGAGGGCGATGCGCTGGGCCTGGCCGGGCGATACGCCGGCGCCGCCAAGGCCAAGCGGCGTTTCGTAGGCGCTTGGCAGTGTCACGATCAGTTCGTGCGCGCCTGCGCGCTGGGCGGCTTCGACGACCGCGGGGCCAACGCTCTCCATCGGCGCGCCGTCTTGGCGCGCGAAGGTGGAGATGTTTTCAGAGACCGTTCCGTCGAACAGCTCGATGCGTTGCGGCAGGTAGCCGATGTGCTGCGCGAGCGCGGCGTGATCCCAATCGGCGTAGCGTGCGCCATCGATGCGTACGGCGCCATGAACCGACGGCGTTGCGTTGGCGAGCACGCGCGCAAGCGAGGTCTTGCCCGCGCCGCTCGGCCCGATGATCCCGATGATCTCGCCCGGGCCAGCCGCAAATGAGACGCCCTGCACAACAACCCGGCCGCCAGGCGCCGCCGCGGCGACACCTTCGGCGGTGATGCGCCCCTGCGGTTCCGGAAGCGGCGTGCGCGCCATGTCAGGCTTGGCGCGCGCAAGCACGGTGCGCAGCTGCTGGAACGCGGCGTATGCAAGCCCAAGTTGGCGCCAGCCGGCGACGACCTGCTCCACTGGCGCAAAGGCGCGCGCCGTGAGGATCGAGGCGGCGATGATGGCGCCCGGCGAAATCTCACGCTGAACCGCGAGGAAGCAGCCGAGGCCAAGCGCGGCCGATTGCAAGCCCATGCGGAACGCTTTGGTGGCGGCCGAGTAGCCGGCGTTGTCGAACGCCGTTTCGGTTTGTGCGTCCACCAGCTCTTCTCGCGCCTGCAGCCGCTTGCGCAGCAGTACGCCATCGGCGCCGAGCGCATGGATGGTGTCGGCCGATTGGAGGTCGCTATCGTGCGCGCCGTAGAACGCGGGCGCCTTGGCCGAGAGCGTTTGCAGCCCACGGCGGGCGGCGCGCTCATTGATCAAGGCGAGCCCGAAAATCATCACGGCGCCCGCAAGCGCGAGCATGCCGATCCAGAAATGAATTACAAAGCAGATGAAAATGAAGAGCGGCGTCCACGGGATATCGAGGAGTCCCGTCATCGCCTGGCTTGAGATGCCGTTGCGGAGGGTGTCGATCTCGCGAATGCCCGCGACTTGGCCCGGCGCGCCGTTGCGCTTGGCGCGGAGCGCTTCGAGCATGATCGGGCTCGCGGCAAGCCGCTCGACCCGGAGCGACATGCGCGCCAGGAGGCGCGTCCGCAGCGCATCCAGCCCGGCCATGACTACGAGGCTGACGATGAGCACGACGCTCAGCAGGGCCAGCGTGAGGATCCCGCCCGTGGGCAGCACCCGGTCATAGACCTGCATCATGTAGAGCGAGGGCGCGAGGTAGAGGAGGTTAATCCCCGCGCTGAAGGCCACGATTAGCCAGAGGTGCGTGCGCACGCCCGTCCAGGCCGCCTGCATCAGTTCCGAGGCGCTGACGGCGCTGGCGATCTCGCGCGCCGTATCGACCTGGCGGCGCACATAGGTCTCGGCCGCCTTATATGCAGCGTTGTCTTGCACAGCGGCTTTCGCCGCGCCGTACCACGCGCGCGGCAGCGCACGCACACGCGCCGTCCATCGCGGCATTTCGGCTTCAGTTTCCATTAGCGGCCCCGCATGCCGGACAACGATCCGAGCGTGCGAAGGAATACGCCGTATTGCGACATTGCCGGAGGCGTTGCGCGCGGCAGGCGAACCGCTTTTCACGGCTCGCGCCGTGCGCCTCTCAGTAACGAAACCCAGCCGCTGGAACTGTCGTTTACGCTTCGTGTCCGCGTGGAATTCTTCCCGCCCGCGGTGTTGGCGGGAGCGGTTGCGCTGCGCCTCCGCTACACGAATGCGCCCACAAAAATGGGGAGCGCAATGGCGCGCAAGCGTGAGCAAGAGGAAGAGGCGAACCGCGGGTGGCTTGGCGCCGCCGCGTCTTTGCTGCGCGCCGATATCGACGGGCGCGGGCGCTCACGTTTCATGCAGGCGCCGTGGCCGGAAGAGGAAAGCCGTTTGGCTGATCTTGAGCCGCGCGGACCGATCTCGCTGCGGCGCGTCGTGTTCTACGTGGGTCTGGCCGGTTTCTGCGTCGGCTTCTGGTTGCTTGTGACCTGGCTGATTGGGGGCTAACGGCGCGGCAACCAAAGCTGCCGCGCCGCGCTATTCCCATCAGGTCAGGATGAAGTCGGCTACCGTGACGTTGCCGGTCGTCACGCCGCCGCCGAGCAGTTGGATCACATCCGCGCCGATCGCGACTTGCACGCCGCCCGCGATCGAAGTGATCGCGACCTGCGAAGCAAAGTTCGTGATGCCGTAGGCTCGAATGTCGATCAGGTCGCCGCCAGCTTGGTGCTGGAAGTTTGTGATCGTATCGCGGCCGTCGCCAGGCGTGAACACGAAGGTATCGCTGCCAGCATTGCCGTCCATCGTATCGTTGCCACGGCCGCCATTGATGACGTCGTTGCCAGCGCCGCCCGTCAGTTGGTCCGTGCCATCGCCGCCGTTCAACGTGTCGTTGGCCGCACCGCCATCGAGGATGTCGTTCCCGTTTCCGCCGTTGAGCGTATCGAGACCGGCGCCGCCGATCAGAGTGTCATTGCCATCGCCGCCATTGAGGGTGTCGTTGCCGTCGCCGCCGTTCAGCGTGTTGGCGGCAATATCGCCCGTGATGGTGTCGTTGTTGTTGGTGCCGGTGACGTTCTCGATGTTGGCGATCGAGGCAAAGCCCGTCGCCGTGCCCGTGAGCAGGTTCACCGTGACCGCCGAAGACGCCGCCGTGTAGGCGAGGGTGTCCGTACCGGCGCCCATGTTGGCCCGCACGAGCTCGATGTTCGTCAGCGTAACGCCGGCGATGTTCGTGATCGACGTGCCGTTCCAGCTGACCGAGAGCGACTCGTTCGACGCTGTGCCCGTCAGGTCGAAGACGTCGCCGAGGCCGCCGCCGCCGTTCACGTTGTCCGCGCCGTCGCCGATCCGATAGATGAACGTGTCGTTGCCGGCATCTCCGAGGAGAATGTCGGCGGCCGCCCCGCCATCGATGATGTCATCGCCCGCGCCGCCGCTGATGTTGTCGATACCGGCGCCGCCGAGCAGGTAATCGTTGCCGCCTTCGCCGTTGATCGTGTCCGCGCCAGCTTCGCCATCGATGATGTCGTTGCCGCCGCCGCCGTTCAGCGTGTCGCCGCCGCCGAGACCGAGGATCCGGTCATCGTTGGCGCCGCCGGTAAGCGTGTTGGCGGCGTTCGTTCCGGTGATCAGATCGCCTGTGCGCGTTGTCGGCGCCGAAGTGACCGTTTCGTTGAAGCCGGCGTCATCCGTGTAGGTGACGACAACCCGAAGGAACAGGTTCACCTGCGCTTGCTGCGGCACGAACTGCGCCGTGGTGGCGCCCGCGATGTTGGTCCACGGGCCGTTGACGTTGTTCGCCGACTGCCACTGGAACGCATAGACCGCGCCGTGCGTGCCGTCCGCGTCGGTAAACGCGATGATCGCGTTCAGGAAGTCGCCTTCCGTCGGCGTCGGATCGCTGATCAGGACCGTGCCAACCGGCGCGTCGTTGATCGGAGTCACCGGCTGCGTTTGGCTCGAGAACACCGTTTCGATGACGCCGTTCTGATCCAGGAACTCATAGCGCACCCGCAGAGCGTGACCGGCCTGGAGCGGACCGACGCGGAATGATGCGCCAACCGCCGGCACCGGGCCTTCCGAACCGATCGGGCCGGGAACCATAATGTCGACCCAGTTGCCGTCCTCGTCGAGCTCTTGCCAGGTGATCGCGGTCGGGCCCGTGATCACGCCGTTGGTTGCGGTGTTGTTCGGATCGGTCACGCCCAGCACGTTGACCGTGAGGAGCTGGCCTTCGGTCGGCGTGTTGTCGTTGATGACTGGCTCGCCGATCGGCGCAAGGTTCACCGTCCGGCCGATGACCAAGGTCTGATCGGCGAACTGCAATTGCTCGATGTTCTTGATGAGATCGACGCCGTTGGCACCGGCCTGGCCAGGAATGATGACGCCCGCAGCGTCGCGCGCGAGATGCGCAACGCGGATGAAGCCATCGCC
>CAZMCA010000143.1:0-8756 GCA_964564595.1 uncultured Caulobacteraceae bacterium
ACGCGGGGTCCATGTCGCCGAGCAGCACGACCGGCCATTCCGCAAGCCCGCACACTTCTTCGAGCAGGCCAACGTCTTCAACCAGCTCAAGCCCGCGCTGCGCGCACACGGTCCGCGCGCCATCGAGAATGATCTTCTTCCGCTCCTCGCGGTCGATCAGCACCTTCGCGTTGCGAAGGCCGCCCTCGTATTGCGCGAGGTTCGTCACCGGGATCGCGCGCGGCGCGTGGAAGCGGTGGCCCCACGTAATCGCCTCGCTCTTCACGCCCGGCAGATCGATCGCGACGGCCTTGCCGTCGAACACGCAGAGCGCGTTGTGCAGCGGGCGCACCCATTGCAAATCCGCCGACCCTGAGCGCATCGATTTGGGCCACGGAAACGCGCGCACGATCTCCGGCACGGCTTGCGCCACGACATCCGCCGTCTTCGCGCCGCGCTTCTCAATCACCGCGACGTAAAAATCGCCCTTCGGATCGGCCTGCACCTTCGCGTCTTTGATCGAACCGAGCCCAGCGCCCTTCACGAAGCCCTCGATCGCTTTCTCCGGCGCGCCGACGCGCGGGCCTTTGCGCTCTTCGCGCACATCCGGCGTGCCCGACGGCAGATCGTCGATCACCAGCGCAATGCGGCGCGGCCCGGAGAACGTCTCGATCTTCTTCGGCTCCAGCCCCGCCGCCTTCAGCTTATCGCCAAGCAGCCGCGCCAAATCCTCTTCCGCACGCTTTTGCATGCGCGCCGGAATCTCTTCCGAGAACAACTCGATCAAAAGCTGCGGCATCGCTCTACGCCGCCTCGCTGTCGGCCCACGCGCTCGCGCAGCCCTTCGCCAAATCCCGCACACGCGCGATGAAGCTCTGCCGCTCCGTCGGCGAAACCACGCCGCGCGCGTCCAGCAAATTGAACAGGTGCGACGCCTTCAGCGTGTAATCATACGCCGGCAGCACGCAGTTTTCCGCGAGCAAGCGCTTGGCCTGCGTTTCCGCATCCTCGAACCACCGGAGCACCATCGCGGAATCCGAAAGCTCGAAATTGAAGCGCGACTGCTGCTGCTCGTTCTTCAGATACACGTCGCCGTACGAGATCGGGTATTCGCTCTGCGGGTCGTTGAACGGCAGGTCGTACACACGATCGACGCCGAAGACGTACATCGCCAGCCGCTCTAGCCCGTAGGTGAGTTCGCCCGACACCGGCCGCACGTCTAAACCGCCGACTTGCTGGAAGTAGGTGTATTGCGACACCTCCATCCCGTCGCACCACACTTCCCAGCCGAGGCCCCAGGCGCCGACCGTCGGGTTCTCCCAGTCGTCTTCCACGAACCGGATGTCGTGCAGCAACGGATCGAGGCCGATGGCCTTGAGTGAGCCCAGATAGAGATCCTGCATGTCCGGCGGGTTCGGCTTCAGGATCACCTGGAACTGGTAATAGTGCTGCAGCCGGTTCGGGTTCTCGCCGTAGCGGCCGTCCTTGGGCCGGCGCGAGGGCTGCACATAGGCCGCGCGCCAAGGCTTCGGCCCGAGCGCCCGCAGCGTCGTCGCCGGGTGCAAGGTCCCCGCGCCCACTTCCATGTCGTAGGGCTGCAAGATCGCGCAGCCCTGCTCGGCCCAATAGGCTTGGAGCGTCAGGATCACGTCCTGGAAACAGCGGGGCTTTCGGGGCTCGGTCATGGAAGCGTGGGGCGTAAGGCTCACCGGGCGTCTGATCAAGGCGCCGCCCCGGTTTGCGGGCGCTCCGGAATCTGACCACCCTCGGCGCATGGGCATTTGTGGGATCGATGAGGCGGGCCGCGGCCCCTGGGCCGGGCCGGTGGTCGCCGCCGCCGTGGTTCTGCCGGCGAAGGGCCGCCCGAAGGGGCTTGCCGATAGCAAGCAGCTCAACGCGGAAGCCCGCGCCGAACTCGCCGCCGCGATCCGCGCCTGCGCCGATGTGGGAGTCGGGCTCGCGACCGTCGAGGAGATCGACGAACTCAATATCTATCAGGCGACGTTCGTGGCCATGCAGCGCGCGCTCGCCGCGCTTAGCCAAGCGCCCGCCGCCGCATTGATAGACGGCAACGCGCTGCCCCCGCTGCCATGCCCCGCCGAAGCGATCATCGATGGGGACGCGCACGTCGCCTCGATCTCCGCCGCCTCCATCATCGCAAAGGTCCACCGCGACGCGATGATGGAAGAGTATTGCGCGCAATATCCCGGCTACGGCTTCGCCAAGCACAAAGGCTACGGCGTGCCTGAGCACCAGCAAGCGCTCGCCCGCCTCGGCCCCTGCGCGATCCACCGCCGCAGCTTCAAGCCAATCCGCCTGATGCTGGAAGCGGCCTAGCTCACCGTGAAGCCGGTGCGCACGCGCGGCCCGTACGGCCCCGCGCCGATGCAGACGCCGCCCGCGTACTGATACCAAATCCCACGCCCGGCGCTGACGCTCATGTTGAAGCTCACGCGCGAGCCTGGGCGCACCGTGAGCGGCAGGCCCGTCGCTTCGCTATCGATGCCCTGCATGCGGTTGCCGCCGATGACTTGCGACTCCGTATCGTAGTCGAGGCCCATCGCGCGGAAATCGAGGTTGCGCGGTTCAGCGCTCGCCAGGTTCGTTGTGAAGCCGCCCTGCGTCAGCGCGCAATCGCCTGCCGCGCCGCCATTGGTTTGCCCCGCCAGCACGGTGTCGACGCCCATCTGGAAGCCGAGCGCATCGTACGTGCCGTACGGAATTTGCAGCGAGCTCGCGAAGCGGCCGATCTCGGTGTTGGCTGAAACGCTCGCGAAGTTGAACGTCTGTGCGCCCGAAGCGATCGTCACCATTTGCTGGTCCGAGCTGCGGCGCAGCTGGAATTCGTAGATCGTAATTTCGAGGCGCGTCGCCGGGCCCATGCAATAGCCGGTGAACGCCGCGTTCGAATTGTCCGAACACAGCATCGTCTCCCAACCCACGTCAGCGTCGGTCGGTTGGGCGGCCGCGAGCGCGGCGTTGCTGACGAAAAGCGCGAAGGCTGCGATGAAAGCGCGAAACATGGCGGCTCCTATTCGCTGCGCGAAACGGTGATCGTGCCGGTGGCGTAGGCGCCGCCCTGGCTCTCGGTGATGATGCGGTTTTCGCGCTCGACGAAATCGAGCGTGTGGCCGGAGAGATCGCGCCCTTCGAGCGGAACCTCAGACCAGAAATTGCGCGTCGCCGTCGGCCCATCGCGCCCGGCAAGACGAATGCGCAGGCCGAGGTAGTAATCGCCCTCCGGATCCTCGTCGCCCGCATATGTGCCGACGAACTGGAAGTGATCGCTGACATCCGCGCTCAGCGTGCCCTGCAGCCCCTCCGCATCCGGGCCGCCAATGCCTTCCCACTGATAGTAGCGCGCGCCGATCCGCAGCCACGGCATGTACGGCGCCTGCGCATCGACCGAGGCATCCGCGCCATCGAGCGCGTGTTCGCGCACGCCCGCGCCGATCTGCTCCCAATCGCTGATCGCTTGATAAACGTTGGCGCGGAACGTGAAGATCGGGCCGACGGCCTCCGCGCCAATCGAAGCGCGCTGATGGCCTGCATCGAACGAATAATCATAGAACGCATTGACGCCGAGCATCAGCTTCTGGTTCGGCGAGAGCCAGCGATAGCCAAGCCCCGTGTTCAGCGTCTGATCGTCATGCGCGTGCGCAAGGCGCGCTTGCCAGAACACGGTGTTGTCGCCCGATTGCGCCAGCGGCTGGATCGTCTCGGCCCAAAAGCGGCTGTCGCCATCGCTGTGATAATCGTAGCCGCCGCGCACGCGGCTCAGCCACTCGGCGTTCCGATCGCCCGTCACCGCCGCCAGCGAATTGCGCACATCGCCAGAAACGCTCGCCCCGCCCTCGCCCGCGCGCAGCGTCACGGCGCCGCCTCCCAGCGAATGGCTCGCCGAAAGATCCTGCGCCGCCGCCGATCCAGCCGTCGCGACAACGATCGCCCCGGCGATGCGCAGCGCGCTCGCATGCTTTGTCATGTATCCCGCCCCCCGGCCGGCTTCTGCGCGGCCCGGGGCACCGTAAGAAAATTATGGTGAAGGAAGTCTTTCCCGAGCGTCCTCAAGGGTCATTCCCCAGACGCAGCCGCGCCCGTTGATTCTCTCTTAACCGTCAAGTCAGAATGTGCCCCTTCCTGGGGGCAAGCTTTGGCGCGCAAGCGGACCACACCATCGGCGACGCCGGCGTTCACGGCCGATCGCGTCGTCATCGGCGATTGCGTGGCCGAGATGGCGCGCCTGCCGGCTGGCTGCGCCGATCTCGTGTTCGCCGATCCGCCCTACAACCTCCAGCTCGGCGGCGATCTCACCCGCCCGGACCAATCGCGCGTCGATGGCGTCGATGACGATTGGGACAAGTTCGCGGACTTTGCCGAGTACGACGCGTTCACGCGCGCGTGGCTCACCGAGGCGCGCCGCTGCTTGAAGGACGACGGCGCCCTCTGGGTGATCGGCTCCTATCACAACATCTTCCGCGTCGGCGCGATCCTCCAGGACCTGGGCTATTGGTTCTTGAACGACATCGTGTGGCGCAAATCGAACCCGATGCCGAACTTCAAAGGCACGCGCTTCACCAACGCGCACGAGACCCTGATCTGGGCCGCCAAATCGCCGAAGGCGCGCTACACGTTCCACTACCACGCGCTCAAAGTGCTGAATGACGATCTGCAGATGCGGTCCGATTGGACGATCCCGATCTGCACCGGCGCCGAGCGCCTCAAGGACGCCGCCGGTCGCAAGCTGCACCCGACTCAAAAGCCCGAAGCGCTTCTTTCGCGCGTGCTGCTCGCCACCAGCAATCCGGGCGATCTCGTGCTCGACCCATTCTTCGGCACGGGCGCGACGGGCGCCGCCGCCAAGAAGCTGAGCCGCCGCTATCTCGGCATCGAACGCGACAAAACCTACGCCGCCGCCGCGAAGAAACGCCTCAAGGATATTGAGCCAATGGCAGAAGCCGATTTGCAGGTCACGCTCGGCAAGCGCGATGAACCCCGCGTGCCCTTCGGCCACGTGCTCGAGGCAGGGTTCATCCGCCCAGGCGACATTCTGGTGTCGCCCGATGGCCGCCATCGCGCGCGCGTGCGCGCCGATGGGTCGCTCGTGATCGATGACTTTTCCGGCTCGATCCACCGCGCCGGCGCGCATGTGATGAACGCACCCGCCTGCAACGGCTGGACGTTCTGGCACACCGAAGCCAAGCGCGAACCGATCGACCTTTTCCGCCGCGAAGTCCGCCGCCAGATGGCGACGCTGACCGCCTAAGTGGCGGCTCTCTACGCGAACAAGCGCGCCTGGCGCGTGCGCATCGCGCAAGCGGCGGTGTGGATCACGTTCGCGGCGATCGCCTCCGTGATGTTCGGCCCGCCGCACCCGAACGACACGCTCGCCGATCACATCGTAGGATACGGCGGCCTCGCCTTCATCACGCTGTGCGTGCTCGGCATGGAGCTTTATCTGCGGCTCTACGTGCTGCGCATCGAAGACGACGGCGCCAATCTACGCATCACCACGCTTGCGACGCTGCATCACCGCACGCGGACCGTTCCGCGCGCCGACACAAGCTTTGGCGCCGAACGCCATGATTACAGCCCCGCTGGCGTATCGCCTGGCGTCGACAACACCTGGCGCACTTTCAATGTGCGCGGCCAGCGCCTGCCCTACATCGTCGATACGACGATCGACTAAAGCCGCAGCGCCTTCTTGAACACGGTCGGCAGCGCTGGCTCCACAACCCAGGCCGCGTCATTGGCCACGCCATCGAGCGTTGCGGCGAACACGTCGAGCGTCAGCGCAAAGTGCGTGAACACGTGGCGCACCTGCCCAAGCTGCGCCCAGTCCGCATCCAGCGGCGCGTGCGCAAGCGCGTGCGCGGCCGAAAGCGGCGCATCGCCCCATTCCGTCGTCGGCAAACCGAGCATGCCGCCCAGCAATCCCTTGTCCGCGCGCCGCACCGTCAGCACGGCATCGCCGCGGCGCGCGACGAACACCGCGCCGTAGCGCTTTGGCCGCTCCGCCTTCGGTGTCTTGCGCGGATACGTCTCGGGCGCGCCGCCCGCGAACGCCGCGCAGAACGAACGCACCGGACAGATCAAACAATTCGGGGACGTGGGCGTGCAGATCGTGGCGCCGAGATCCATCAGCGCTTGCGCCCAATCGCCAGGCCGATGCGCATCGACAAGCGCGCACGCGCGTTCCCGCAGTTCCGCCTTCGCCGCCGGCAGCGGCGCTTCCACCGCATAGAGCCGCGCCATCACGCGCTCGACGTTTCCATCGACAACGTTCGTGGGCAGATCGAGCGCGATCGCGGCAATCGCGGCCGCCGTGTACGGCCCAACGCCCGGCAGCGTGCGCCAGCCCTCCTCGCTTGCTGGAAAGCCATCGCGGGCCAGCGCCTGGGCCGCTGCATGCAGATTGCGCGCGCGGCTGTAATAGCCAAGCCCCGCCCATGCCGAGAGCACCTCGTCGCGCGGCGCGTTCGCGAGCGCCGCGACATCCGGGAACAGCGCCAGAAACTTCGCGAAATACGGCCCGACCGCCGCAACAGTCGTCTGTTGCAGCATGATCTCGGAGAGCCACACGCGATACGGATCAGCGCATCCGCTCGCGCCGGGACCCACGCGCCACGGCAAATCACGCGCATGCGCGTCGTACCAACCCAGCAAAGCAGCGCGCAGCGCAGCCTTTGTTCCGGCTTTCGCGGCCTTTTCCACAGAATCCTGCTGACGGGCGGCGTTGCGACTCACGCGCGAACTTTACGCTCCCTTAACGCCGAATCGTTTCGGCTACGGGTGTATGTCGATGAAAGAGCGCCTCCGCCGCAAGCCGACAGCCTATCGCGCGCGCCACACGGCGTTCGACGCTATGAGCGAAGCGCGCGCCGCCGCAGCGCTCGAGGCGCAGCGCGGCCGCCCGCCGATCAAACCCGCCCCCGCCGCCGGCAAGTCCGTCGCCACGCTCCTGCGCCCGCTTCTGCCGATGACCGGCATGGGCCTCCTCGAAATGCGCCGCCGCTGGCGCGAAATCGTGGGCGATAGCGCCGCCAAGGCCGCCTGGCCCGAGAAATTCGCCGCCGGAACCCTGACGCTGAAGGCGCCAAGCGCGCTTGCGCCCATCCTCCAACAGCAGGCCCCGCTCATTATCGACCGGCTGAAGCTCGCCGGCGCCCAGGTCAAAGCCGTCAAAATCACTCAGGGCATGCCGCCGAAGCCCGCCGCCGCCAACGTCGCGCCCATCCGCAAGCCGCTCAGCGCCGAAGAGGAGAAAGCCCTCGCCGACGCTTTCAGCGGCGTTGAAGATGAGGGGCTTCGCGCCGCCCTCCTCCGGCTGGGACGCGCCGTCTCCCGGGGCTAGGAGTGAGCGGCCCGCTTGGCGGCGCGGGGGCTTTGCGCGTAAGGAGCGGCGTCATTTTCAACAAAGCCGGGGACGCCGCCGCCATGCTTCTTCAACGTCGTGAGCTCCTGGTGCTGGGCGCTGCGGGCCTCGTTGCAGCCTGCAACCAAGGCGGCGCGGGCGCCTCCGACGCGGGCGATATGGCGCTCGGCCAAGCCAACGCGCCGGCCACGCTGATCGAATACGCCTCGGTTACCTGCCCGCACTGCGCCGACTTTCACCACCAGGTCTTCGAGCAGCTGAAGACCAACTACATCGACACCGGCAAGCTCCGGTACGTGTTCCGCGAATTCCCGACGCCCCCGCCGCAAGTCGCGGTCGCCGGCTTCCAACTCGCGCGCTGCGGCGGTGCGAGCGCCGAGCAATACATGGCGCGCGTCGGCGTGCTGTTCGATCAGCAGCAAGCGATGTTCGCGTCGGGCACGATCGAGGGCGTGCGCGCCAAGCTGCTCGAGATCGGCCAACAAGCCGGCCTCACCGAAGAGCAGGTCATGACCTGCATCAACGATGAAGCGGGCGCCCAGCGCATCCGCGCCACCGTCGAAGCCGGCACGCGCCAGTTTGACATTACGGGCACGCCCACGCTCATCCTCAACAACCGCAAGCTCGATGATCCGTCGGTGATGACCTATGCCGGCCTCTCGCGCGCGATCGACGCTGTCATCGGCGGCTAAGCGTTGATGGTTGGCGCATGCACATAACCGAGCTGCGCCTTTCCGGCTTCAAGAGCTTTGTCGATGGCGCCAAGGCGCCCATCGAAGCTGGCCTCACCGGCGTCGTTGGCCCCAACGGCTGCGGCAAATCCAATCTGCTGGAAGCCGTGCGCTGGGTGATGGGCGCAACCAGCGCCAAGTCCATGCGCGCTGACGATATGGACGAAGTGATCTTCGCCGGCAGCGGCCAGCGCCCCGCGCGCGAGCATGCTGAAGTCACGCTCGTCCTCGCCGATGCTGCGGGACGCGCGCCAGGCGCACTCGCGAGCGCGGATGTTTTGGAAGTCTCGCGCCGTATCAAACGCGGGGCTGGCTCGACCTATCGGATCAACGGCAAGGAAGTGCGCGCCAAAGACGTGCAGCTGTTGTTCGCGGATGCAGCGACCGGCGCCAACTCGCCCGCCCTCGTTCGCCAAGGCCAAGTCAGCGACCTCATCGCCGCAAAACCCGAAAACCGCCGCCGCATTATCGAAGACGCGGCCGGCATTGCTGGCCTGCACGCGCGCCGGCACGAAGCGGACCTGAAGCTCCGCGCCGCCGAGACCAATCTCACGCGCCTGGAAGAGATCGTCGGCGATCTTGAAATGCAGGCGTCGAACTTGCGCAAGCAAGCGCGCCAAGCCGAACGCTATCGCGGCCTTGCCGAAACGATGCGCCAAACCGAAGCGCTG
>CAZMCA010000144.1:0-8679 GCA_964564595.1 uncultured Caulobacteraceae bacterium
CCGGCGCATACGCATCGAAGCGTGAGCCGCCGCTGCTCTGGAAGCCCGTCTTCAAACCGTAGCCAGTCTCGCTCACGACGTCGACATGCTCGTCGGGTAGTTCATCAACAAACTTAGACGGCGTCACGCTTGTCCAGCGGCCGTAGATTTGTCGATTAGCAGCAAACGAAATGCGCGCACTCTCGCGCGCTCTAGTCACACCGACATACGCAAGCCGACGTTCCTCCTCTATGCCTTTGTCACCATTCTCTTCCTGTGCGCGCTTTGACGGGAAAACCTCGTCTTCCCAGCCCGGCAAGAACACGAGCGGCCATTCCAAACCCTTGGCCGCGTGCAATGTCGAGATATGCACTTCGTCGCCGCCGCCCTCGGTCTCGATGTCGAGCACGAGCGCGACGTGTTCGAGATAGGCTTCCAGCGTATCGAACTGGCCCATCGCCTGGACGAGTTCTTTCAAGTTTTCGAGCCGCGTCTGCGCCGTCGGCGATTTGTCGTTGCGCAGCATCTCTGTGTAGCCGCTCTCGTCGAGCACGATTTCAGCGAGTTCGACATGGCTGAGCGTGCGCGCCTGTTCGCGCCAGCGATCGAGGTCGGTCATGAAAGCGCGCAACGCGGTGCGCGCTTTCAGTGGAAGATCATCGCCGCGTACCATTTCGCGCGCGGCGGCGCTGAGGCTGCGATAGCGCGTCGAGCCGCCGGCCGGTTCGTCGCGAAACTCCACGACTTCCCCGGTGTCCTGATCGAACAGCGGGCCGTTGTCGGTCACGAACCGGGCAGGGGGCTTAGCCGCTTCGGCGTGCAGCCGCGCGAGCGACGTATCGCCAAAGCCGCGCTTGGGCTGATTGATCACGCGCTCGAAGGCGAGATCGTCATCCTCCGAACGGATCAGCCGCAGATAAGCGTGCGCATCGCGCACCTCCGCGCGCTCGAAGAAGCGCGGGCCGCCGATGACTTTGTATGGGATGCGCAACATCAGGAAGCGTTCTTCAAACGCCCGCATCTGCCATGCCGCGCGCACCAGCACGGCGCATTCGGAATACGTGCCCTTTTCGCCGTTGCGGCGCGTCTGCACCCATTGCTCGATGTCGTCGGCGATCAGACGCGCTTCGGCTTCGCCATCCCACACGCCGCGCACTTTCACGCGCTCGCCGAGGTCATCGTCCGTGAACAGTGTCTTGCCGAGGCGCGCCTGGTTCTTCGCGATCAGTTGCGCGGCGGCGCCGAGAATATGCCCCGTGGACCGGTAATTGCGCTCAAGACGCACCACTTTCGCGCCCGGAAAGTCGCGCTCGAAGCGGAGGATGTTATCGACCTCGGCGCCGCGCCAGCCGTAGATCGACTGGTCGTCGTCGCCCACGACGCAGAGATTGTGCGATTGCTGCGCGAGCAGGCGCAGCCACAAATATTGCGCGACGTTGGTGTCTTGATACTCGTCCACCATCATGTAGCTGAGCTTGCGGTGATAATCCGCGAGCACGTCCGGATGATTGCGGAAGATCGCGATCATGTGCAGCAAGAGATCGCCGAAATCGACCGCGTTCAGAATTTTCAGCCGGGCCTGGTACGCCGCGTAGAGCTGGATGCCTTTGCCCTCGGCGAACGTATACGCCTCGTTCTTCGGCACATCCGCAGGCGTCAGCGCGCGGTTCTTCCAGCCATCGATGGCGCCGGCGAGATTGCGCGCAGGCCAGCGCTTATCGTCGATGCCCTCGGCTTCGATCAGCTGTTTCAGAAGTCGGATCTGGTCGTCCGTATCCAAAATCGTGAACGTCGATTTTAGGCCGACGAGTTCGGCGTGCGCGCGCAGCATTCGCGCCGAGATCGAGTGGAAGGTGCCGAGCCACGGGATGCCCAGCGCGCCCGGGCCCATCAGCCGCTCGACGCGCTCACGCATTTCGCGCGCGGCCTTGTTCGTGAAGGTCACGGCCAGCACGCCCCAGGGCTTGGCCTTGCCGCTGTTCAGGAGGTGCGCGAGCCGCGTCGTCAGCACGCGCGTCTTTCCGGTGCCTGCGCCGGCGAGCACGAGGAGCGGCCCATCAAGCGCCTCGACCGCCGCGCGCTGCTCGGGGTTCAGCCCCTCAAGGTAGGGCGCGCCCGCGCGAGCGCGCTGAGAGATGGGCAAGTCTTCCATTCTGGAGGGCAGGTTGTCCCGGGCGACTGATTCGAGCCTTTGCATAGAGCAGAATAGCACGAAGCGAGAACAATTTCCGCCGCCGTGCAGCGCGGAACCACCCCCGAGACCGGGCCGTTCCTCCAACCGGAAGGAGAAGCCCTATGGCCGCCCGTCACAGTTCCCGCCCCAGCGCCGCGCCGTGGATCGCCTTCGCTGCGGCCGTCATCTTCGCCGCGCTCGCCGCCTTTGGCGCGATCCTGGCCTATCCGCCCAACCAGACCGCGCAGAACGCCCCCAACGAGGTTTCAGCGAGCCTGACGCCGCCGAACGTCGATCTGCCGCGTCTGCCGGTTCCCGCGCCATTCCCCGAAGCGCCGGGCTGATGCGCGCGGTGCTGATCGCGGCCGGGCTCGCGCTTTCCGCCTGCGGGCAATCGCCCGCGCCGGTGACCGCCGCCGGCCCGCCCACCGCGATCCCCCATCCGCCCGCACCCGCGCCGGACGCGGGTCCGCCGCGTTTCGTCGGGCGCTGGGCGACGGCGGAGGGCTCGTGCGATCAAGCCTGGGAATTTCGCGCTGATGGCCTCGAAACGCCGGGCCATGTTGCTTGCACGTTCAATACCGTCACGCCGGCCGCCGGCGGCTACGACATCGCCGCGACCTGCACTGCCGAAGCCCCGCCCGCGCCCTACGATATCGAGATCCGCTTTGCCGAATCCGCGCGCGCGATGCTGGTAAGCGGCGGGCCCATGGCGTCGGCCGCCCTCATCGCGTGTCCTTCCGGTTGAGCGCAAAGCGCTCGCCTCGCCGGGTCCGCATTGCTACATCTCCACGCTGAAGACGGGTTCAGAACAGAGGGCGGGGCGGCGCGAATGGCCGACGTGTTCATCTCCTACGCGCGGGAAGACAAATCGCGCGCCGAGCAGGTCGCGCATGGCCTCCAAGGCGCCGGGATCGATGTGTTCTGGGATAGCGAAATCCCGCCTGGCCAGACCTGGGCCGATTACATCGAAGGCAAGCTCTCCCAGTGCAAAGCCGTAATCGTCCTGTGGAGTGAGAACTCCACGCGCTCGCAATGGGTGCGTGAAGAAGCGCGCATGGGCCGTGATCGCGGCAAGCTCATTCCCGTTCAGCTGGACGATTCACCGGCGCCGTTCGGCTTTGGGGAAGTGCAAGCCGCGAACCTGCGCGATTGGAACGGGCAGGGCGGCCATCCTGAATGGGAGCGTACGCTCGCCGCCGTCCGCACGATCGTCGCGAACCCAAGTGCGCCAACACCGCCACCGCGCCCGCAGCCGGCCGCGCAAAGCACGATCCACTCCGCGTACACGCCGCCTGCCGCGGAAGCGCCGAAGAAGCCGTGGTTCCAAAATCCGTGGGTGCTCGGTGGCGGCGGCGTGCTCGCCGTGCTGATCATCCTTGGCGTGATCGGCGCAACGAGCGGCGGCGGCGGCATGTCCACGCCGCCCGTCGATCCCGCGCAACAACAAGCGCTCGTCGGCCCGCAGGGCGCGCCGCCGGCGCACCCGCAAGTCGATTACCAAGCGCAATTGCAGGCGCAGCTCGGAGAAGTCACCGGCTACATGGGGCAGGAAGGTTTCCAACCTGTCGGCACGCCGTTCGTCAGCGGTCTTGCGCAAGGCGCAAGCCAACTCGTGCCCGTCGAACTGCATCAAGGCTTCGAGTACCGGATCGTCGCCGTCTGCGATCAGGATTGCAGCGATATCGATCTTCGGCTCAACGATCAGAACAACAACGAAGTCGCCGCCGACATCGCGATGGATGATCGCCCAATCGTGCAAGTCGCGCCGCGCTGGACGGGGCCGTTTCAACTGAACGTGCAGATGGCCACGTGCACCGTTGCGCCGTGTTACTTCGCTGCTCAGCTCTACGGCAAACCCGCCGGCCAATAACGCCTTGCGTTACTTGCCGCGCGCGTAGTGCAGCGCGTGCACGCGCGCAGCCGAAGCAAGCGCGCGCTCGGGATGCGAAATCGCGCGCGCCTCATCGATCGCTTCGATCAGTTTCGGCAAGCTCGTGCCGCGCGCTTTCGCGCACTCTTCGAGGACTTCCCAAAACTCCGGCTCAAGCGCGAGCGAGGTGCGATGTCCGGCAATCGTCATCGAACGCTTTTGCAAACCCATCTCTCGCTGCTTTCCCGGTGCGTAAAGTAAGCTACGCGATCCTGTCACATGCCGACAAGACGGCGCGCGTTACCGTGCCCGCTGTGCACGTAACGCATCGTTTAGCTTGAGCGCGGTGCGCGGTTGCCGTCAGTGCAAAAACGCACTCCGAAAACCGCTGCTGCGAGAGATTTGTCCTTGTTACGAAAGCGTCGCAAGCGCAGCGGGTGAGAACGCCGCGAGCGCATCGAAGCGGCCGTCCTTCACCTTCGACGCCCAACTTGCATCTGCAAGCAATGCGCGCCCAACCGCGACGAGATCGAACTCGCCTGCCGCGAGGCGTTGTTCAAGATCGGTGAGATCGCCCGCCGCTTCCGAACCTTGGCCGCCAAAAGAGCTGATGAAATCAGCGCCTTTGAGCCCAACCGAGCCGACGGTAATCGTCGGTTTGCCGCTGATCGCTTTGGTCCAGCCCGCCAGATTGCGCGCGTCGTTCTCGAATTCCGGCTCCCAGAACCGGCGCGTCGAGCAGTGATAGATATCGACGCCCGCATCCGTGAGCGGCTCAAGAAACGCAGCGAGCTCCTGCGGCGTCTGCGCAAGGCGCGCGGTGAAGTCCTGCTGCTTCCACTGAGAAAATCGGAAAATGATCGGATAATCCGGCGCGGTCGCGGCGCGTACCGCACGCACGATTTCGGCCGCGAAGGTCGTGCGCGGCACGAGCCCGCCGCCATACGCATCCGTGCGGAGGTTCGATTTGTCCCAGAAGAACTGATCGATCAGATAGCCATGCGCGCCGTGCAGCTCGACAGCATCGAAGCCTATTTTGTGTGCAGCAGCCGCAGCGTCGGCGAATGCGCGCACGGTGTCGTCGATGTCGGCCTTCGTCATCGGCTCGGTGACTTGCTTGCCCGCGCCCGACAATCCCGAAGGCCCATCCGAGCGCGCCTCCGGGTTCGGGCCCGTGCCTTCCTTGCGCACCATGCCCTGGTGCCAAAGCTGCGGCGCGATCTTGCCGCCAGCTGCGTGCACGGCGTCAACAACCTTGCGCCAGCCGGCAAGCGACTCCGATGCGTGGAAATTCGGAATGTTCGGATCGTTCGACGCGCCGCCGCGCCCAACGGTCGTGCCTTCAGTAACGATCAGCCCGACATCGCCCGCCGCGCGCCGCGCGTAATAGCCAACCACATCCTCGTTCGGAAAACCGCCCGGGCTCTTCGAGCGCGTCATCGGCGCCATCACGATGCGATTCTTCAGCGTGAGGCCGCCGGCCTTGAACGGCGTGAACAGGGGAGAGGTCGTCATTCGGTGTCGTCGCTTTCAGGTTTGGAAGTGAGCTTGTGGCCGTCGTGGCGCGCGCGGGCTTTGTCGGCCTCCGCTTTCGCGAGCTGCTTTTCCGCCTTGGTGCGCCCATGCGCGATGCGGTTGGCCTCGGCGTCTTTCGCCGCCTCCGCCCGCCCCTTGGCTTTGCGCGCGCGGCGCAGGTTCACGATCTCAGCCATCGAGAGCCTAGCTAGGTGTGGTTCCGCCCGGGCGCCAGCGCCGACCTTCTAAACGCCATCCTCAAAAAATTGGTGACGCATGCGTCATTTTTTATGGACGACGGATTGGGGCTCTGTTAAGCGTTGAACTGTCGGAGGATCGCTCATGGCTGCACCTGCCGTTGCTCAAGACACGTTCCGGATGGACTGGAGCGCCGCCCTTAGCGCTCTCAAGAAGCTGATCGCCGACAAGGAAGACACCGAGCAGGTGTTCCGCATCATGCGCGCGCTTTCGGGCCGCTCGATCCCCAAGGGCTACGCGAAGCTCCTGTCAACGCCGCAAGGCGGCAGGCTCGCTTACCGGCGCGTCGAACTCGCCGCTGTCCTCGATGATCACGAGGCCCTGCGCCGCCTGCCCGAAGGCAGCGTTGGCCGCGCCTATCTCGCCTTCGTGGAATCCGAAGACCTTTCCGCCGCGGGCCTCGCTGCTGAAAGCAAGAAGGGGGTCGATGGCGAAATCGACGCCGAACACCCGCTCGCCTGGTACGGCCGGCGCCTGCGGGACGTGCACGATCTCTGGCACGTGCTCTCCGGCTATCACCGCGATGCGCTCGGAGAAGCGAGCCTGGTTGCGTTCTCCTACGCGCAGACCAAGTCGTTCGGCTTTGCGCTGATCGGCCTTGCGGGCGCGCATCAGATCAAGAAGGCGCTGCCTGATCGCCCAATCTACAAATGCGTCTGGGAAGCCTATCAGCACGGCAGACAAGCCGCGTGGCTGCCGGGCGAAGACTACGAAAAACTTCTCGCCGAGCCGCTCGAAGCGGCGCGCGCGCGCCTCAACATCGCGCCGCCCGCGACGTATCGCGCGATCCCCGAAGTCGAGCGCGCCGACGCGATGGCGCCGGCCGAAGCCGAGCTCGCAAAGGCCGCTTAGCCATCCTTGTCCGCCGCGCGCTTGTACGCGGGCCGCGCGGCGAGCCGATCGACATAAGCGCGCAGCAGCGGCGTTTCCGGCAGCAGCGGGTTGCCGAGGAACAGTTGAAACGTCGATCCATAGATCACGTCCGCGGCGCTGAACTTTTCACCGAGAAAGTAGGGGCCCGCCTCAAGCTGGCGCGTCACCCATTCCATCGCTTCTTCCGCGACCACCCAGCCCGCCGAACCGCGGGGGGGAACCACGTTCATGAATTTCGACATGAACGCTGGCTCCAACACGCCGGTGTAATACGCGAGCGCAACGAGATAGGCCGCGCGCTTGGGATCGCCGATCTTCGGCCCGATCTCGTTCTGCGGATACGCATCCGTCAAATATTGCGCGATCGCGGTGCTCTCGAACACCGTCACGTCGCCGTCCCGCAGCGCCGGCACTTTGCCGAGGGGATGCGGATTTTTCTGATCAGCGTGGCCCGAGCCATCGCCGCGCTGAATATCGACGGTGACGATCTCATACGGCGCGCCGATTTCTTCGAGCAGCCAGATCATCCGGGATGAGCGTGAGCGCGGCGCATGGAACAAGGTCAGCATCAGTTGTCTCCGGAACGTAGGGCGGCCCGCCCGCATTGCATCTCACATACGACAAACGCCGGGCAATATCTGGCAGCATCAAGGAGCTATGTGATGATCCAATCTTCGCAAGTGCGCGAGCACATGGAAGTCGTCGGTTCGGACGGTAAGCATGTCGGCCGCGTCGATCACCTCGTGGGCGATCAAATCGAACTCGCGAAATTCGATCTCGGCGCGGGCCTGAAGCATCACATGATCCCCGTCGCCTGGGTCGATCACGTCGATGACGACAAGCTCTGCCTCACGATCACCGAAGACGAAGCAAAGGCGCGCTGGATCGAAAAGAATTAGCGCACTGCTTAAGCGAAGTCGCGCCGGAGCTCATGCGTGAGCCCCGGCGCATTCGTTCGGGCAAAGCCCATAGCGTCCCAAAATTCCGGCGCGTCGCGCCCCGCATGCACCGTGCAGCGCGATGCTTCCGCAAACGCCTGCTGCACGATCGCGCCCACGAGCGCGCGGCCCGCGCCTGTGCCGCGAAAACGCGGCAATACGTAGAGCCGCCGCGCGCGCATCACGTCGCCCTCCGGATCGGTGGGCTCGCGCGTCACGCCGCCAACGCCCGCAAGCTCGCCCTCGATATAGGCGGCGAACAGCGCTTCGCCTGCCTTGTCGAACCGCTCCGAGCCCGACGCCCAATCATCCGCCAGCCGCGCCATGTGGCGGTAGCCTTCGCGCACCGCCTCCGCGCGCAGCACGTCAAAGCCCTCCGGCAAATCCTCACTGACGCGCACGATCTGAAGCATGCGCTTCAATAAACGGCGCGCGTGCGCGCGTCACGCGCCGTGCTAAGTTCGCGCCAACGGGGGCGCGGCATGGCGATCAATCTCAACGCAGTGGGGCAGGTGGCGCTGCCGGTGAAAAGCGCCGACGCGTCCGAGGCGTTCTACGGCGGCGTGCTGGGCCTGCGAAAACTGTTCCGCTTCGGCGGCCTTGCGTTCTACGACATGGCGGGCGTGCGGCTGCTGCTCGATCAAGTCGCCGAAGGCGCGCCCGTCGAACATGGCGCCGTGCTCTATTTCCGCGCTCCCGACATCGTCGCCACGCGCGCCGCCCTCGAAGCGCGCGGCGTCGTCTTCACGGATCGCATCCACCTCATCGCGCCGATGGAAGACCACGATCTCTGGATGACGTTCTTCAAAGACCCAGACGCGCACATCCTCGCGCTGATGATGGAAGCGCCAAAGGGCTGGCGGCCCGAAGAAGGCGCACACGTGCAGCTGCCGGAACGGCCGTTGTAGGCGCGAGCGCAAACCCTCTCCCCCTCAAGGGGGAGAGGGGACGAAGTAAGTCTCACCCTGGCGAGATCATCTTCTCCGGGCGCACCACCGCGTCGAACTCGGCTTCCGTCACGTAGCCGCCGCCGACGGCTTCTTCCCGCAGCGTCGTGCCGTTCTTGTGCG
>CAZMCA010000145.1:0-8642 GCA_964564595.1 uncultured Caulobacteraceae bacterium
CATCCTGCTCTCGCCGCGGCGGATCGCGGCGCGGGCGGCGGCGGCGCGGATGGCGGCGAGCTTAGGCGAGCGCGTGGGCGAGCGTGTTGGCTTTCGCGTGCGCCTGGAGAGCCGGGTCTCGGCCAAGACGCGGATCGAGGTCGTCACCGAAGGCGTGTTTACGCGCATGATCCTGGATGATCCCACGCTCGATGGCGTTGCGGCGGTGCTGTTCGACGAGTTTCACGAACGCAGCTTGGAGGGCGATCTTGGCCTAGCGCTCGCGCGCGATGCGCAGAGCGGGCTGCGCGAAGATCTGCGCATCCTCGTGATGTCCGCGACGCTGGATACGGCGCGGATCGCCGCGCTGCTCGGCGATGCGCCGGTGATCGCGTCCGAAGGGCGGATGCACCCGGTGGCGGTGCGCTATCGGCCGCGCGAGGCGCGGGCGCGGCTTGAGGACGATGCAGCGGCGGCCGTGCGCACGGCGCTACGCGAAGAAACGGGCTCGCTGCTGGTGTTCCTGCCGGGCGCGCGCGAGATCGAGCGCACGGCGGAGAAGCTGCGCGAGAGCGTGCGCGATCCGAACGTCGACATTCGTCCGCTATACGGCGCGCTCGATCCGCGCGTGCAGGATGACGCGATTGCGCCCGCGCCGGCGGGGCGGCGCAAGGTTGTGCTCGCCACATCGATCGCGGAGACGAGCCTGACGATCGAGGGGGTGCGTGTCGTCATCGATGCGGGCTTGTCGCGGCGCGCGCGTTACGAGCCCGGCTTGGGGCTGACGCATCTTGAAACGACGCGCGCGAGCCTTGCTTCGGTGACGCAGCGTGCTGGGCGTGCTGGGCGGCTTGAGCCGGGCGTATGCGTGCGCCTGTGGAGCGAAGGCGAGACGCGTGCGCTTGCGCCGTTCGACCGGCCAGAGATGCTCGACGCCGATCTCTCGTCGCTCGCGCTCGATCTTGCGTCATGGGGCGTCGCCGATCCGCGTGCGCTGACTTGGCTCGATCCGCCGCCGCCCGCGGCGTGGGCGGAAGCGGTTGGGACGTTGGAGTCGCTCGGCGCGCGCACGGCCGATGGGCGCCTGACGGAGCACGGCGCGGCGCTCTCGAAGACGCCGCTCGAGCCGCGCCTTGCGCATATGCTTTTGGCGGCGCGTGCAGAAGGCGATGGCGCGCTCGCGGCGCGGCTTGCGGTGTTGCTGACAGAGCAGGGCCTGGGCGGGCGCGACGCCGATTTGCGCGCACGGCTGCGCGCGTTTGGCGATGCGCGCGGGCAGCGTGCGGAAGCGGCGCGGCGGTTGGCCGAGCGCTTGGGCGGGCGCGGCGGTGTTGACGCCGAGCGCGCGGGGCTTGTGCTGGCGCTTGCGTTTCCCGATCGCGTTGCGAAGGCGCGCGGCGGCGGGCGCGCGGATTTTCTGATGGCGAATGGGCGCGCGGCGGGCTGCGACGAGGCCGATCCGCTGGCGCGCGAGCCGTACCTGGTGATCGCGGATGCAACAGGGCGCGCCGATCGCACGCAGATTTTGGCGGCCGCGCCGATTGCGTTGAGCGATGTCGAGCGGCTGTTCGCCGGGCAAATCGAAACGCGCGCGGATGTTTCGTTCGATGGCGCGACGGGCGCCGTGCGCGGGCGGCGGGCGCGGCGGCTGGGGCGCATCGTGCTGAGCGAAGGGCCGCTGGAAGCGATTGCGCCGGCCGAGATCGAAGCTGCGCTGATCGACGCTGTCGCGCGCGCCGGGCTTGGTGTGCTGCCGTGGGATGAGCACAGCGAGAACCTGCGCGCGCGCACGGCGTTGCTGCGCAAGATCGATGGCGCGGCGGCGTGGCCCGACTGGAGCGATGCGGCGCTGACGGAAACGCTGGCGGATTGGCTGCCCGTGCGCGGCGTGCGGCGGCTGGCGGACTTTGAGGGGAAGCTTGGCGGCGCGCTTGAGGCGCAGCTTACTTTTGCGCAGCGCCAGCGGCTTGCGGCGGCCGCGCCCGCGCGGTTCGAGACTCCGGCGGGCGGCTCGCACCGCATCGATTATGCGCATGAGGGCGGGCCTGCGGTTGAGGTGCGCTTGCAAGAATTGTTCGGCGTGACGACGCATCCGGCGGTGGCGGACGGGCGCGCGCCGCTGACCTTGAAACTGACCTCGCCCGCTGGGCGGCCGGTGCAGACGACACAGGACCTGCCGGGCTTCTGGCGCGGCTCCTATGCCGACGTGCGCGCTGACATGCGTGGGCGTTATCCGAAGCATCCGTGGCCGGATGATCCAACGAGCGCGCCGCCGACGCGCCGTGCTAAGCCGAAGGGCACATGATGAACCTCCCGAGAATTGAAGACGTGCGCGCTGCTGCGGATCGGATTGCAGGCGTGGCGCGCAACACGCCGCTGCTGCGGTGCGACGCGCTTGACGAAGCAGCGGGCGCGACGGTCTGGGTGAAGGCCGAGTGCTTGCAGCCGGGCGGCGCGTTCAAGCTGCGCGGCGCTGTAAACGCGGTCTCGGCGCTTGGGGCCGAGGGGCGAAAGAACGGCGTGCTTGCGTACTCTTCCGGCAACCACGCGATCGCGGTGGCGACGGCGGCGAAGTTGTTTGGTGTTCCTGCAGTGATCGTGATGCCTGCCGATGCGCCGCGCGCGAAGCTGGAGCGCACACGGTCGCTCGGCGCGGAGGTCGTGACCTACGATCGCGTGCGTGAAAGCCGCGAAGAGATTGGCCAGCGCATCGCGCGCGAGCGCGCGCTGCCGCTAGTGAAGCCGTTCGACGATCCGTTCGTGATGGCGGGGCAGGGCACGATTGGGCTTGAGCTGGCCGCTGCGCTGCCGGCGCTCGATGCGGTGTTCGCGCCCGCAAGCGGCGGCGGGCTGGCAGGCGGGATCGCGACGGCGCTGCCGGGCGTGAAGGTCTATGCGGTGGAGCCCGCCGAGCATGACGATATCGCTCGTTCGCTCGCGGCGGGGACAATCGTTTCCAACGCGCCGGGCGTGCGTTCGATCTGCGATGCGCTTCTGGTGGAGCACATGAGCGAACTTACTTTCGCGGTCGCCAAGGAGCGGCTCGCCGGCGCGGTGAGCGTGACGGACGAGGACGCGCGGCGCGCGATGCGCTTTGCGTTCGAGGAACTGAAGCTGGTGCTCGAGCCCAGCGGCGCGACCTCGCTCGCGGCCGTGCTGACGCGCAAAGCGGACATCGCGGGCAAGACCGTGGCGGTGGTCGCGAGCGGCGGCAACGTGGACGCCGAAGCGTTCGCCGCGGCCCTCACTCAATAGCGGCCGCGCCGCAGGTCCTGCTCGATCGTGATCGGCGTTGGCGCCCCGGCGAGGCGATGACGGTAGACCTGCAGGTTTTCCATCACGCGCTGCACGTAATTGCGCGTCTCGTTGAACGGGATCAGCTCGACCCAATCGACCACATCGACGTTCGGCGAACGCGGATCGCCCCAATCGACGATCCATTCGCGCGCGCGCCCGGAGCCGGCGTTGTAGGCCGCGATGGCGAGCACGTAGGAGCCGCCAAAATCGTTCACGAGATCGCCAAGATGCGCCGCGCCGAGCGTGACGTTGTAAGCGGGATCGCTCGTCAGCACGCCGGGGCCGGAATAGTTCATGCCTTCGCGGCGGGCCTGGAGCCGCGCGGTGGCGGGCATCAGCTGCATCAAGCCGCGCGCGCTGGCGTGGCTGACCGCGCCGGCTTCAAACTCGCTCTCCTGACGGATGATGGCGTGCACGAAGGCCGGTTCGGCGCGGCCGGGCGTGCGCGCTCCGGGCGGAAGCTCCATGATCGGATAGGCGGCGTTGGCGGCGACGATGCCACGGAAGAGCCCGGCCTTGGCGTTGCGCAGCGCCGTGCGCGGATAGCCAAGATCGCGCGACATCTGCGCCAGCGCTTCGATCTCTTGGGGATCGTCAAGCCGGTCGTCCAGATAATAGGCGACGCTTTCGAAGTCCTGCCGGTCGCCCAATTGCGCCATCAATCGGAGCACGCGCACCAGTTCGCGCTGCTCGAAGCGCGCGCGCACGTCCCGCGAGACTGTGGGATCGGCGCCGAGCGACAGCATCGCGGCGCCTTGGCGGGCGGCGGCGAGCTGGCCGTAATAGGTGTAGGGATAACGCGCCGCTTCAGCGAGTTGCGTTTGTGCTTCCGCGTTGCGGCCGAGCGCACGCTCAGCCTCGGCGCGCCAATAGAGCGCGCGCGATTTGCTGACGGGCGAGGACACGTTCTCCGAGAGATGCGCAAAGTGCGTGGCGGCTTGCTGCGCGTTGTCGCGGTAGCGCAGCGAGAGCCAGCCCGACATCCATTCGGCATCCGCAAACGACTCGCCGCTGGTGAGGCCGTGATTGGAGACGAGTTGGTACGCGACCGAACGCTGGCCGCTGCGCAGCGCGCGCGGCACGTAGAGACGCCGCTCCTGGAAAATCAGCGCGCGCGCCAGCATCGGCGCTTGCGTCGGGTTGATCTGCGCCGCGACCGGCATCGCATCTTCCGGGCGCCCGGCGCGGCGGATGTAGCGCGCGCGATCATAAAGCAGCCCCGGGTTGTCGCGCCGTGACGAAGGCACGGCGTCGACGGCAGCCTGCACGCCGCGGCGTGGGCTCGTTTGCAGCACGATGCGCGCGCGCGCGAGCGCAGCGTCCGCCGGGGAGAGGCGCGGGATCAGGCGCTGCGCTTCGGAGCGCTCGTTGCGCCACAACAGCGCATCGACGCGCGCGGCGTGATCTTCTTGCGTAAACGCTGGGCCGAACGTGGCGAGCGCTTCGGCGCTTGCGGTGGATGTCAGCTCGTCCTCGCGCCAGGCGCGGCGCGCGAGCGCTTCGCCTTCGCTGCGCTGACCCGCGGCGCGCTGCGCGATGGCGAGCGCGATGCGCCCATCGCCCGTGGCCGGGCCGCCGACGGCTTGGAAGAACTGGATGCGTTCCTGCGGCGAGAGGCGCGAGGAGAAGATCGCGCGCTCGGCGCGTGACTGCATCGTGGGGCGCGCGGGCCAATCTTGCAGAGTGGAGAGCGCATCACGGATGGCGTTGAACTCGAGCGGCGCGTTTTCGGAGCTGGCGTAGCGCCATTGCAGGATACGGCGGACGAGCGGATCGGTCGCGTTGTCGCGTGCGCTGGCAAGGCCAGCCCAATCGCCCGCGTCCGATGCGGCGAGACCGGCGGAGAGGCGCGTGATCTCGCTCGCGGAAGGCATCGGCGGGGGCGTGAACGCCACGGCGCGCGCTTCCTGCGCGGCGGCCCGGTTGGGCGTGACGGTCGTCGATGTCAGCACGCCCGCCACGACGGCGACCGCTGCAACCGACAATCCTATGACCCAGCGCCGGTCCATCCACGCACCTCCGCTTGCCGACAGCGCCGGCGCCGCCCTAAATTCGCGCCCGCCGAGCCGCCCTTATTGGGCCAGCGGCGCGATTCCGATACGGCATATGGCGCATCGGCGAGTCGATTCTGCGGCAGGAACGGCTCCGGTTAAACCCCTCACGCCTCCAGGGAAGCTCACACAAGCGTCATGTTCCAAGGCTCCATCCCCGCTCTCATCACCCCGCTGCGCAATGGAGCCGTGGACGAGAAAGCCTTCAAAGCGTTCGTGGACTGGCAAATCCGCGAGGGGTCCTCAGGCCTGGTGCCGTGTGGAACCACCGGCGAATCACCCACGCTCTCACATGAGGAGCACAAGGCCGTGGTGGCGCTCTGCGTAGAGGCGGCCAAGGGGCGCGTGCCCGTGATCGCGGGCGCAGGCTCGAACTCGACCGATGAGGCGATCGATCTAGCGCGCTACGCCAAGGAAGTGGGCGCGGACGCCGTGCTGAGCGTCGTGCCGTATTACAACAAGCCCAGCCAAGAGGGCATGTATCAGCACTTCAAGGCGATCGCCGAAGCCGTCGATATTCCGATCTTCCTCTACAACGTGCCGGGCCGCACGATCGTGGACATGAATCCGGAAACGATGGGCCGGCTCGCGAAGCTGAAGAACATCGTGGGCGTGAAGGACGCGACAGACGAGATCGGCCGCGTGCCGCTGCAGACATTGTCGTGTGGGAAAAATTTCGTGCAGCTGTGCGGGGAAGATTCCGCGGCTGTCGGGTTCAACGCGCAGGGCGGCGTTGGCTGCATTTCCGTTTCCGCGAACGCCGCGCCGCGCCTCTGCGCCGACATGCAAGCGGCGACGCTGAAGGGCGACTACGCGCGCGCGCGCGCGATCAACGACCGGCTCGCGAAATTGCATGCTGCGATGTTCATCGAGCCGAGCCCGGGGCCCGCGAAGTACGCGGTGTCGCTGCTTGGGCATTGCACGGCGGATGTGCGCTTGCCGGTGCTGCCGCCGACAGCGGGCGCCCAGAAGATCATCCGCGAAGCGATGACTGAAGCGGGCGTGCTGAACTGAGATGGCCGCCAAGCAGGAACAGACGCGCAAGCTGATCGCGGAAAACCGCCGCGCGCGCTTCGAGTACTCCATCGAGGAGACGCTTGAGGCGGGCGTGGCGCTTGTGGGCAGCGAAGTGAAAACGCTGCGCTCTGGGCGCGCAAACATCGCAGAAAGCTATGCAAGCCCGGAGCGGGGCGAACTCTATTTGATCAACGCCGACATCCCGACTTATGCGGCCGCTTCGCTCTTCAACCACGAGCCGCGCCGGCCGCGGAAATTGCTGGTGAAGCGCCGGGAGCTTGCGCGCCTGACGGGCGCGGTGGCGCGCGAGGGGCGCACCATTGTGCCGCTCAAGCTCTATTTCAACGATCGCGGCATCGCCAAGCTCGAGATCGGCGTGGCCAAAGGCAAGAAAGCGCATGACAAGCGCGCGGCGACGAAGGATCGCGATTGGAAGCGCGATCAGGCGCGCCTTATGCGCGATCGGGGCTGATCCAGCGCGGTTCGATTGACAATCGTAAGTAACGCAAACAAACTTGCGGGCGAGCATCTGAGGCCGCCTATGCACCAGTTCTTGCCGCCCCATCCGCCGCGCCCGACCTCCGAGCGCGAGGACCAGAGCGATCTGACGCACGATTTCGATCCGCTCGCGCCCGAGCCGACGATCGAAAGCGCCCATGACGTACATCGGGACATGCGCGCGAAGTGCCCGGTCGCGCATTCGCAAACCTATGGCGGGTTCTTCGCGCTCTATTCGTACGAAGACGTCGTGCACGTGCTGACGAGTTCGGATCAGTTCACGACGTCCGTGCAGAATGCGGTGCCGAAATTCGCGTTCACGGGCAGGCGGCCGCCGCTGCATTTCGATCCGCCTGAGCACAGCGCGTATCGGCGTCCGATCAACCGGTTCTTCACGCAGGAGAAGATGGCCAAGATCGCGCCCGCCGTGCGGCGCGATTGCGTGGATGTGCTCGCGCCGCTGATCGCCAAGGGCGAAGCGGATATCGCGGTCGAGTACGCGCAGCGGTTTCCGCCGTTCGTTTTCGCGGAGTTCTTCAACCTGCCGCGCGAACTTGCGACCGTGATCAAGCAGGTCAGCGTCGAATACATCGCGGCGATCCAGATCGTGGAAGACGAGAGCGTCAAGCGGCTCTCGCGGCGGCTCTACGAGATCGCGCAGGCGGTGATCGATGAGCGCCGCAAAGCGCCGATGTCAGCGGAAGACGACCTAACGAGCGCGCTGATGGAGGCGCAGTTCGAAGGCGCGCCGTTGCCGGATGAACTGATCCTCGGATGCGTGCGGCAATTGCTTGTGACGGGGATGGTCGCGCCGAGCGTGTTCATCGGGAACATGTTCGTGCACCTCTCCGAGAACCCGGAATGGCAAGCCGAACTGCGCGCCAATCCCGCGCTGATCCCAGCGGCGGTCGAGGAATATCTGCGCATGTATTCGCCGTATCGCGGCATGGCGCGCACGCCGAACGATGACGTGGAGATTGGCGGACGGAAGATCCTAGCGCGCGAACCGATCGCGCTCGTTTATGCCTCGGCGAACCGGGACGAGAAGGTGTTTCCCGAGCCCGATAAGTTCGTGCTCAACCGCGCCAACATCAAGCGCCACATCGCGTTCGGCAACGGGCCGCATGCGTGCCCCGGCGCGCCGCTGGCGCGGATGATGTTCCAGACGACGCTCGAGGAAGCGCTGAAGCGCACCTCGCATTTCGAGATCGCGGGCGAGATCAAGATGGCGAAATGGGCCGAGTGGGGCACCAATTCCGTGCCCATGCGCTTTACGCCGGCCTAAGCGTCCACCAGATCGCGCGCGCGCGCGACTACGGCTTCGAACATCTCCGTGGTGAGCCGGCGCGTCTGCGTGTTGTAGCGCGAGCAATGATAGCTTGAGACGAGGATGCGGCCGTTTGGAAGCGCCGCTTCCGCGCCGTGCGCGAACTTCGCGGCGGTGGGCTTGAGGCCATGCGCGCGCAGCACGCTCTCGTGCGCGATCGACCCGAGGGCGAGGATCACTTTCAGTTTCGGGAGCGCCGCGATGCGCGCTTCGAGGAACGGGCGGCAGGTGGCGATCTCAGCCGGCGTCGGTTTGTTTTCCGGCGGCGCGCAACGCACGGCGTTCGACACCATTGCGCCCGTGAGCGTGAAGCCATCGGCGGGATCGGCGCGGTAGACGCCCTTGGCGAAGCCGTACTTCGTCAGCGTCGCGTAGAGGAGGTCGCCGGCGTAGTCGCCGGTGAAGGGCCGGCCGGTGCGGTTTGCGCCGGTGCGGCCGGGCGCGAGGCCAGCAACGAGGAGATTGGCATCTGC
>CAZMCA010000146.1:0-8606 GCA_964564595.1 uncultured Caulobacteraceae bacterium
GGCAAGACCGAAGACCAGGTCATCTACAATTTCTCGAACGACGCCATCGGCGGCCACGCGATGCTGGATACGGCCGAGAACGTCGCCAAAAAATTCCAAATTTCGACGGGTGAACAGCACGAGGTCGTGCTGCGCCGGCACGCGCAATATCAAGACGCGCTGAAGAACGATCACGCGTTCCAGAAGCGCTACATGACGCTGCCCTTCACCTATCCGAAGCCAAACTTCAAAGGCGATGCGGGCGTCATTGAGGGCGATGAAGGCGTCTTCCCGTCCACGCCCGAAGGGCTTGCGAAGCTCAAGCCCGTGAAGCCCGACGGAACAGTGACGTTTGGCGGGCAGACTTATCCGGCCGACGGCAATTGCGCGCTCATTCTGGCAACGCCAGAAAAGGCCAAAGCGCTCTCGAAGAACCCGAACCTTGCCGTGCGCATCCGGGGCTTTGGGCAATCACGCGCTGAACTAGCGCACATGCCGGAAGCGCCGATCGAGGCCACCAAGCGCGCGCTCGCCTTCGCTGGCATCGACCTCAAAGACATCGCTGCGGTGAAGTCGCACAACCCGTTCGCCGTGAACGACATCGCGTTCGCCAAGGCCACTGGCTACGACGTGATGGCGATGAACAATTACGGCTGCTCGCTGATCTGGGGCCACCCTCAGGGTCCGACTGGCCTGCGCGCGATTATCGAGCTTATCGAAGAACTCGCTGAACGCGGCGGCGGCGTGGGCCTCTTCCAAGGCTGCGCGGCCGGCGATTCATCGCTCGCGGCCGTGATCGAAGTCAGCGACAGGAAGAACTAGAACTGTTGGTGCACGCGGCGGAGCGCGTCCACAAGCGTCGCGAGTTCGCGAGCGGTGAAGCGGCTCTTGAAGCGCTCTTCGTGCTCGGCGATGGCGTCTTTTGCTTGCGCCAACACGCGCACGCCTTCAGGCGTCAAGTGCAGTTCCTGGCGGCGCCGGTCCTCGATCGAACGCCGGCGGAGCACGAAGCCGCGCGCCTGCAAGCGGTCGATGATCGCCATCATGGTGGCGCGATCAGTGCCCAGCGTCGCCGCGAGATCGACCTGCGACGCGCCGGGATTTGCGCCGACGAGCTGCATCGTCGCGCATTGTTTCTGAGTCAGATCGAGTTCCGCGAGCGCCTCGCTGAAATCCCGATAGACCGCCACGTGGGCGAGCCGCAGGTGAAACCCAAGCAAGTCTGGCAGCCCATCGAGAGACAGGAGGGGGCCCTCCTCAAGCTCCAGGGCGTCGGCGGTGCTGGTGTCTGCTGCGCGCGTCATGGCTCAAGGATACCCGAGGGACGTGCCGGCACAATGACGCGATTCGTCCCGGCACGGGCTCGGCGCCCCAATTGGCCAGTTTTACGCCTTACGAGGGTGAGCCCGCGCAGCTTTCAGGCGCGCCCGCGGCAATAACGGCCTGCGCGCGGCGGAACATAGCGGGGCCATCGATCCCGTAGCGCGTGAGATCAGCCGAGTGCTGCAACGATGTTTCGGCATAGAGGCGATCGAAGCGCGCTTGTTCGCCAGCGGCGAGTTCCACCACTTCGATATTCTCGGCCGCGCCAGCTTCAAGCCCTGCCGCTTCCGCGCGCACGAGTTCTTCGCTCAGCGCCCGTTCCCACACGGGCGCAGCCTCCACGAGCACGCGCTGGAGATCGGCGGGCAGCCGATCAAACGCCTGACGCGAAATCGCGCGCGCCGGATACGCGCCACGCGCGATCTCCAGGCGATTGAGATAGCGCGTGACTTCGGTGAAGTGCAGCGAGCGCAGCGTATCTGGCGGCGCGACGACGCCATCGAGCACGCCCTTGGAAATCGCCGAATAGACATCGCCCATTGGCATAGCGACGACATCGACGCCCAGAGACCGCAGCACCGGCACCAGCTCGCTCGGCGCCCGCAGGCGCAGGCCACGCAGATCGTCGAGCGTGCGCACCGGCCGCTCGCGCGTCAGCACGTTGGGCAGGTTGCCGCCCTGCACGGCAAGCGTCACAACGCCGTCGAGCTCACGATCGAGCACGGGGAACGCGCGCGCCAGACAGCGATACACGGTGACTTGATCCGGAATCGCGCGCACGCCGCCATAAAACCCTGCCTGCATCTTCACCGCATGCATGCCCGCGCGCATGTAGATCGGCGTGATCAAGGCGATATCGGCGACGCCGTGGCGCAATTCGTGAACGCTGTTGTCAGCGCTCAAGAGCGCACCGCCCCAGAACGGACGGATGCGAATCCGCCCTTCCGACACGCGCTCCACATGCTCGATCCAAATGATGTCGGCGCGCGAGAAGGGATGGGCCGGCAGGTAAGGCGAGGCGTAGCGCAGCGTATAGACGCCGTCTTCGCGGCCATGCTGCGGCGCGCAGGCCGCGGCAAGCGCGCAAACAAGGGCGATGATCAAGCGGCGCATGGGCGGATCACAATTGCTCGGCGGCAAAACAGGTGGCGTAGAGCTTGTCGAGCAACTCGAAGAGCCGCTTCAGCTCTTGCGGCGTGAGCGCAGCGCGGATCTGCGCCTCGTTCGCAAGCCCGACCTGCAACAGGTTCTTCAGCGCCAGCTTGCCTTCTTTGGTGATCTGCAAGGCGTGGCGGCGCCGGTCGTTCGGCGCGCGCTCACGGACGGCCCATCCGAAGCCCTCGAGGCTATCGACAAGCGCCACAACAGTCGCCTTATCGAACCCGATCTCGCGCGCGAGCACGGTTTGCGAAATACCGGGATTGGCCGAGATGATCGCGAGCGTCGAGAACAGCCCGGGCTTGATGTCCTTGCGGCCGACCCGCTGCGCGAAGTTCTGCGACAGGTGGTTCTGAATGCGGCGGATGCGGAAGCCGACCACATCCCGCAGGATGCCGATATCGACCTCCTGCGGCTCGGCTTGCGCCTCTGTGCGGGCGGCTCTCTTGGCGGTCATTGCGCAATCACCTTCGCGCCGCAGCGCTGTTCGAGGAAGCGGGAGATCTCCGCCACCACCTTGTCGTGGCTCCAATGCGTGGCGTCCACCATGTCGGCCGACATTTCGAACACCGGCACGCCGGCTGCCTCCAGAGCGTGCCGGGTGATCTTTGTACCAGAGACGCTCAGACGGTTCGTTTCCGGCTGCAACATCACCACCGCGTCGATCCCGCAGGCCTTCGCCTCCGAGATCATCCACTCGTTCATCCAGGGCGGAAGGTGCAGAACCTCATTCATGCCGCAAATCCGGCTCGCCAGCGCGCGGAGCGGTTCCTCGAGTCCGTAGCGCGGGTACTTTGCGCCAGCGAACGGCAGATACATGGACCAGACGAAAACCGCGCCGTAGCGCTCTTCGAGCGCGTTGTAGAAGCCCGGATCGTGCCAGAGGCCGGCGCCGATCCACATCAGACGAAGCTTCTCATTCGGCGCGACGGACGCGCCTTCTTCCACGCGCGCCTTCACCTCGTCGCGAAAACGCCGCGCATGCGCGACGGCCCACGGATCGCCGCGATGCCATTGCGGGATCATCACGTTCGGCATCTGATCCGCGATGCCAACAGGGCACGGACGTGTGCGCGTAACGAGCCGCGCCGTCTCCGCGTGCAGCTCTTCTTGTTCATTGATCGCGTTCATGAGCTCGACGAGTTTTGCCTCGTCGAACCTACGGCCCGTCTCGCGCTCCAACAGCGCAATCAGGCCCTTCATTTCTTCGACCATCAGGTCGATGCGCTGCGTGGAGTAAACGCTCTCCCAATCGTGACGGTTGTGCTCGTACCAGTGCGCGTCTTTCACTTCCCAGCCAGGCGCTTCGAGCGGATAGAACGTCGAGCCAAGCGCATCGGCCCAGAGCGCGAAGACGCGCTGAATGCAGTCGCACGTCAGGCGCGCGACGAGCACCGTCGGCCGCGGCAGCCCGCCCCAAGGCGCGGTCTTCGGGTCATTGTCCAGCGTGCAGGCGAGCCCGAGCGAGCAATAGCGGCACGACGAGCGGGGGTAGCCGGCACGATCGAGCACGTCGAAATAGTGTGGGCTGAGCTGCTTGGCCGCGATGTACGACGCCCACCACTGATTGGTGACGATCGGAATATCCATCGCATGAAAGATCTCGTGCGGCGTATCGGCCTGCACGATCGCGAAGGGCTCGCCGTTCTCGATCACGCGCTCTTGCAGGTTCTTCACGAACTCGCGCTGGTGCCGCGTCGCAAGCGCGGTGCAATCAAGAACCTTTGCGCTGCGTGTACCGGTTTGTTTGGTCGTCATGGCAGGCATTCCTCGAGCGCGGCGGCAAGCGCGCGCTCATCGAGCGGATAAGGCTGATCTGCAAGGCATCCGACCCTAACGCCCGCGCGCTCCAGCGCCGCGCGATCGGAGGGATAGTCCCATGTCATCGCCTCTTCTTCCTTGATGAAGTGGAAGAGCACGACTTCAGCACGAGCAGCTTTCGCGCACGCGACGAGGCGTCCTGGATCGTACGGCATTGAGCGCGCCGCAGGCGTTTGTGCAGCAGCGGCGGCAAGGGCTGTGAGTGGATCGCCTGTCTCGGCGACGCGCGCGCCGATCAAATGGTCGCCAAGCCCGTGCTCGTCAGCAACGACAACGCCGCCGCGCGCGGCGACTGCGGCATGGATCTCCGGCCGGTCCACGGCATTGCCCGTTACAAGCACGCGGCGTCCCACCGCCGACGCCGGCGCCAGCGCATCCAACGTCGCATCGAAGGCCGCGCCGCTCATGAGGCGCGACGCGATCAGCGTAACGAGCCCGTCCGCGCCAGAGAGACCTTCATTGCGCAGCGCGCTTAGGCGGGCCCGCCGCGCGTTGTGCAAGCGGATAGCGCCTGTCAGCTCAAACCGGCCACCAATCCGCTCAAACGTTTCGGCGAGTTCGCCCATGCGCGCGCGATTGTAAGCCTGTGCCGGCGGTGAGCCCGTGAGCTGGATATCGACGAGGATCGGTTCGGGCACGGCGGCGCCGATGCGCCGCAGCTCGCACAGATAATAATAGAGCCGCTGCTGGGAATCATTCGTGCGCGGCAGCACGATCGCATCAAGAAACGCAAGATCGCCGGCCAGCACTTGATCGAGCACTGAGCGCACAATGGGATCGAAGCACGGCTCCATCCACTTGTCCGCCAGCGGCGTCGGGCCCGGCTTGCCCATCAGATGCACAGACGCCAGCCCCGCGGCGGTCAACAGCTCCACCGGCACAGTGGGCCCAAGATACCCGGCGACGCCCTGCCCGCGCGCCTTGGCGGCGCGTGCATCGGCAAGCGGATCGGCGAGAGCCGCGTAGAAGGGCGCAAAACTCATCACACCCCCAACAGGTCAGGCAGGAAGAGCGCAATCGCGGGAAACGCGATCAGCACGCCGACATGCACAAGGTCGATCAGGAAGAACGGCGTCACGCCCTTGAGCACCGTGGAGAGCGGCACATCGCGCGCCATGTTGTGGATGACATAGACGTTCATCCCAACAGGCGGAGTCAGGAAGCCGATCTCCATCGTGCGCACCATCAGGATCCCGAACAGAATGACATCGATACCCGCGTGCTGAATGATCGGCAGGAAAATCGGGATGGTCAGCGTCATCAGCGCCAGACCATCGAGGAACGTACCGAGGATCAGCATCAGCACGACGAAGGCGACGAGCACGCCGATCTTGCCCGCGTTCAAGCTTGCAACCCATTCGACGACAAGATCACCAAACCCCGTGGCGCTCACGAACGTCGAAAACACCATCGCGCCGATGATGATGGCGTAGATCATTCCCGTGGTGCGCAGCGTGTCCGTTACGGCTTTGACGATGGTCGCGCGGTTGAGGGCGCGCCGCAGAATGCAAATGATCGTCGCCCCCACCGCACCAACGGACGCCGCCTCCGTCGGAGAGAACCATCCGAACGCGATGCCGCCGAGCACGACGAGCACCAGAGCGCCGATGTCGATCAAGCGAACGAGCGAGCGCAGACGCGCCGACCAGGGCTGGCGCTCCGTCGGCGGGCCCAGCGCGGGATTGATGCGGCAGAGCACCGCAATCAGGATCATGTAGAACAGCGCCTGCGTCACCGCGGGGCCGATGGCCGCCGTGAACAAGCGCCCGATGCTCTCCTCCGCAAGAATGCCGAACACGATCAGCGCCGCGCTTGGCGGCGTGATCGATCCGAGCGTGCCGCCCGCTGCCAGCGCCCCGGTCGCGAGCGAGGGCGCGTAATTGTACTTGCGCATCTCGGGCAGCGCCGTGAGCCCCATCGTGGCGACCGTAGCGAGGCTCGATCCGCTGATCGCGCCGAAGCCAGCGCATCCGCCAATCGATGCGATGGCGAGACCACCGGGGCGATGACCGATGAACTTGGCGGCGCTGTCGTAGAAATCGCGGCTGGCGCCCGCCGCGAAGCACAAATGCGCCATCAACAAAAAGAGCGGCAGAACGCCGAGCTCGTAGCGCGAGACCGCATCGAACGCGATCACGCCCGTCTTGATTAGCGCCGCTTCCGGCGAAATGAGGAACGCGAGGCCAGCAACGCCGATGAGCCCGAGCGAGACCGAAATCGGCACGCCCATCGCCAACACGATCAGCAGCACGACCGTGCCGATAAGGCCAATGGTTTCCGGCGTCATGCGCGCTTCCCGCGCAGAGCAAAGCCAAGAAACAGCAGCGTCGTGACGAACGTAGATACGCTCCAGACAATCCGCTCCGGCACGATTGGTATACGCAACAGATCGCTGCGTTCATCCATGAGCCACACGTCGTAAAGCAGCCACACGCCGCCCGCTGTCACGCTGGCGAGGAAGAGCGCGGATAAAAAAGACGCAAAGCGCCAAAGCCCGTCGCGCAATGGCGCCGGCAAGCGCTCCACCAGCACATCCACCGATGCGTGCGCGTGCGTCAGCGTGCCAGCGATCAACGCAGCCGACGCCGCCAACACGATCGCGCCCTGCACGACTTCTATGGCGCCCAAGAGCGGGATGCCGGTGTGACGGCCGATAACGCTGATGAAATCGGTGGCCATCGCGGTCAGAAGACCTGCGCCGCCGATCCAGAATGCCACGATGGCGAACGGCCCAAATTTGACCGGCGCTTCGCCACCCTCCCCATTTTGTTGGTCTGTCATATTATTTGTAGAGTAAATAGTTTTCAAAGGACCGGCAAGGCGCGCAATCGCGTTCGCCGGTCAGGAAATCGCCACCCGATCGCCATCCCAGTCGAAGCTTGCCTTCATGCCCGCGTCGCTTGTGATCTTGGCGACGTAGTCCTTGACGGCCTCGCCCTCTTTCGATCGCGTCAGCACGCGCGGCTGGCCTGTCGGCTCGATCCAGCACGGCAAAAAGCCGGGCTCGAATGCAGCGCCGTTCCAGGTGCACGATGCGATGATCGCGTTCTTGGCTTCGGGATGAAACGGATAGAGCGGATAGTCCGGATCAGGTTCGAAGCCGAACAATTGCTTGCGGCGCTCCGCCCACGCACGGCGCGCGGCGTGATCGTTTCCTTTCGCGGTGAGCGCGCGCGTAACGGTGACGAAGTTGCCGAGCCCGTGAAAGATCGGCTTGCCACGGTAGATCTCCACACCCTTCAAAATGTGCGGATGGTGGCCGAGCACAAGATCCGCGCCTGCATCGATTGCCGCCTTGCAGAGCGGACGCTCGTACATCGCCAACGCCGCGGGCGTATGCACCAGCCCCTTGTGAAACGCGACGACAACGGCATCAACGCGCTGCTTGAGCGCTTCGATATCGGCCTGCATCGCCTCGACCGTATCGGGCTCGCAAAACGTGTAGATTTTCGGCGGCCCGCCGGGCCCGGCATAATTCAGCTCATAGTGCGTCAGCACGTTGATGTAGGCGCAGCCGGCGCGCGTGGCGCTCGCCCAGCCTTCTCGCGGGCCGACGCAATTGTAGCTCAAGAACCCAATCTTCGTGGCGCCACGCATGACAATCGCGGGCGCTCGCGCGGCATCGAGACTTTCCCCGGCGCCGACGGTGACAACGCCGTTCTCATTCAAAGTCGCAATCGTGTCGGCGATGCCCTCCGCGCCGCGATCGTGGACGTGGTTGCCTGCAAGCGTGGCGAGATGAAACCGCGCGTTCTTTAGCGCCTTCAGATTCTCGGGAGCGCTCGCGGGCGCCGGCACGTCCCCAACCGATTCGACGCCGCGCGTAGTGTGCGGCACCTCGACGTGCCCGCAGAGAATGTCGGCGCCGGAAAGCGCATCGCGCGCGAGATCGAAGAAGAAATCCGCGTTCGGCTCATCGAGCACCAGGTCGCCGACTGCGTAGAGCTTCATGCCGGCGCCTTTGCATTGGCGGCGGCGCGCTCCTCATCGGTCATGAACCGCCGCACGACCTCCGCAGGCGTTTCCGCTCCGCGAATTTTCTCTGGATCAACCGGGTTCGGCTCTGCCCAGACGCGCGTCTCGAACCCCTCCACCGCAAGACCTGAATCCGGCAGCGCGCTCGGCCGGTAGAGCCGGTGGCGTACGTTGAAACTCGACCGGCGCCACGCCGTGATCTCCGAATGCATCTCTACGTCGTCGCCGAACCGCGAGGGGATAAGGAAGCGCGCCCGCACATCCACCATCGGAATGCCGGTGATCTTGTAGGTCTTCAGCATTTGCGGCTTGGGCAATCCCGCCGCCTCGAACAGCGACATCGTGCACGC
>CAZMCA010000147.1:0-8549 GCA_964564595.1 uncultured Caulobacteraceae bacterium
CGGCGGCGGCGTAGGCGGGCTCACCGGCGCGCCGGGCAATCCGCCGCCGCCACCGCCGCCACCACCGCCTCCGCCGCCACAGGCCGCAAGCGCAATCGCCGCCAGAACCGCCGCCGAAGCGCGATATCTCCACAGAGCCGCCATGCCCTCTCCTCGCGGGCGAACTTAGCCCGGGGGCCGCCCCCGTAAAGCGCCGCCCGCGCCGGCGTGGACTTGGGCTCCGGTTCCTTGTTTCAATGCAACAGGCGCCGCGCGGCTTTGACCAACGAGACGCGGCCCGCGGGAGGGGAAGATGCTCAAGCGGTTCGGGCTTGCGCTGATCGGCGCGGCGCTGTTGGCGCTTGGCGCCTTTGGCGCGCACGCGGTGCGTAATGCCGATGGCGTGACGGCTGAGATCGTCCACTTCGGCGAGAGCGGCGCGCGGATGGGCGGCATGCTCTATCGCCCCGCGAACGCGACGGATGAGACGCCCGCGCCCGCCGTGCTCGCCGTGCACGGCTTCATCAACACGCACGAGATGCAGGCGCCGTTCGCGATCGAACTGGCGCGCCGCGGCTTCGTCGTGCTCGCGCTGGATCAAACCGGCCACGGTGAAAGCGCCCCGCCCGCCTTCGCGCGCGGCTATGGCGGGCCCGACGGGCTGCGCTATCTGCAATCGCTGCCGTTCGTCGATCGCGACCGCATCGTGATGACCGGTCATTCGATGGGCGGCCTCGCGCTGGTAGCCGCTGCGGAGGCGCAACCTGACGGCTATCGCGCGATGGCGCTTGTCGGCTCATCGACAAGTTTTGACGGATCGCCGCCGCCGGACAATCTTCGCGACGTGCTGTTGGTGTTCGGCCGATACGACGAGTTCGGCCAGCTCATGTGGCAGCAGCGCCCGCAAGACATCGGTCAGAGCGCGCGCCTGCAAGCGCTGTTTGGCGCGAGCGATGCTGTGTCGCCCGGCGAGATCACCACACTCGACGCTGCGCGCGGCCGGCGTTTGCTCGCACTTCCCGCCGTCACGCACCCCGGAGAGCATTTCAGCAACGATGTCGTCGCCGAAGTCGAAAGCTGGTTCTCCGAGTTTACGCCAATACGCCGCGATCGCGCCGATCAGATATGGTTTTGGCGCGAAGCCGGCGCCCTCGTCGGCTTCATCGGCTTCGTGCTTCTGATACTCGGCGTGTTCAACGCCATCGCGCCAATGTTCGCGGGCCTCGTGAAACCGGCAACGCCCGTGCGCGACAAGCGTGGGCCCGGCTGGTGGATTGCGCTTGTGCTCGCGGCGCTCGTGCCGGCGCTCTTGTACCTTCCTGTGATGCTGGCCGGTTTCGCGCTGACGCAGCCGACGCCTTGGGCGCCGCAAGCGATCACGAACCACATCGTACTCTGGGCGCTCGCGAGCGCGCTGCTCGCTTTGCTGATCGGCCTATTCCAACGCGGGTCCAAACCGGCATTCGACGCAAAATGGTTTCCAGGCGCCGCCATCGCCATCGGCGTCGCCGCGATCTCCTTCGGCGCCTACGAGCTCGCGAACCAGCGACTGCAAACCAATCTCGGCTTCTGGATCGTGTCGCTCAACCCGATGCGGCCCTGGCAGGAGACAGCGTTCGGACTTTATCTCCTGCCCTTCGCCGCGTTTTTCCTGCTCACGTTCCGCGGCCTGCACCAACGCCTCGCGGTCGCAGGCGAAAGCGCGCTCTCGATGTACGCCACGCACATCGCCGCACTCGCGGGCGGCATGTTGGTGCTCGTGATCGCGCTCTACGCGCCGCTGTTCTCGACCGGCTTGCTCGCCGTGCCGATCGCGTCGCTGCAAGCGATCATCGCGCTGCAATTCGTGCCGATCCTCGCGATCTGCGCGGTGATCGGCGTCTACTGCTATCGCCGCACCAACAGCTACGTCCCCGGCGCCCTCATCTGCGCGCTGTTCGTGACGTGGTACGTCGTCACCGGCACGGCGACGATGGTGTGGCCAATCGGCATGAGCTAGCATCCCCTTGGGGGACAGTTCATGGCGGATAACGGAAGCGGCGGCTTGGTCGTCGGATTAATCGCGGCAGTCGGCGGATTGCTCAGCGGTGTTGCTGCGTTGATCACAGCGCTCAATGTCGCGCCAAACATCGTCAATGTGATTATGCCGCCAGCAGCGCTCGAGCGCGCGGGCCTAAAACCCACGCCCCCAGCAGAGACGGTCACGGTGATCGCATCGCCGCAACCGGCGCAATCCACGCCCGTAGCATCCGCTGTTCAAGCGGACCCGCCTGCGCCGCACGCGCCCGCGGCGCCGCCGGCTCAAGCGCACACGATCGCGCCGGGCCTTTCCGTCTCCCTCGCCAGCATCGCCGCGCGAGACGACCAGTTCGTCGCGACCTTGCGCATCTACAATACGAGCAGCGCTCCCATTGGAATGGCCGTCCTCTGGCGAGACTCTTTCAACGGAGAGTTCACAATCTCCGACGGACTTGGCGGCTCGTGCAGCATGAGCACCCGATCAGGCTTGCGCCACGAGTTCGACGTGCTGGGCACAAGTCCTTCGCGCTCGCGTCGCGATGTCTTCTTACCGGCGCCGCCCGGCGGCGCGCCCGCCACGCGCTCGATCGTATTTGTCCGGCGCTATTGCACGAGCCCAATCGAACCGGGAGCGCCGCTCAGCCTGAGCGGAACCTTCGTGCTTGAGCGCAATGGCGCGCGCAGCCTCGGGCCGGTGAGCTTCGACGCGGTGACCCCGCGTTAAACCAGCATCTTGCCTTCTTCGTCGATCTCATCGCCTCGGAAATTATCCGCGAGGATCATTTCGTTGTGCGCTTTGCCGGACGGGATCATCGGGAAGCAGTTTTCGTCCTTGGTGACGCGGCAATCGAAGATCACCGGCTTCTTCACCGAGATCATCTCGTGGATCGCGCCATCGAGATCGCCCGGCTTATCGCACCGCAGCCCGACGCAGCCGAACGCTTCGGCCATCTTCACGAAGTCCGGCAGCGCGTGTGAGTAGGAATGCGCGTAGCGCCCGTCATGCAACAGCTGCTGCCACTGGCGCACCATGCCCATCCACTCATTGTTCAGGATGAAAATCTTGATCGGCAGGTCGTGCTGAATGGCGGTGCTCATTTCCTGCATCGTCATCTGCACGCTGGCTTCGCCGGCAATGTCGATCACCAGCGCGTCGCGATGCGCGGCTTGCACGCCGATCGCGGCCGGGAGGCCATAGCCCATCGTGCCGAGACCGCCCGACGTCATCCAACGGTTTGGCTCGTTGAAATGGAAGAATTGCGCCGCCCACATCTGATGCTGGCCGACTTCGGTGGTGATGTAGACGTCCTTCTCCTTCACCGCGTTGTACAAACGCTCGATCGCATGCAGCGGCTTGATGATCTTACTGTCGGGCTTGTAGGCAAAGCCCTGGCGCGCGCGCCACGTGTTGATCTGATCCCACCAACCTTTGAGCGCGCCCGTATCGCTCTTGCGGTTGCGTTGGCGCCAGCCCGTGAGCAGCGCTTCGAGCGCAACGCCCGCATCCGCAATGATGCCGACATCGACGAGCACGTTCTTGTTGATCGACGAGGGATCGACGTCGATGTGGATCTTCTTCGAGTTCGGGCTGAACGCATCGAGCCGCCCCGTGACGCGGTCATCGAAGCGCGCGCCGATGTTGATCATCAGATCGCAATCATGCATCGCGTGGTTCGCTTCCCACGAGCCGTGCATCCCGAGCATGCCCAGCCATTGCGGATCGCTCGCCGGAAACGCGCCGAGGCCCATCAACGTGGACGTGACGGGAAAGCCCGTTTCTTTCACCAGCGCGCGCAACGCCGCGCTTGCGCCCGGCCCCGCATTGATAACGCCGCCGCCCGTGTAGAACACCGGGCGGCGCGCCTGCATCATGAGATCGAGCGCTTCGGCAATCTTCACCGGCTCGGCCGCGCGCGCGGGCGTGTAGCTCGGCAAACGCACGCTCTCTTTGCCCACATACGTGCCGGTCGCGAATTGCACGTCCTTCGGAATGTCGACCACGACCGGCCCAGGACGCCCGCTGCCCGCGACGTAGAACGCTTCGTGCAACACGCGCGCGAGGTCGTTCACGTCTTTCACGAGCCAATTGTGCTTCGTGCACGCGCGCGTGATGCCGACCGTGTCGCATTCTTGGAATGCGTCGGAGCCGATGAGATGCGTCGCGACTTGGCCGGTGAGCACGACGATCGGAATGGAATCGAGCAACGCATCGGCAAGCGGCGTCACGATGTTCGTCGCGCCCGGCCCGCTGGTGACGAGCGCAACACCGACCTTGCCTGTCGAACGCGCGTAGCCTTCAGCGGCGTGCCCCGCGCCTTGCTCGTGGCGCACCAGGATGTGGCGCACTTTGTCTTGCTGGAAGATCGCATCGTAGATCGGCAGCACCGCGCCGCCGGGATAACCGAACATGTCGGTGACGCCGTGGTCCGCAAGCGCGCGCACGACCATTTCCGCACCTGTCATGGTGATCGGTTTGGTCTCCGTCTTCGTCGCGCCGTCCATAATCGTCTCCGTTGCGGGCGGTGTGTTTAGCCCAAAAGAAAAGGCCCCGCTCGGGGGGCCTTGATTGCGCGCGCCTGATCGCCGGCCTTATCTGGCCGGTCGGCGGCGCGCCGAGCTTACAAGCTTTGTGCCTTTTGAACGCATGGGCGTTTCAAGCTCCCTACCTTTCTGGCGATAAATGACCCTCGCGCGCCCGTCAACCCGATGCGCGCGGCAAGATTCACCCAAATTCGGCGGCCGTGCTTGGCGGGATCGGGTACGGCGCGCGCGCCCACCCCTCCCGGAACTGGTTCCGCGCCCAGGTCTCTTGGCGCTTGGCGTACTGGCCGGTCTGCGTGACGAGCGCGTCGCGGGCGCTCGCGAGGTCGGCCCGGCCCTCCAGATGCTCCAGCAATTGCGGCACGCCGAGCGCGTTCATGGCCGGCAGATCGCGCGGCAGATTGCGGGCCGCGAGCGTGCGCACCTCTTCCAGAGCCCCGGCGCCGAGCATGGCGTCCGCTCGGCGCGCGATAGCTTCGCGGAGCGCGGCGCGGTTCGCGCCGGGATCGATCACCAGGCCGCGCCAGCCCCCGGGCGCGAGGGCGGGTTTCGTGTCGGCTTGCCACGACGAAAGCGGCGCGCCGGTCGTCTCCAGCACACCGAGCGCACGCAGAACGCGCTGCGCGTCGCCGGGTTGAATGCGCGCTGCGGCCGCGGGATCGCGCAACGCCAAAACCGCATGCAGCGCGGGCGCTCCGTCGCGCTGCAGCCGTTGTGCGAGATCGCCGGCGACCTCCGTATCCACTGCGGGGATTTCGGCGAGGCCGCGTGTCAGCGCAGTGAAGTAAAGGCCGGTTCCGCCGACGAGGATTGGCGTGCGGCCTCGTGCTGAAATATCCGTGATCGCCGCGAGCGCCTCGGTCAGCCAGCGGCCGACGGAGTAGCGCTCGGCGGGATCGACGTGGCCGTACAGGTGGTGCGGCGCGCGGGCCTCGTCATCGGCGCTCGGGCGGGCCGTGAGCACGCGCAGGCCCGCATAGACCTGCATGGAATCCGCATTGACGATCTCGCCGTCCAGCCGAGCGGCCAGGGCCAGCGCGAGGGCGGACTTGCCGCTCGCCGTCGGCCCCATGATAAGCAGCGCCCGAGTCATACGCTCCTCTTAGCCGAAGCCCCGCCGTGACTGACACACCCCACGCTCTCACCTTCGTCGCGCCCGACCAGCCGACCTACCGCGAGGCGCTGCTGATGCTCGGGCGAGTGGCGCTGGAGCGGAAGCTGCCGCCGCCCGACGTGCTTGGGGGCTGGGAGGCGGCGGAGTGGATCTATCCGTCGGTCGATTTTGGGCTCGTGGAAGCTGCGCGCCAGGCAGTGGCGGGCCTCAAGGTGGATTGGGCGCTGCTGCCCGTCGAAGGCCGCCGCAAGAGCCTCCTGATCGCCGACATGGATTCGACGATCATCAACGTCGAGTGCCTCGATGAACTCGCGGACTTCGCCGGCCTCAAAGCCGAGATCGCGGCGATCACCGAGCGCGCCATGCGCGGCGAACTCGATTTCGAATCCGCGCTCACCGAACGCGTCGGCAAGTTGAAGGGCCTCAAGCTCGACGCGCTGGCGCGCTGCTACGAGGAGCGCGTTGCGCTCAATCCGGGCGCCGAGACGCTGGTGAAGACGATGGCCAAACACGGCGCGCGCTGCGTGCTCGTGTCGGGCGGCTTTGGCTACTTCACCTCCCGCGTTGCGCAGCGCGCCGGCTTTCATGCGGACCGAGCCAACACGCTGCTAGACGACGGCGCGGCGCTCACGGGCGCCGTGGCGATGCCGATCCTTGGGCGCGAAGCGAAACTCGCGGCGCTGCTGGAAGAATCGAACAACGCGCCTGAAACCGCGCTCGCGATCGGCGACGGCGCCAACGATCTCGCGATGATCAAAGCTGCTGGCCTGGGCGTTGCGTACCGCGCCAAACCGATCGTCGCCGCCGAAGCGCGCGCCAAAATCGACCACACTTCGCTCACAACCGCGCTCTACTTTCAGGGCTACCGGAAGAACGAGTTCGTTGTGTGACCTCCTTTGCTGAGACCGTGCTCGAAGGTGAAGTGCAGGGCGTTCTGCTGACGCCTGCCGCGCCGAGTGGTCTTGGCGTTCTGGTGCTCGGCGGATCGAGCGGAAGGATCGACGTTCCGCGCGCGGCGCTGTTTGCATCGCGCGGCGCGCACGCGCTCGCGCTGCAATGGTTCGCCGGCAAGGATCAAATTCCCGGCGTGTGCGAAGTGCCGCTGGAATCGTTCACGCCCGCAATCGGCCGGCTGCAGACGCTCGGCTGCACGCGCATCGCGATCATCGGCACGTCGAAAGGCGCGGAAGCAGCGCTACTCGTCGCGATCGAGGACGCGCGTGTCGATACCGTGATCGCAGTGAGCCCCTCTTCCGTCGTGTGGGCCAATAGCGGCGTCGGGCGCGATGGCGTTGGCTGGCCGCTGCGCTCCTCGTTCACGCGCGGCGGCGCGCCGCTGCCGTTTGTGCCCTACGCTGTCGAGCACATGCCGCCGCAAACCGGCGGCCCGGTTTCGTATCTCGGCTACCACGAACGCAGCCTCGCCGACTTCGCTGACGCGGCCGCCGCTGCGGTCATCCCGATCGAACGGGCGCGCGGGCACGTGATCCTCATCGGCGGCGGCGATGACCAGCTCTGGCCATCGGCGCGCTTTGCCGAAGAGCTTGCGGCGCGCCGGCGCGAGGCTGGACGCAGCGTCGATCTTATCACCGAGCCCAATGCCGGCCACCGCATCCTGCTGCCCGGCGAGACGACGCCGCGCTCCGAGATCAACTTGCATGGCGGCAGCGATGAAGCAGATGCGCGTTGCGGCGCGCGGGCGTGGCGGGCGATTGCGGCGGCGCTGGAGTTTGAGAGCGAGGGCGCATGATGCATCGGATCGGTTTGTCTTGGATCGCTGCCCTTGCGCTCATGTTCGCCGCACCGCCCGTGTTGGCGCAAACGGTTTCACCTCTGACGGAAGTGAGCGCGTCCCGCTTCTGCACGAGCGATGGCGCGTGGTGCGTCGCGGCGATGGGCGGCGGCGGCTTCGTGGCGGACAATCGCGGCGCGCTGAAACCACTGCCGATCGAGGCGCAGGACGGGGAGACGCTTGCGCTTTGGCCGTACGCGATCGTGGGGAACGCAAGCGTGCTGTTCGGCGTCACGCGCGCGCAGAGCACGATGTACGCGGGCGGCGGCGCAAGCGCATCGTCGCTCACCCTGGTCCGCGTCGGCGACGATGCGGCCGCCGCGACCGTCGCGCTTGAGACTGCGCCCTGGCGCGGAGACATCATGATCCGCGCCTGCTTTGGCCCGGAAGATGCGCGGCGGCGCCGCAACGAATGCCACGATCAGTACCGCTACAGCGCAACGCTGACGCCCGCCGCGAATGGCGCGCTGACCTATTCGGGCGTGGCCGAAGCCTATCCCGCGGGCGTGCGGCGCATGGACGACAACACGGACCGCCGCATCACGCGGCGCGACCTGCGCTGGGAGCGCGACGATACGTGCTCAGTGACGCGCACGCTGACGCCTGATGCAAACGGCGTCTTCCAGTTCGATGCGCCGCTGCCGGAATGCAGCGACTACACCGTGCCCTAGCGCCGTGGGCGCACGCTTCTGAATGTCATGTCGCCGCCGCGGTTGATGTAGAGCAGCATGGCGCGGGCGCCAGCGCGATCGGCGGCGGCGCGCGCCTGGCCAATGGTCTGCACTGGATCGAAGTTCATCTCCACGATCACGTCGCCGGGCGCGAGCTTGTTGCGCGCGTCGCTCGCCGGATCGATCGCGGCGACGACGAGGCCGCGCACATTGGCGCCGACCGAGAAGCGGCGGCGCGCTTCGGCGTTGAGCTCAAGCAACGTCATGCCGAGCACGCGCCCGCCGGTGACGGGGCCCTGCTCGCTCATCAGCGGCTCGCCCGCGCCGCCTTCGCCTTGTTGGGCGACGACCTCGGTGAGCCGCTCGATCACGGCGTTGACGGTGACGCGCTGGCGCCCGCGTAGCACCTCGATGCCGACGGTGCGCCCGATCT
>CAZMCA010000148.1:0-8520 GCA_964564595.1 uncultured Caulobacteraceae bacterium
AAGTACGCGGCGTGGCTCTCACGCTCGGAGAAGAGCGCAACGAGGACGTTGGCGCCCGAAACTTCGCGCCCGTTCGAGCTATCGACATGCAGCATCGCGCGTTGCAGCACGCGCTGGAAGCCGGCCGTCGGGCGCGCTTCCTCATGGTCGCGGCTATCGACGACGAGATTGTCGAGCTCTTCCTCGAGGTAGGTGTCGAGGTTTTGGCGCAGCTTATCGAGATCGACCTTGCAGGCCGTCATGACCTGGGCTGCGTCGTCATCATCGATCAGCGACAGGAGCAGGTGCTCGAGCGTCACGTATTCGTGGCGATGATCGTTCGCCACCGACAGCGCGCGCCGGAGAGTCTGTTCCAAAGTCCGTGAGAAGGTCGCCATCGACGGTCAATCCTTTTCCATCGTGCATTGAAGGGGGTGTTCGTTGCGGCGCGCGAGCTCCATCACCTGAGAGACCTTGGTTTCGGCCACCTCGTAGGTGAAGACGCCGCACACCCCCACGCCATGCTGATGCACATGCAGCATGATGGTGGTGGCCTCCTCGGGCGTCTTCTGAAAGAAGCGCTCGAGCACGTAGACGACGAATTCCATCGGCGTGTAGTCGTCGTTCAGCAGAAGAACCCTATAGAGCGACGGCTTTTTGGTACGCGTACGGGTTTTGGTGACGATGCTGGCATCGCCGCCCTTTCCGTCCCCGTCATCGTCCCATTGCTCGTCGGACATGGGCTCTCTCAAGTGAGGAGCGCCACGCCGCGCCCCCGCTATGTGATTAATCTATGGACTCGGGCGCAGGATGGAAGACCTTGACAGCCGCTCCTGCGCACAACGCTGCGCGTACGCCTAAGCTCCAGGCGCCATCGCGTTTTTCCGAGTCGCGCAAAATTCCTGAGCCGGCGTCACGATTGTGATTGTTTGCGGCGCAGCGCACGCAGATGGGCGCCGGTACGGCAGTCTGCAAGGCGTCTCTCGACTTGCGTTGCGCCCAACAGAAAACGGGCCCGGCGTTTCCGCCGAGCCCGTCGCCCTTTTCGCCCCGCCGGCGAGCTCTTCGAGCCCGCCGTAGCTGGTACGCGTCGCTTAGCGCGCCGCGGTCGTTTGGATCAGATGACCAACCGCCGTCATGCGCTCGTTGAGCGGCGCGACGGCTTCCTTGGTGACGCCCTGCATCAGTTCGGAGATCGAGGTCAGTTCGGCGACATAGGCGTCGAACGAGCTGCGGGCGTAGGCCGTTTGCTTTTCGACGAATTCTTGGACGCTCTTGGAGGTCATGAGCGACTTGGTCACCGCCATATGGTTTTCCATCGCGGCCTTCGAGAACGCGACGTAACGGGCAGAGATCGTCTCGACGCCCTTTTGCGCGGCGGTCGCGGAGGCCACCCAGGCTTCCATGTTCTCTTTGCCAAAGGCGCTGACTTCGGACATCGCGGCGAGGCTGCGGTCGATGTTCTCACGGACCGCTTCGCTGGAGGCGGCGCTGACTTGTTCGAACGTGGTCGCGGCGGCTTTCGCGGCGCCGTTGGTCTTGGTGGCCATGATCATCTCTCCGGTGCGCGGGGCGGGCCCGCTTTTATGGGTTCCGTTCTCGGAATCAGCCCTTGTGGGCGTCGCAGCGTGTTTTTCATGCTGCACATGCGAAGTCAACAACTTTTTGCTGCACCGCAACATGAGGGCGGTTCCGCCCGGCTCCTTGGCGGTCATGGCCGTTTCGGAGGCGGATTGGGTGTGTCCTGGGCGCCATATAGCGGGCACTGCAACACTCGCTTAACCGACGCTGACGACTCTGTAAGCTGCACGGCATGTCGTTTGCCTGAAAAACTCCGTCTTTGTGTGGGAACGGATTGAAATGACGCGATCGAGCCAGGGCACGACGAGCCGAGCCCTTATCCTTGCTGGCGCCGCCCTCCTGACAATGGGGGCAGCTCCGCTCGCCCATGCTCAGGATCGGTACTCCGCCATCGTGATCGACGCCCGGACCAATGAGGTCCTGCACGCCGATCAGGCAGACGAGGCCCGCTTCCCGGCCTCCCTGACCAAGATGATGACCCTCTACATGCTGTTCGAGGCTATGGACCGGGGCCAGATCTCGATCGACGACACGCTGACGGCGTCGCGCCTCGCGGCCGCCCAGCCTCCGTCGCGCCTTGGGGTGCGCCGCGGCAATACGCTGACGGTCGACCAAGCGATCCGGGCTCTTTGCGTCCAGTCCGCGAACGACGTCGCAGTCATGATCGCCGAGCGCCTCGGCGGGACCGAGGGCCGGTTCGCGGCCCGCATGACGGCCCGGGCCCGTGAACTCGGGATGACGAACACCAATTTCGCCAACGCCAGCGGCCTGCCGAACCCGCTCCAGCGCTCGAGCGCGCGGGACATGGCGGTGCTCTCGCAAGCTCTGTGGCGCGATTTCCCGGAGCACTACCACTACTTCCAGACGCCCAGCTTCAGCTGGCACAACCGCTACGGCCGCAGCCACAACCGCCTCCTCGGGCAGGTTGACGGCGTCGACGGCATCAAGACCGGCTACACGCGCGCTTCCGGCTTCAACCTCGCCTCGTCGGCCGAGCGTGGCGGCCAGCGCGTCATCGCGGTCGTCATGGGCGGCGAAAGCGCCGCTGCGCGCGACGCGCAAGTCGCCTACCTGATCGAGGGCGCGTTCGAAGAATACGGCCGCCGCCGCACGCTACAGCCCGGCGCGGCGACCTATGTTGGCCTGCCGGTCAATCGGGTGGATGTGCAGCTTGGCTCCAGCCAGGGCCAGGGCACGGTCACGACGGTGACACAGACCTTCGGCCCGAACGGCGCCCCGCTGCGCGGCGCGCTGTCCCTCGATGACACGGCCCAAGGCGATAGCCGCGAGGACGTGGGCGAGACCGGCGCCGAGTAAGCGCCGGCGCAGCTAGCGCTTCAGCAGAACATCACGGGCGGCGTTGAGCCGGGCGGCTTCCTGCGCGGAGCCTCCGCGGTCGGGGTGCGCCCGCGCGATGCGCGCGCGATATGCCGCGCGGATTTCGTCCGGGCCAGCGCGCGGGCCGACGCCGAGAATGGATCGCGCCTCCGCCTCGGCCATCGGCATCCGCGCCGCAGCGGCCGGCGCCGGCGAAGTCCAAAACCAGACGGCCGCCGCCGCCAGCGCCAAACCGAGCGCCAGGGCGAATTGTCCGCGCATGAGTAAGAACAAGGCCGCGCCCCCCAAAGCGATCGATCCGGCGTGCCGCAACAACGCGGCGCGACGCGCCCCTAGAACCCGCACCAGCCACAGCAGGGCGAACACAGCGGCGACCGCAAAGAGCGCATACGTGACCACGCCAGCGCTCTAGATCGGTTCCCGAAAAGTGTCGCGCGGTTTTCGGATGAGAACCGCTTGCTACTTCGGATCTAGCGACGTCGAACGCGCGCTAGAATCGCAGCTGCTCTCCATCGAGCCCCGGCAGTTTCAGCGTGATGAAGAGGTCGCGCAATTCCTGGCGTGCAGCGAGGTGGCTCATGCGCAGCTCCCCGTCGCCCTTCTCGGCATCGAGATCGAGCAGCGTGAGGCCCTGGGGGAACAGTTCCCGGAAGATCACGCGCTCGGAGAGACCAGGCGCCATCCGGAAGCCGATGCGCGTGGAGAGCGTCTTCAACGCTTCGCCGACGCGCTGCTTGTTCTTCGCCTCGATCTTGCTGGCCGACGTGCGGTTGCGCATCACGATCCAGTCGATCGGCCGGCCGGCCGTACGGGCTTTGAGCTTGCGGCTCTCCCAGACCATTTCGCTGTAGATGCTGGGGCGCACCACGCCCGAATCCGGATCGATCCCGCCCAGGAGATCGAAGTCGATGAAGCTGTCATTGAGCGGCGTTATCAACGTGTCGGCGTGCGCGTGCGCAATGCGTGAGAGGTAGCTGTCGCCGCCTGGCGCATCGATCACGATGTAGTCGCACGTCTCGCCGAGCCGGCGAATCGCGGCGCGGAAGCCGTGTTCGTCTTCAAGCTCGGCGTCATCCAGAATGCGCGCCTTGCTTTCGTGGATCTCGAGCATTTGCGGCACGGGCAGCGAACCGCCCTTGGCCGACAGGTATCGCCCGCGATTCTCGACATAGCGTGCGAGCGACCGCTGGCGCACGTCGAGATCGATAGCGCCGATCCGCCTGCCCATACGCATCAGCGCAACGATCAGGTGCATCGCGACGGTGGATTTGCCCGCGCCGCCCTTCTGATTGCCGATCACGATGACATGCGCGCCGCGCACTTCGTTCACGGTCGTGTTCGATGGGCGCACCAAATCAAGCGTCATGCGCGCACCCCGCAAGGTGTTAATGCGCGCGCGAATCTGGACGCAATGCGTCGAAGCATCGGTTAGGTGTCGTTCATCGCAGTAAACGACGCGTTTAAGCGCTGCCTCGGAATTATTAAGCTTCTGTGATGCGCCGCGCTCACCACGCGCCAAGTTCAACCAATTGACGGCGCAATTCTTCCGGAAGCGCATCGGCACCGCCAATCGAATCCAGATCAGCCGGCGCATCCGTTGCGGAGAGATAGCGCCAGCCTTGGAACGCGCGGCGTGGCTGCGGCACGGTGCGCACGAGTTTCTTATCGAGCCACAAACCGCACCTGAGCCCGTGATCGTCGCGCACTTCGGCGATCTTCACGATCTTCTGGCGCACCAGCACGACGCCCTTGATCACCCAATAGAGCGAGCCGCCGTCGAGCACATCATCGACGCGCTTGGGCCACATCCGCGTGCCGCACACGGGCATGCCGCGCTTCTTGATCTGCGTTTTCTGAAACGCAGCGAGTTCGGCGACGCTGTCGGCGCCGACGCAAAGCTTCACGATGTTGACGCTCATTCGGCCGCAACCGCCTCAGGCGGCGACGGCTGCGTGGCGGCGCGGCGCGCTTCCCATGCGTCCTTGATGCTGCGGCTCGTTTTGCGCGATCCGTCCGGGCTCCAGCCCGGCGGGCCAAACACGTAGCCGCCTACGTCGCGCAGCGATTTGGCGCCAAGCACGTCGCGCCCGATCGCAATCCATTCCGCAAAAGCGATCCGGAGCGGATTGAACGTTCCCAGGTTCGCGATCACGCCGTAGCGCGGCTTCTCGGCATCCTCTTCCGGAACGAACGTTCCAAACAGGCGATCCCAGATGATCAGCACGCCCGCATAGTTCGCATCGAGGTAGCGCGCGTTCGTCGCGTGGTGCACGCGATGATGCGAGGGCGTGTTCAGCACCCATTCGAGCGGCCCCATCCGGCCGATTGTCTCGGTGTGAATCCAGAATTGATAGACGAGGCTGATGCCCGAGAAGAGGAACACCATCGTTGGCGGGAAGCCGATGAACACCAGCGGCAGCCAAAAGAGGAACGTGAGGCCAAGATTGCCTGTCCACGTCTGTCGCAGCGCCGTGGTCAGATTGTAGTGCTGCGACGAGTGGTGGACGACGTGGCTCGCCCAGAAGAAGCGGCGCTCGTGGCTAACGCGGTGAAACCAATAATACGCGAGGTCTTCCAGGAAGAAGCACGCAAGCATCGCCTGCCAGGTCCAGCCGATGTCGAACAGGCGGAACTGGTAGACGCCGTAGTAAGACACGAGCGCCATTGCGCCGACGAAAAGACCGACGATCGAATTGCCGAGCCCCATCGTAAGGCTCGCGGCGGAGTCGGCAGCGTTGTACTGGCCGCGCTTGGTCAGCCGCACATAGACCATTTCCGCGATCACAAGCAGAACGAACGCCGGGATCGCCATCTGCACGACGTTCGGCAAGTCGAACGGCGCTACCGGTTCGCCTACGTGCATCGTCTATCCTCCCCGCGCGCCGATCAGCCATTCCGGCGCCGGCGCTTCCAGACGCAATGTTAGGCTGGGGAAGCCCGCGTCGGCAAACCGCGCGCGAACCTTACCGCCCTTCTGCATGATGCGTGCGTTCGCGAACGTGCGCACGGCAAGCCGATCACCCATGCTCGCGACCACGGCCCAGCGGCCATCGGCCAAGCGCGCGATGGCGCCGCGCCCGTCTTGATCGCGCACGGCGCCTGCGATCTCCGCGCCTGGCTCGGCTTCCGCGATCAGCGCGCGCAGATGCGCTTCATCGGCGACGCGCGCGCGGGCGCGAAAGCCGAGCAAGTACGCAACGCCCGCCATAAACGCGACCGCGGCGGCCGAAGCGAGCGGAACGATCAGTTCGTTCATCCGAAAAACCCAACCAAAACGACGAGAAGCGCAAAGAGCGTGAACACGAGCCCCGCCGAAGCCGTCAGCGCGAGCGTACGCCAGCCCGCGGAGAACCAGCTCAGCCGGTAGGCGCCGTGCAGATGAAAGAAGATGTGCGCCAGCGGCAGCGCTACCCACACCCAATCGAGCGGCGCGTCGATCCACGGCGCCCACGCCGCGGCCCGGCCCGCCACCAGCATCGCCAGCCCAAACAAAAAGAGCGCGCTCAGCGCATAGAGCGTGAAGACGGCGTGATCGTAGAACGTCACGTCCTTCTTGAAGAGGAAGAGCAGCGCCACGAACGGCAGCGCGATCGGCACCAGCAGGAAGGCGAGCTTATACGCAGCTTGCTGCATCTTGTAGAAAAGCAGATCGGGATTTTCGAGCTTGTGGCGGATCGCGGCGTCGCGCGCAGCATTCCCCGTTTCAATCGACAGATCGCCTGTGCGCGCCGCCTCGCTTATCGCCGCGCTCAGGTTTCCTGACGGCGCCTCGCCCAAGGCCGCGCGATCGGCGGCCGCCGTCAGCGTTTGAGCGAGCGCGCCGAGCCGGCGCCGTTCGCCGTCATCGGTTGTTCTTGCGCGCTCGGCGAGCGCCTCTGCGGCGCGCGCACGCAACGCGCCAGCGGCTTCCGCGCGGTTTTGCGGCGCCGCGATCGCGCCGGTCGCGGGAATGATCTGATTGCCCGCCAGCGTGAACGCCGCGAACGTCAAAAACACCGTGAACAGAAAGAGCGCGAGCGGAGAAACGTAACGCGCGCGCTTACCTTCAATGTAGTCGCGCGAGAGCGTGCCCGGGCGCAGGAACAGCTTGGGAAGCGTGCGCCAAATCTTGGTGTCGAAATGCAGCACGCCGTGGAGCGATTCCTCCACCAGATGCGCCAGCGTGCGGTGAACGTGCGCGGCCTGCCCGCACTCCGAACAGAACTTCCCACTGAGCACCGCCCTGCAATTGGCGCATGCGCCTTCGCTTGCATGAAGGGGTTCGCTGCCTTCAATCGCGCCGGCAGCGAGGCCCGCCGTGGCCGCAACGCCCGCGGCCTCGATCTCACCGCTCATCGCAGCGAGGCGCGCCGCGGCGGCAAGCTCGGCGTGGGCTCATCGGTGTGATAGCGCGGCAGATAGCCAAGGTCTGTGCGCGCGACGGCGATGGGCGATTTGCGCGGCCGCGCGGCGGGCAGCGCCTTCACGGCGTCCGCCGTAAGCGCCGTCAGCCCCTCTTCTTCGAGCGCCAGCATCGCAAGGCCCTCGGCCTCTTCCATCGTGCGCGCCCACACGAACACGGCCGTCACGGCGATATCTGCGTTGGCGGGCCAATTGCGCCGCGGCTTGGCGGGCCGCGCTTCGATGATCACGCGCCAAAACGGCATGTGAAAACGCACGAAGCGCATGCGCAGTGCAAACGCCCAGAAGCGGCTCGGGCCTTGGCGGGGGCGGCGCTTCAGTTTCACCTACGCGTCCCAATTGGGCTTGCGGCGCTCCAAGAAGGCGGCGATGCCCTCTCGCCCCTCCGGTGAAGACCGCCTGTGCGCGATGCGGCGGGCGGTCTCTTTAGCCAGCTTATCATCGATTTCCTCGCCCGCTACTGCGCGGACAAGGGCCTTGGAATCGGCCACCGCCCCCGGGGCGTTCTCGAATGCGAGCCCGGCCAGACGCTTCATTTCGGTCTCGAGCGCCGCCTCGTCCGCGACGACTTCATGGACAAGTCCGTAGCGCTGCGCGGCCTCCGAATCGAAGGGCAGCGCCGATGCAAAGAGCGCCCGCGCGTTGCGCGCGCCAATCGCCTCGACGACGTACGGAGAGATGGTCGCCGGCGTCAGCCCGAGGCGCACTTCGGAAAACCGGAACTGGGCGCGTTTGGTGGCGATCGCATAATCGGCCGCCGCCACCAGCCCGCCGCCGCCGCCCATCGCAGGCCCATCGACAAGCGCGACGGTGAATTGCGGCAGATCGTGGAGCGCCTTCAGCATGCGCGCGAGTTCGAGCGCGTCCGCCTCGTTGTCGTCCTTGGTGCGTTCGCCCTGGCGCTTCATCCAATCGAGATCGGCGCCGGCGCTAAACGCGCCACCCTGTCCTTTGATGAACACGATGCGCACATGATCGGCGCCCTTCAGCGTCTCGAACGCATCCTTGAGGCCTTGGATCATCAGCTCGTCGAACGCATTGCGCTTGGCGGGCCGGTTCAGCAGCACCACGGCGACGCCTTCGGGCGAGACATCGAGCACGACGGGATCGGGAGCAAGGGTCATATCAAGCAGTTCCAAGCGCGCGCTGGATGGCTGCGCCGCGCTCGGCCTCCGGCGTTTCGAACAATTTCAAATGCTGCACGCCCGCGAAGAAATATTC
>CAZMCA010000149.1:0-8503 GCA_964564595.1 uncultured Caulobacteraceae bacterium
GACATGCGCGCCGTGCGGGATCGCGATCCGGCGTGCCGCTCCTATTTGCAGCCGTTCCTGTTCTACAAGGGCTATGCGGGCCTGCAGGCCTATCGCATCTCGCATTGGCTGATGAAGCAGGAGCGCGAAATCCTCGCGTACTACCTGCAAAGTCGCATCTCCGAGCTGTTCGGCGTCGACATCAATCCGTCGGCGGAAATCGGCAGCGGCATCTTTATCGACCACGCGCACGGCATCGTTATCGGTGAGACGGCGGTTGTGGAAGACGATGTGTCGATGCTGCATTCGGTGACGCTTGGCGGCACCGGCAAAGAGGGCGGCGATCGCCACCCGAAGATCCGGCGCGGCGTGCTGATCGGCGCGGGCGCGAAGGTGCTCGGCAACATCGAAGTCGGCGAAGAGGCGCGCATCGCGGCCGGGTCGGTCGTGCTAGAGCGCGTGCCGCCCCGCTGCACGGTGGCGGGCGTTCCGGCCAAGCGCGTGGGCGGGGCTTGTTGCGAAGAAACGACGACGCCGGCCGAGCTGATGGAGCACCGCTTCGACGCCGGCATCTAACAGGGCGGCCCGTCCTGGGCCGGCTGCGGGCTCGTTCTAGCGTCCTGTTAACAGCCCGCTGCTTAGTCTTCGCCGTTTATTTCGCGAGCGAACCGTGCGGCGGCCGACCTCCCAGCGCAATCTGTCCTTGATCCGCGAAAGCGGATCGACGGCGCGCGTGCTGAATCTTGGCCTTGTCTATGAGCGGTTCGGGCGTGAGCCCGAGCATGGCGAACACCCGATGTTCGTGAACAAGCGGCTCAACCGCGCGCTGGTGCTGAAGCATGCGGTGCGCGCCGACGAGCGCGCCATGTTTGCGCGCGGCGCGCCGCTGACGGCCACGAAGATCGTGCTGCCGTTTGCATCGAGCGATCTCAGCCTCGGCGGCGCGGGCTTCATGGTGGGGCAGAGCGGCTTCGACAAAAGCATGCGCGAGGGCGTTGGCGGCTATCACGACGCGGCCGCGCTCGAGGCCGATAGCGAGCTGCTGTACTTGCTCGATAGCCTGCCTTCGTTCGATCCGTTCTTGATGCGCGAGCGGCTGCGCTCGTGGGGGCGCACGCCGGCGCGCTGTTATTTTGATGTGTCCGAAGCCGATGTGCAGCGCATGCGCGCGTTCGTCGGCGGCGAGATTGCGCAACTCGTCGAACTTGCGTTCGCGAATGGCGGCGCGGCGGGGCGCGATCTCTCCCGCAAGCTCGCTGACAAGCTGATGACGGACGACACGGCGCAAGCGCTCGATCCGCTGCGGCTGACGCTCCGCATGTCGGGCGAGGACTACCGGGAGGGCGTGTTCGCCTGGAAGGGTTTCCTCTATTACAAATGGCTGTTGGCGGACGCAGCACCACGGCTTGAAGCGTTGACGCCATCGATCGCGGGCATGCGCCTGCTGCGCGCGAGCGGCGAAGACGCGCAGAAGATCGCCGCGATGCGCCGCCAGATCGTCGCGCATATCGCGTTCGCCAAGAGCCGCGTCGAAGAATACCTGCTGAAATACGATTGCGCGTTCGCGCAGCTTGCGAGCGGAGATGTCGGGTCGTTCCGGCAGTTTCTGTTGCAGGCCCCGTCGCTGTTCATGCCGATCGGTGAAGCGGTGGGCGTCATCACGCATGTGGAATCGTTCTGGCGTTTCCGTTTTCCTGGAGGGCTGCGTGCGGAGATGGACGGCGCCGAAGCGCTCGAAGTGATGCAGGATTTTGACGTGACGCTCGGATGCCTTGAGCTGATACGCGAAGCGCAGAGTTCGCAAGCGGCTTGATCTTCTCCTTCTCCCGTTGTGGGAGAAGGTGGATCGGCGCGCAGCGACGAGACGGATGAGGGGTGCAAGCGCCCCGCATTGAAGCGTCGCGCTCGCACCCCTCACCCATATTGTGCACCGGAAATCGGAGCGCGGTTTTCCCTCTCCCACAAGGGAAGAGGGAGTTGTCGCAGCTTACTCGCCGGTGACGGAGTAGCTTGCGGCGTTGCCGATTGCGGCGGCGCTGGCGCCGACGCTGTTCGCGCGGCGGGCGCGCACGGTGGCGACGCTTTCGACCGGGCCTGCGTTCGACTGGTAGCCGCTCGCGGTCAGCGCGCCGCCTTCACATGTCGAGCAGAGCGCGCTGGTGAGCACGTTGCCGTACGCTGCGGTAGAGACGACCGCATCGCCGCCTTCGCCCGCGACCGCGCCATAAGCGCGCGCGGCGCCGGTGTTGACCTGGTCGGTGCTGATCACGGTGTCCGAACCGAGGTTCGAGACGGTGACGCTATTGCCGACGCCGTAGGCCGAAGCGGAGGCGAGGCCGAGCCAATCGCCGCCGAGCGTGACGTAGCTTTCGGCCGTGATGTTCGCGGCGTTGGCTTGGCTGGCGGCGACGTTGACGTAGCCCCACTGATTGTCAGCGGTGAACGAATTGCCGTTCGCGGTCGCGCCCGAGATCGCATCGCCCGAGTAGCCGACATAGAGATCGCTGCGCGCGGTGACGCTGTGGCCCGTGTTGGCTTGGCGCGTCGCGGTGGTCAGCGTCGTCGTGTAGCCGGTCGCGTTGATCGAGTTGGCGCTGGCGAGCGCGGACGATTGTGCGACGGTGGAGATGCAGCACGCATCCGTTTCGGCGACGGCGGAGACGTTTCCGTCATTGTCTTGCGTCGTGCGCACGCGCAGATCGCCGTAGTAGGCGTTGGCGTTTTGCACATTGCCGGCTGCGGTGGCCGAAGTGGACGATTCCCACGCGTCGGCGGTGCGCAAACGCGTCGCGGCGTTGGTGTCGCCCATCGCGCTTTGCGCGGCCGAGACATCGGTCGATCCATGCTCGGAATTGGTCGTCACGCCGTTGGCGGTGGCGGTCGAGCTTGCGACCGCGGCGCCCCAGACGTGCCAGGCCGTGACATCGGTCTGCGCGCGTGCGCGACCTTCGCTGTGCTGGCTGGCCGTCACGTTCATCGACGCGTTTTGCGCATCGGCGGTGAACGAGTTGCCGCCGGCGACGGAGGCTGCGCCCACGTCATCGGCTTCATCGACCGAGACGTTGACGCCGGCAAAGCTGTCGTCGAGCTGAACCTGGCTCTGCGACACGTTCGATTGCGCGTAGGCCGGCGAGAACGAGAGCGCGGCGATGGCGGCCGCGGCGAGAAGGTTACGAGCGCGCATGGCGGCGTTCTCCTTGTTACGCGGCGCTTACGAGCGCAGCGCGGGCGGAGCGATGGTTTGCGGAGCGGCGCCAGGCGCGACTTGCGGTTCGCGCGGCAGCGCAGCTTGCGGCGCGGGCGCAGCGGCAGGAGCCGCCGGCGCTTGGCGCGTCGCTGGGCGGCGCATGTCGGCGTCACGCGATTGATGCCAGGAGTTATCGTTCGCACGGCGCGCGCTGGCGGCGGCGACGGCGCTGGCGGGGCCAGTGCGGAACGCGCCGGTGGCTTGCGCCGGGCCCATCGGATCGCCGTTCGAAGCGAGCGCTTCTTGGCACATGTGCGTGTCGGCGACGCCGTAGAAGTTCGCCATCACTTCAACGACGGCGCGTTCCACACCGGCGCGGACGGCGAGTTGCACAGGCTCGAGAGCCCGTTCGCCAGCGCTGATGTCGAGGAGCGTGTCATCGAAGAACGAGAAGAGGCCCGCGCGCACTTCGCGGCCGATGATCTGCTTTTGGTACGAGATCACGTCGACGACTTCGAGGGTGCGCGTGTCGATGAGGCGGAAGTCGAGGCCGATGTTCATGACGTAGAGGCGGCCGCCCAAGCTGCCCCGGTCGTCACGTGAGTTCGTGCCGCCGACATACGCATCCACACCTTGCGAGCGGATGTTGTAGTTCAGTTCGGTGATGCCGCCCACGAAGGTGAAATCCGAGCCAGGGATCGAACCGGCGTAGATGCGGCGCACGTTTTCATCGGGACCCGTGCCGCGCATGCCGTCTTGCCCAATGAGACGGTTATTCGCGTAACGGAGTTCGAGTTCCGTGACCGAGGTGTCGAAGCGCTCGACGAGGCGGGCGCCCGATTTCGCGAAAGCGCTGATCGCCATGAGCGATGCGCCTTGAGTGATGCGGCGGCCGCCATCTTCGTTGACGGTGCCGGTGTAATCGATGATGCGGCCAACGGCGATGCGCGGCGCGGCGAGGTTGCGCGATTGCGCGTAGCTCGCGAGGCAGTTCAGCGCAGGCGTGTAAGCCGTCGGGTTCGCGGTGACGGGCGCATCGCCGATCGGCGTTGCGTACATGCCGTCATTGCCGGCGTGAGGGGTCACGCAGCCGCCGAGACCGGCCGTCGCCGCCAGCACCGCTGCAGTGCCGAGAAGGGCGCGCAGGTTCATTGGTCTTCTCCGTTGATGACGGCGCTGACATTGCCGTTGTTGATCTGGGTTGAATCGATGATCACCGTGTTCCAGCTGCCCTGCGTGACAACGGTGAGTTGGTTGCCGATGGCCGAACCGGAGAGGCTGTCGGCGCCGCCCGCGTCGCCCAGCCCGCCGTAGAGCGAGGTTTCGCTCATGATGCGCCCATCGACGACGAGGCGATTGCCGTTCTCGTCGCGCGTGCCGACGGTGATCGGCGTGTCGAAACCTTCGTAGCTCATGCCGAAGCCGCGCTCGAACTCGCCCGCGCTCCATGCGGCTTGCGCAGAGGCGGGGGCCGCTGCGAGGAGCGGCGTGGCGAGCGCTGCGATGGCCAAAACGAGGCGCATAAAGTTAATCCCCAGCAGGCGAAATTCGTCTGGCGGGGGAGAAAGCAACGGGCGTGCCACTGCGGTGGGGAGCTTGTGGCCTAAGATCGCCCTTAACGGCGGGCGTGTGTGGCCCCATGTTTACGAACGCACGCGCGGCGCGTGCCGAATTGAGCCGCGTTAACGGAGTTTATCCCTGATGGAGCGCCGCATTCCGCCAGCGACGTTATGGTTGGCGGTTTCATTCGTGGCGGCGCATGTCGCGTTTCAGTTCGCGACGGCGGCGCAGAAAGATTGGGTTTACTATAGTTTCGCGCTCTACCCCGTGCGCTACGCGGGCGGCGCTGACGGCTTTACGCATTGGTATGAAGCGGTGGGTCCGATCCTCGGGCACGTGTTCCTGCATGGCGGCCGGTTGGCGGAGCAATTCGGCTGGATTCACCTCTTCATGAACATGCTGGCGTTTGTGCAAGCCGGGCCGATGGTGGAGCAGCGTTTAGGCGCGTTAAGGTTCGTTGCGCTGTTCTTTATATCTTCGACGGCGGGCGCTGTTCTCTACATCGCGTTGAACGAAGGTTCGGCAATGGGAGCCGTGGGCGCTTCGGGCGCGGTGTGCGGCGTGTTTGGCGCGTACTTCTTGTCGGTGGGGCGCAATTGGCGCGAGGCGTTGGCGATCCCGCAGGTGCGCAACGGGATGATCGTGTTTCTGGTGGTGAACGTCGGGCTCGCGGCGGTGGCGCGGATGACGGGGTTCATCCCGATCGCGTGGGAAGCGCATCTCGGCGGCTTCGTCGCGGGCGCGATTGCGTATCCGCTGCTGGCGCCGCGCGACCGGTTCGTCAGCCCGTGGGCGCGTTAATAGAGCACGAGTTCGACGCGTTCGCCTTCGACGATGAGACCGGTGAGGCGGGCGCGGCCGTCCTGTCCGATGGAGAGGATGGCGGAGACGGGGCTCGGTTCGCCGGCGTCGCGGCCGCGCATGATCTCGTCGATGTGCTCGGCTTGTTGTTGGTTGATGTGGAAGCGCTCTGTGCCGAGCTCGGCGCGTAGCGCGCCGGGGAAGCCGTCGTCGCCATCCGTTTTGGGTCGTGCTGGCGTGCAAAAGGCGCCGCCGCGCGCAACGAGCGGGCCGTGCGCGCTTGCGCCTTCGCGCGTCTCGGCGACGCCCGCAACGCTGTAGTAATCGCCGTGCGGCGCGAGCGCGACCCAGGCGTTATCGCCCAAGCCGGGATCGTTTTCGCCAAGGCCGGGCGGGCAGGGCGCGTTGTCGAGCGGCTCTTGCAGCGCGACGATCACGTAATGGCCAGTGAGCAGCGCGCGCGGATCGACGGCTTCCATGCGCATGACGATCTCCGTGCCGGAGACGCGCGCGGCGCCTTCGCGCACCACGAGCGCGATGAGTGCGGCTGCGCAGAGCAGCGCGACGGCGAGGATGCGGAGCGGAGCGGTGAGGAAGCTCATGCTTTCGCCCTCCGGCGGAGAATGAGTCCAACCACGAGCGCGGCGATCGCTGCGAGGAAGAAGAGCGCGGCGGCGGCGATGAGATCGAGGCCGAGATCGGTGAGCAGCGCGGCGATGGCGGCGATGAGGCCGATGATTCCAGCGGCGCTTACCAGCGCGTGGCGATCATGGCGCCCGATTGCGACGAGGCCGCCTGCGGCGCCGAGCCATGCGAGGCGGTGGACGATGCCGAGATCGCCCGCGCCGCCGCCAGCGTAACCAGCGGCGGCGAACAGGGCGAGCGCGCCCCACGCGAACCAGCCGTAGAACACGCCGCCGAAGTCGCGGCCCTGCAGCGAGAGCACGCGGCCGCCATAAGCGAGCGCCGCGAGCCACACGCTGAAGAACAACAGCATCGGCGCGCCGTTGTTGTTGGCGTGCGCGGCGAACCAAATGAACGCGATGATCACGCCAAGTGCGCCTGCATGCGCGAGCGGCGCGCTTTTCCAACGCAAGGCGAGAAACGCCCCGATGGGCGCAGCGATGACGAGCCACGGCATTTGATCGATGCCGCCGCCAGGCTCCAGGAAGTCGGCGATGCCGAGCAAGACGAGACAAACGATGGCAGGGCCGCTTGCGCCGCCGGCAAATGCAAGCAGGGCTGCGGCGATCGCGGAGCCATAGAGCGCGGCGCGCGGCTCGCCCACGATGTCGAAGATCTGGCCGGTGAGCCCGACGCCCGCGGCGAAGGCGAGCGCAGCGAAGGTGAGGAGGGCGTTTGCGGTGGCGGCGCGGCCTTTGTGCGCGGACCAGGCGGCGGCGCCGGCCGCAGCGAGGAAGACGCCGAGCACGACGGCGAAACGCGCCAGGCGCGGCATGCCTTCCCAGTTTGCGGCGATGAAGGCGATGAGCGCGACGCCGAGGAGGATCGCGCCGATCCACGCAAGCGCGCTTGCGGCGTCGAGCCGGCGCGCGTCTGGAATGGAGGCGAGGATTGCTTCGCGCTGGCCGGGATCGACGCGCCCGTCCGCGATCCAGCGATCGAGATCGGCCGCGACGCGCTCTTTGTAGCCGGCCATTGGCGCCTCCCCAGCGGTTCTACCACGCCGAAGCGGGCGCGAGATGGACGGAAATTAGGCCGGCTCTCTAATGCGTGACCGCTATAGTTTCCCTTACGGCTTGTCAGAATGTCGCAGGGGGCGCAGCATCTCGTGCCGCAAGCCCGCGCAGGACGGGCGCGCCCAGAGGAGACGCCCATGCTCATCGTTCACGTCATTCGCGACAAGGGCGCGACGGTGCACACGCTGAGCGAGGCCGCCACGCTCGAGCAGGCCGCCAAGGAGCTCACCAGCCGCAAAGTTGGCGCGCTCGTGATCATGGACGACTCGGGCACCGTCACGGGGCTGCTGTCCGAGCGCGATATCGTGCGCGAAGTGGCCCGCCGCGGCGCGGCGGCGCTGGCCGATCGCGTGGGTGCGGCCATGACGCGCGGCGTGATCACGGCAGAGCCGGCGGAGACCGTCGATGAGGGGCTCGCGCGCATGACGGACCGGCGGATCCGGCACTTGCCGGTGATGGAGAACGGGCGCCTCGCGGGCATCATTTCGATCGGCGACCTGGTGAAGTTCCGGATCGAAGCTGTGGAGGCCGAGGCGCGCGCGATGCAGGACTATATCGCCGCGCGCTAGCTCTAGCGTTTGACCCGCGGGCGCGGCGAACGGCGCGCGCGCCGGCGGGCTGCGTAAAATCTCTCTGTTTTCGGGCGTTTCGGCGTGTTTTCGCGCTATGCGGCGCGTTGCGCTTGTGTGCGGTTGCTTGGGTGATCGTGCGCGCAGGCGCGCTACATCTTGCGGCGCCGGAAGTGTGGGAAAACAGGGCGGGAAATTCGCGCGCTTAGCTTGCGCTTAACCGTTCGATTCGCTATGTTCTTCCGCTCGACGAGGTTCTGGGCTCGCGCCTTTGGCGAACGGTCCGGCCGGCGTCTTTTCCACCTTATCACCGGGTCCAAACCGGTGAGGCATGTCCGGAAAATGTCCGGCTGCGGTGTTGTGGAAAAGGTCCGAAAACTTCGTTGACACTGCTAAGCGGGGCGCATAGAAGGCGCGCTCCTCGCGGCCAGGGCGACTTGGACGCGAAACGAAGCAGACGAAAGCTGGCGGCCCAAAGCCAAGAGCTATCGTCCGATTTCGGCGCTCTTTGACATCGTGATTTGGAGAAGGGAAACGCAGGCGGCGGCGTCCTGTCGATCGGGTAATGCCCGATCACACGACCTGACGGTATGCGTTTTCTGGAACTTATAATCGACAATCAGGCCGTTAGTTCCGCGTTCGCGCGGTTCGATCGGCCAGTGCGTCGGTTCCCGTTACATATACGCATACGCTTTAACCGGCGCTCG
>CAZMCA010000150.1:0-8492 GCA_964564595.1 uncultured Caulobacteraceae bacterium
TCGCCCCGCCAACCCGGTCAGGTCCGGAAGGAAGCAGCCGCAACGGGGTTAGGTCGGGTCGCCGTCCTGTCTGTACCTCTCCCAAAAGACGAACCGACATGCGCGCGCGACCAGCTACAAAGCCGGCGCGACGAGCGGTGTTGCTCGCGCGGCGAACGCGCCCGCATCCTGACGCACACAAAACAAAGGCGTTGAGGGTTCGGCGACATGGGCATGGTGCGGATCGCGCTGGCGCTCGCGGTGGTGCTCTCGCACATGCCGATGGCGACGACGAAAATCATCGGCGGCGGGCTCGCCGTGCAATGCTTCTTCATCGTGTCCGGCTTCTACATGGCCGTGATCCTGCGCGAGAAATATCGCGATCTCGGGCTCTTCTATTCGAACCGGTTGCTCCGGCTTTATCCGACCTACGCCGTGATGTGCGCCGTTTCAGCCGTCGCGCTCTTCGCGTTCGGCGTCAGCGGCACGGCGACGCGCGAGTTGATGGCGGCCGCGTACGCCAACCCGCAAACCGCGCTCGCGCTCATCGCATCGCACATCACGATGCTCGGCCAGGAGGCGCTGTTCTGGTTCACGCTCGACGGCAACGGCGCGCTCGTGTTCGACGCGACGGGCGCGACGCCAAACGAGACCACGACGCTCGCGTGGCAGGGCCTGCTCGTGCCGCAATCGTGGTCGCTCTCGATGGAACTGTTGTTCTACGCGATGGCGCCATTCCTCGCGCGGCTCGGCCTGCGCGCACTAGTCACCGTATTGATCGCGGGCGTCGCCGTGCGGTTCAGCGGCTACCTGCTCGATGTGAACTACCCGCTATGGGCGGGCCGCTTCTTCCCCGCCGCGCTTTTCCTGTTCGTGCTCGGCATGCTGGCCGAACGCGCGCTGCCGCTCGCGGCAAAGCTCCCGCGCTCTATCGGTTACGCGCTCGCGCCCATCGTGCTCGCGCTGCTCGCCGCCTGGCCGCTCCTGCCGGTGACCGGCGAACCATCGCGCTGGCTCGCCTACGCGCTGATCGCCGCCAGCGCGCCGTTTCTCTTCCACGCCTTCGCAACCGTGAAGCTCGACCGGTGGGTCGGCGAACTCAGCTACCCGATGTACCTGTCGCACATCCTCGTCATCGCGATCGTGCTCGCCTGGGCCCCGCCCATTCCGCCATGGGCGGCCGTCGCGCTCACGCTCGCCCTCGCATTCGTCGCGGCCGCCGCGCTCTACGTGGCCATCGACCGCCCGGTCGATCGCTGGCGCCAGGCGCGCCTCGCTCGCGCCAAGGCAGCCCCGCAGCCAGCGGGCGAACCGGCAAGCGCGAGGGCTTGACGTACGCACATTTGTACGCTTTTTGTTCTCATGACGCATCCGGGAGCAGAAGCCATGAGCGTGCGTGAGACAGCCCAGAAATTCGCCGACGCCTGCAAGGCCGGGAAGTTCGAGGACGCCGAGGCCATGTGGGCCGAGGACGTCGCCAGCTTCGAGGATATGGATGGCCCGATGCGCGAAATGCGCGGCCGCCAAGCCGTGCACGACAAGGGCGTCTGGTGGTTCGAGAGCCACACCATCCACAAGAGCGAGACGGAAGGCCCGTTCGTCCACGGCGATCAGTTCGCGCTGATCTTCCGCATGGACATCACCCGCAAATCCGATGGCGAGCGGATCAAGATGGAGGAAGTGGGCCTCTACACCGTGAAAAACGGCAAGATCGCCGACGAGCGCTTCTTCTACGCCTGAGGTTGCTGACAGCCGCCAGAGTCGCGAAGGCGGGCCGGCGCGGCTATATCTGGGGCCAATGAGCGACTCCCCCGGCCTGTTCGGAGACGACCTCCCCGCCGCCGGCGGCGGCTATCTCGTGCTCGCGCGGAAATATCGCCCGCGCACGTTCGCGGACATGATCGGCCAGGCAGCGATGGTGCGCACCATCGCCAACTCGTTCGCGATGAACCGGGTGCCGCACGCCTACATGCTGACGGGCGTGCGGGGCGTCGGGAAGACCACCACGGCGCGCCTGCTGGCGCGCGCGCTCAATTATCAGAGCGACACCGTGAACGCGCCGACGATCGAGCTCGATCCGCCGGGCGTGCACTGCCAGGCGATCATGGAAAGCCGCCATCCCGACGTATTCGAGATGGACGCCGCCTCGCGCACCGGCATCAACGACATTCGCGAAATTCTGGACTCCGTCCGCTACGCGCCGGTGATGGCGCGCACGAAGATATACATCATCGACGAAGTCCACATGCTCTCGACGGCCGCGTTCAACGGCCTCTTGAAGACGCTCGAAGAGCCGCCGCCGCATGTGAAATTCATCTTTGCGACGACGGAAATTCGCAAAGTGCCCGTCACGGTGCTGTCCCGCTGCCAGCGCTTCGACTTGAAGCGCATCGATAGCGAACGGCTCGCCGCACATCTCGGCGCGATCTCGGCCAAGGAAGGCGTCGCGGTCGATGACGACGGTCTCGCCCTCATCGCGCGCGCGGCGGAAGGCTCGGCGCGCGACGCGCTCTCCCTGCTCGACCAGGCGCTGGTGCAAAAGCCCGGCGAAGCGGTGACGGCGGCGGACGTCCGGGAGATGCTGGGCCTTGCCGATCGCGGGCGCGTGCTTGATTTGATGGAGGCGATCGCGCGCAGCGATGCGGCGTCGGCGCTCAAAGAGGTGCGCAGCCAGTACGACAGCGGCGCCGATCCGGCGCTGATGCTGCGCGACCTTCTCGAAATCGCGCATGACGCCGCGCGCGCCCAAGCGCTCGGCGCGGAAGCCAAGATCGTCGGCGGCAAGGATTGGGAAGCGCGCATCCGCGCGCTCGGCGCATCGCTCACCGCGGCCCAGCTTTCGCGCCTCTGGCAGATGCTGCTGCGCGCGCTCGAAGAAGCACAGAAGGCGCCCGATCCGATCGCGGCGGCGGAAATGGCGATGGTGCGCCTGTGCGCCGCGCAGCAATTGCCGCCGCCCGAAGAAGCCGCGCGCCTGCTCCGCGAAGGCGGCGGCGCGAGCGGAGGCGCCGGCGCACGTGCGCCTGCTGGCGGCGGACCTCTACCGGGCGCGACATTCAATCAGGCGCCCGAACCGCAAGGCCCGGCGCTCAATTCGTTCGAGGACGTGGTCGCGCTCGTGGCGGCGACGCGCGACATCGACCTTGAGGTGTCGCTCGAAAAGTACGTGCGGCTGACGCGCTTCAAGCCGGGCGAGATCGTGTTTCAGGCCGTTTCCGGCATGCCAGAGGATCTGCCGCGCCGGCTCATCTTCGCGATCCGGGAAGCGACGGGCGAAACCTGGATCGTGCGCCCCGACGGGACCGCGGGCGTCGAAAGCCTCGCCGAGCGGCGCAAGAAGGAAGAGCAACGCGCGCGTGATGAATTGGCGCGCCACCCATTTGTCGCCGAAGCGTTGAAGTCGTTTCCGGGCGCGCAGATCATTGGTGTGAAGGACGCGCAAGAGCCGCGCCCCGCCGCCGAGGTCACGCCCCTGCCGAAGAAGAAGGCCGAGTGATGAAAGACATTTCGCAGATCATGCGTCAGGCGCAGGCCATGCAGGCCAAAATTGCCGAAGCGCAAAAGAAGCTCGAAGCGATGGAGGTTGAAGGCTCCTCCGGCGGCGGCATGGTGAAGGTGCGCCTCTCGGGCAAGACGGCTTTGCTCGCGGTGACGATCGATCCGTCTCTGCTCAAGCCCGAAGAAGCCGAGATCGTGGAAGATCTCGTCAAAGCGGCGCATGACGATGCGCGCCGGAAGCTCGAAGAAGCGCAGAATGAAGAGATGAAGGGCATCGGCAGCGGCATGGGCATGCTGCCTGGGTTCAAACTGCCGTTTTAGCGGCGCAACTTTTGGGCAAGAGCGCGCCAAGCGCCACGGCCCGGTGGGGAGAGAAAGCATGATCAAGATTGCAGCGGCGGCGTGCGCCTTTTTGGCGCTGAGCGCAGGTGCGGCGTTCGCGCAGCGCACCGAGGAAATGACCCATCTCGGCGCCGATGAAGCGCGCGCGCAATGCATGAACACGGCGCGCTCATTCTCGCCCGAGCAAATGGTGCAAGGCTGCTCCGAGTTGATCGCTCTGCGGCGCGATCCCCCGCCGGTGATGGCCGCGTTTCTGATCAACCGCGCTATCGCCAACCGCTCGCTCGGCAACACCGCCGCGGCCCTTGAAGATTACGGCGCAGCGATCCGTCTCAACCCCGCGGACGCAAGCGCCTACTACAACCGCGGCATCGCGCGCGCCGCGTCGAACGACTATGCCGGCGCCATCGCCGACTACAGCGAAGCGATCACGCGCAACGCCGGCTACGCCGCGGCGTTCAACAACCGTGGGGCAGCGAAGGCCGCAACCGGCGACCGCGCGGGCGCCATCGCCGACTATGACCAGGCCATCGCGCTCAACGCCAACTTCGCCGGCGCCTATTTCAACCGCGCCGTCGCGCGTGAAGGCGCTGGAGACCGCACCGGCGCTATCGCCGATTACGACAACGCAATCCGCCTCAGCCCCAACCACGCCGAGGCCTATTTCAATCGCGGCGCCGCGCGTGCTGGCGAAGGCGATTTCACCCGCGCCATTGCCGATTACAGCGAGGCCGTGCGCCTCCATCCCCAATACGCCGCCGCGCTCTACAATCGCGGCGTCGCCAAGACGGCGCAGAGCGACGTGGCGGGCGCGATCGCCGATTTCGACGCCGCCATCGCAATCAACCCTCTCTACGCCAACGCCCTCAACGCGCGCTGCGTGGCGCGCGCTTCGCAAGCCGACGGCGTGCCCGCGGCGCTCACCGCATGCAACGCGGCCGTGCGCGTTTCCCCCACGAACGCGGCCGCCCTGGAAGCGCGCGGGATCATCTATCTCCGGCAAAACAACAACGCCGGCGCCCTGACCGATCTGGAGGCGGCCGCAAACGCGGACGCGAACGCCGCTGGCGCGCTTTATGGGCGGGGGCTTGCGCGCATCCGCAGCGGCCGCGCCAGCGAAGGCCGCGCCGATATCTCGGCCGCCCTCGCCCGCGATTCGAACGCGGCCGCACGCTACGCCGGGTTCGGCCTGCGCCCGTAGCGCGGCGCTCTCTCGCCGCCTGGGGCGCATCGCGCTAAGAGTCGCGCGATGCGCCCCAAAGCACAGACCGCCGCCCCCGAAATCGAGGCGTTGATTTCGCTGCTGGCGAAAGTGCCGGGGCTGGGGCCGCGTTCGGCGCGGCGGGCGGCGCTGCAGCTCTTAAAGCGGAAAGACCAGCTGATGGTCCCGCTCGCCTCAGCGCTTTCTGAGGCGGCCGAGAAAGTGGGCGCGTGCACGCGCTGCGGCATGCTCGATACCGCTGATCCGTGCACGCTGTGCACCGCGCCGGGGCGGGATGATGGGCTCATCTGCGTCGTCGCCGAAGTCGGCGATGTATGGGCGCTTGAGCGGGCGGGCGCGTTTCAAGGGCGCTACCACGTGCTCGGCGGCGTGCTCGCTGCGTTAGATGGCGTGAGGCCTGAAGATCTGCGCATTGCGCAACTCGTGGCGCGCGCGGGCGAACCTGGTGTGCGCGAAGTCATCATCGCGCTTTCCGCGACCGTCGATGGGCAAACGACGGCGCACTATCTCACCGAGCGCCTCGCGCCGCTGGGCATATCCGTGACGCGGCTTTCGCACGGCGTGCCCGTTGGCGGTGAGCTCGATCTGCTGGACGACGGCACGCTGTTCGCCGCGCTCGCAGCGCGAAGGCCATTCTGATGAGCGCGATCCGCGTCGGCGATTTTGTGGAGGCTGCGGCCACCTCGCCGCTCGTGGATTTCATTGCGCGCGCGCCGTGGGAGCTGACGCAGAACGCCGAAGCGATCGTGCGCCGGCTGATCGGCGCGCTGGCGCCGGACTATCGCGTGATCGACGGCGTGGCGCTGCATAGCTCGGCCATCATCGAAACGGGCGCTATTTTGAAGGGCCCCGCGATCATCGGCCCCGATTGCTATGTGGCGGCGAACGCTTATGTGCGCGGGGGATGCTGGCTTGGCGCGCGCGTCACGCTCGGTCCCTCCGCGGAGCTAAAATCAAGTTTCCTGTTCGACGGCGCCAAGCTCGCGCATCTCAACTTCGTGGGCGATAGCGTGCTCGGGGCGGATGTAAACGTCGAAGCCGGCGCGATGATCGCGAACTACAGGAACGAGCGGGCGGACAAACGCATCCGAATTCGAACGGAGGGCGGCGAGGTCGATACGGGGGTTGAAAAGTTCGGCGCGCTGATCGGCGATCACGCCCGCATCGGCGCCAACGCCGTCATCGCGCCCGGCGCGCTCATCCCGCGCGGCGCCATCGTGCCGCGCCTTGGATTGGTGGATATGTGCTAGCGCGCGAGCGCTTTGGCGGCCGGCTTCGGCGGCTTGCACTTCGCACACCGGCAGCCGTGCGGCTTGATGTAGCTGGTGAAGTAGTCCTTGCCGTAATTGTACGCGAGTTCCTCACCCACTTTGATGGCGCGCTTCGAGAAGATGTAGACGCGGCCCTTGTGAATCTCCGGCTCGCAGTTCGGGCGGCACGAGTGATTGATGTAGCGCGCGGTGTTCGCACGCGGGCTACCATCGATCGTCTTCTTCGAGTTCACCGCGAAGAGATACTTGTTGGCCTTCTTGTCGGCCTCTTCGTTGGTAAGCGCGGGGCCGAAATATTCGATGAGGCATTCGCCCTTGGGGATCGGCTCGCCGGCATAGAGCCCGAGGCCCGCCGCCGAGCGCTTCACGATCAGTTTGCGTTCCGATGGCGTGAATTTCCGCCGAACCTGCGCCATCTTGGATTCGCCCCGTCTCTCTTCGAACGGCGCTGTTTAGAGAGCGTTGCGGGCGCTGGAAACCCCCTTGGCGCGTTGCGTGCAGCGCGGCGGCGCAGGCGCCTATTTGTGGTCCAGACACTCGGTGCGCGCGCGCGTGATGCGCGGGTCCATCAGGCCCTCCTCGCGGAACCGGGCAAGCATCGCCTCATACTCGTCGGGCGGGATTGTGCGCGTGATTCGCTCCCACGTGCAGGCGCACACGGGATCATTAGCTGGGCACGTGCGATGAAACGCGGTTTGGTGGCGAGCGGGGTATTCGTGCGGGGCGGAGGGGCCGCACGACGCCAAAACCAACACCGCCGCTAGAGCTGCGCGCATGCAGCCTCCCGCTATTGGGGCGGCGCGCTCCGGAATCGCAGCAGCCGCCCGTCCACCGTGCGTAGCACAAGCAGGCCCGGCTGGCTCGCATCGAGACTCGACATGTCGCGCATCAGCGACAGAAACAGCGTCTCCTGTTCCATCACGCGCGGCGCGCAAGCCATTTCGGTAACGGCAAGATCGGTGAAGCGCGTGGATTCGGCCAAGCGCTGAATTTCGCCGGTGTAGCGGTTGCAACTAGCCGTGCCGGAGATGCGCGAGCCGTCAATCACCAGCGTTGGGAGCGGCTGGCCGAACACCCCGCCGGAGGCTTCGGCCGCAATCCAGGCGCCCTCAAGCCGGTCTGGCGTAGAGGCGCAGGCGCTGAGGGCGGCGGCCGCACTGACAGCAACTGACAAAACTAAGCGACGCATGGCGAAAGCTCGCCCCACAAAGCGGCGGAAATGCGCCCACGATCGTGTAGGATGGGCGGATGATCAAAGCCGCCTGTCACTGCACCGCCGTCCGGTTCGAAATCGCGGAAGCGCCGGCCTCGGTGCTCGATTGCAATTGCACGCTCTGCCGCCGCTACGCCGCGCTCTGGTGCTACTTTCATGGCGCCGACCAGGCCAAGCTTTTGAGCCAGCCGGATGCGTCGCTCACCGATGTCTATTCCTGGGGCGACAACGACATCGCGTTTCAGCGCTGCAAAGTGTGCGGATGCATGACGCACATGACGACCGCCGATGCGCAGCGCGTCACGTTCGGCGTCAATGCGCGGATGATCCCGACGCTTGACCCGGCTGTGACGAAGCTCGTGCAGATGGACAACGGCCACACCGGCTGGTTCTGGACGAAATCCGACGCGCCGCCCCGCGCGAGCCACCACCCGCCAATGCCAAGGCCGGGGCCAGACGACTGGCGCTGACGCGTTAGTTCGCGCCCTCTTCCAGCAAGCGGCGCGCGATAACCATCGCTTGGATTTCGCCCGCGCCTTCGAAGATGTTGAGGATGCGCGCATCCGCCAGCACGCGGCTGATCGGGTATTCCATCGCAAAGCCGTTGCCGCCGTGGATTTGCAGCGCGTTGTCCGCGGCCGCCCACGCGACGCGCGCAGCGAGGAGCTTGGCCATCCCCGCTTCGAGATCGCAGCGCTTGCCGCTGTCCTTTTGGCGCGCGGAGAAATAGGTGAGCTGGCGGCACGCCATCAGCTCGGCCGCCATCATCGCGAGCTTGTTGGAGACGCGCGGGAACGCAAAGATTTCCTGCCCAAATTGCTTGCGATCGATCGCGTATTTCAGGCCAAGCTCCAGCGCGCATTGCGCGACGCCGACGGCGCGCGCGGCGGTTTGGATGCGCGCGCTCTCGAACGTCGCCATCAACTGCTTGAAGGCCTGGCCTTCGACGCCGCCGAGGAGATTGGCC
>CAZMCA010000151.1:0-8481 GCA_964564595.1 uncultured Caulobacteraceae bacterium
GATCGAGCGCGGCCATATTGAGCCCAAGGCGCCCCGCGATCCGCGCCAGCCGCTCCCGGTCTTGTTGCGCGAGGCGCGCGTTCAAAGTCTCCCCGGCGGGAAGCCGACCTTCCGCGCGCACCAGCGCATCGAACGCCGCACGCCCATCGGAATCCACATCGGTCTCGAATACGATCGTCTCGGCGCGCGCAAACGCGCGCGCGACGCGCGGGCTGCGCCAGTCCACGTCACGCGGCAGCACATGCACCGTGCCGAACAGCCAGATCTCACTGTCCGCATCCGCAATGCGCCACAGCGCCGGCCCATCGTTGCGCGGCGCGCAGGCGGCGAGCGCGAGCAGGGCAAACGCGATGGCGAAGGAACGCACTTTACGCACTAAGAGCCGTACCGTGTGGCGAGCTTGGGCGACTGGCCGCCGAACGCGCCGACTTGCGCGCTCACAAGGCTCGCCAACAGCTCCGTGTTCTCAACACCAGGCGCACAGATCACTTCGCCAAGCTTGAGGCCGCGCAGGCTTGCTGCAACGACGTCCTCCGGCGTCATGCGCGGCACGGCGCTGAGGTCCATTCCTTGGCGCTCGTGAAATTCCGTGGCGACCACGCCGGGGCAGAGCGCCTGTACTTGAACGCCGTGCGGGTTCAGTTCCGCATGCAATACTTGCGAGAGCGCGACGAGGTGCGCGCATGTGGCGACGTAGACGGCGCGGGGAAGCGGGATGGGCGCCGCCCCGCGGCCGATGCTTGACGAAGCGCCGGTGACGAGAGCCAGCGGGCGCGTGGCGGTGTTGGTCATGATGCTGCCGCCCTATGGCGCACCCGATAGGATTCGAACCTATGACCTCTGCCTTCGGAGGGCAGCGCTCTATCCAGCTGAGCTACGGGTGCGGAAGGGCGTTCCCTCTAGCCGGAACGGGGGCGGGGCGCAAACCGGGCGCCCTCCGGCTCGAACACCCGCTCTACATCGAAACGGCGCGCGGCGGCGGCGGCGAGGTAGGCCGGCGCGTTGACCACGACAGCGCGTTTCGCCGCCGCCCAAACCTTCAAATCCGCCGTCTCGTTGCCGGCATAGACAAAGCCATCCGGAAACGCGACCGTAAGGCGCTCGGCTTTGCGGCGCGACTTCATGTTTATCTTGCCGTCCGATGCAAAGACCGCGTCGAACAAGCCGACATGCGCAGCCACCGCACGCGCCGTGACTTGGTCGGCGGCGGTTGCAAGCGCGATGGTGCGCCCGCGCGCCCGCTCCTCGCGCAGCCAGGCGAGCACGCGCGCATCGTAGCGCAGCGCGGTTGGGTCTGTTGGCGTGATCTGCTCGAGGCGCGCTTTGGCGTAAGCGCGCCCGTGCGCGAGCCAGAACAGCAGGATCGGCGCGCGCAACGGGTTGGCGCTCACAAAGCGCAGCATCGCCGCCGTGAACACGTCGCCGTGGATCAGCGTCCCGTCGAGATCGACGGCGAGCGGCGTCAGCGCTTCCGTTGCGGGAGGGGCGTCTTGCATCGCGCTGACGGCTACGCGCGCCCGCTTGTGAAGGGAAGGCCGCTTTCGCTTGCGGTGCGCGCGGGCCTAGACTGACGAAAAATAGGGAGGCCCGCATGGCCGGCAAGCTTCGTTACAGCCGCGAAGAGCTCATCCGCGATCACGCCTATGCGCGCCCGCACGAGGCGGCCGGCTATCTTTTGCACGGCGGCTTTCTGGCCGATGGGACTTATGCCTCGCCCCGCACGCAGGAGCGCTGGCCCGCTGTCCGTGCGTGGGGCCAAGCGCTGGAAGCGCGCGGCGGCCAGTTAATCGACGCGACGACTGCGCTTTTGAAGCACGGTAACTATCCCTCGCTCGCGCAACAGAAGCTGCTGCTCGCGGAAGGCTTTGGCAAAACGTTTTGGACCTCGCTCACCACCACAGGAATCATCGAAGCGCGCGGCGCGGCGCTCGCCACGATGACCGCGCCCGACGTGCAGAAGATCGTCGTCGACGATTTGGCGGACACCGCGACCGGTCATCTCAACAAGGGCCTCTTGTACGCGCACGGCGTCGACGAAGGTGGCGATCCGGCAAAGCCCGGCGGGCCGGGCGCGCATGACTTCATGTGGTTCGCCGCGCGCGATGAAGTGTTCGGCAAGGACGCGTATCCTGCCCCCACGCCGCCCGCGAGCATCTCTCGCCCGGTCGAAGGCCGCGAGATGCCGCAGATCCCGGAGCCCTACGAGCAGTTCTTCAAGTTCCTGATGAACGTGCTGATGATTGAAGTGCGCGCCGAAGCGTTTTTCGCGCATTGTTGCGCGCTGCTGCGCGACCCAGACAATTTCCCTGACACGCGCGCCGGCGCCGAGCGCGCCGCGCAGATGGTCGAGCGCATCCGCGAGGACGAGCAGATTCATGTCGGCTATCTGCAGGTCGTCGTCTCGGAGCTGCGCACGTTCGGCTTCCGGACGGGCGAGGGCGCGGTCGTGAAGGGCGCGGACTTCATCGATCCGGTGTGGGCCAGGATGGTCGATTGGCACGGCCGTGAGGAGCGCGAGCTTTCCCGCGCCCGCAGCCGCACGGACCTCGAGGCCCAGTTCCGCGCCGCCCGCGGCCAGGAGGCCGGGCAGGCGCTTTTCGCGCGATTTGAGGCTCTGGAAGGGGCCTAAGGCGGGCGCGCTTGCCCCGCCGCGCGACCCCGAGTAGAGAAGCGCCCTCCCGAACGGGGCAGGCCGCCTTAGCTCAGCCGGTAGAGCGGCGCATTCGTAATGCGTAGGTCAGGTGTTCGAGTCACCTAGGCGGCACCACCACCACTTCCGGGCATGCATGCGGCGCGCTCACCAGCGCGGCCGCCGTAGCAGGCCGTCGACGGTCAGGTAACCGTCGCCAAAATTCAGCGTGTGAATCCCAACGAAGTTCGGTCCGAGGAAATCCGGGCGTATGCGGCGCACGGGCTCCTCCGCGTAGTCGGTATCCGTCAAACGCAGAACGCGATGGATGACCAGCGCGCCGCCATAGCGCGTGCTGCAGTCTTGCGCCGGGCGAAAGAGATCGCCGCCGGACACGAACAATGCGCCCGCGGGACGTGCGCCGCAAACGTCTGACTTGATCGGATTGAGCGGGTGCGCCTTCCAGGGACCTGCGAGATCGCTGGCGCTGAAGAGATAGAGGTGCGTGATGTCGTCATGATCGCGCCGCCCGCAGAACAGACGCCACGCGCGGCCGTCGTGAAAGAGAACCGGATCGACGATCGGCAGATCTTCGATCAGCGTAGCGACCCGCGACCATTTCCCGTCCTCGTCTGCATAAAGGTGCAGGCTGCCGCTCTCGTGATTTTCCGGCAGGCAATAGCGCTGTCCCTCGTGCGTGAAGAGAAACGGAAACGAGAGGTGCGTCGGCAGGTCGATCGCCGGACGGACGTTGGTGACTTCGCCATCGGCGCGCACGCGTATCTCCGCGATGCGTCCCTTGAAGGGCGGAGACGGCGAACCGTCTTCAGCGAGGATCACGAGGCCGTCGCCATCGGCGCGGGCGATGAAGGGGTCGGCGAAGAAGCGGTCCGTTGGAAGCCCGCGGAGCCAGGTGACCGGCGCGAGTGTTCGGGCGCGCAGCACGTCGTTCGGCCCCTGCTCGGAAACGCCGATGGTCCAATCGGCGCGGGTGAGCCGCTTTGCGATGCGTTCCGACAAACGCGCGAGCGGCCCAATGTGGGTCGGCGCATAAGGATCGAGCGGCTGCGCGATCAGCCGGTCAAACGCGTCGCCCGGCGCGACGCGCGCCTGCAAAGCGCGCGCGATGACGGTTCGCGCTTCGCGCAGCGCCGTGTCCGCGTTGCGGCGATGATTGCGCGCCGTCTTGTATCGCACGCGCCCGAGCGAACGGTGCGCGCCATTCTCTTCAAGCAGCGCCACGTTTGTCGCCGCCGCCGCGCGCCGCACTTCGATGAGTCCCGGCGCCGCGTCGTCTTCGAATGAGAGGCGCCACACTTGTTCAGCGCGCGCGCCGAGCGGCGCGGCGGTGAGGTTGACCACGATGTCGAGCGCCGGCCATCGCGCGTTGCGCGCGATGAGCGGCAAGCTTGAAGCCGCATGGCGCGCCGCGGCGCCATTGCGTGGCAAGAGATAGTCGCGCTGGCCAGGATCGGTCTCGATCAGGCCGGCGAGGTGCACGCCTTTGATGCTGGCGATCGCGGCTGCGATCTCGCTTTGCCAGTGTTTGAGCCCGCTGCCGCCAATCACCAGGCCGACGCGCAGATCAGCCATGCAACGCTTCGAAGCGTGCGGCCGCTTCATCCCATGTCGCGGGTGCGCGCTGACTGGCCTGATTGCGGCATGTGCTCCAGGCATCGCCATCGCGCAGCAACGAGATCGCCGCTTCCGCGAAGGCTTTCTCGTCGCGCGCAAGGTAGCCAGACTTGCCGTGCGCAACACGTTCAGAGAGCGCGCCGACCGGCCGCGCAACGCAGGGCACCGCAGCCGCCTGGGCCTCGGCGACGCTTAAACAAAAGGTTTCCGCGTGCTCGTGGTCGCCCCAGTACAGCATCGCGCGCATGGAATCATAGGACGAGGCGAGCGCCGCGCGCGGCACCATGTCGTGCAGAATGACGTTCATGTCTTTCAGCGATGCGGCTTGCGCCATCACCGGTTCGTTGCGCGCGGACGACTTGCTTTGCAGGCCGTAAAAGTCCGCGCGCGTGTAAAGATGCAGCTCCGCTTCTGGGAGCGTCGGATGGATGTGCCGCGCCCAAATGTCGAGGAGCGAAGTCAAGCCGCGCTCGGGATTCGACGCGAACACAGCGCGCGGCGGCGGCGGCTTTGGGCAGCCACTCCTGCGGAAGAGCGTATCAACGCCGAGCGGGATCACGTGCAGCGGCGCGAACCGTAGCGGGAACGGCCACGTTTGCAAATGGTAGTGGCTCAAGAACACGATCTGCGGCCGTGCGAGCGCGAGCGGCAGCGCGTAACGCATCTTCCGCAGATAGCCAGCGTCGTTGTGCAGCCAGAGTGCGGCGCGCCGCTTGTCCTTCGCGCGCCAAACGAGGCGCGGATCGCGATTGGCGATAACGAAACCCTCAGCCCGCGCCCTGCGCGTCAAAGGCCGCCAACGCACGCCGCGATGATCGAGCGGCACCGCGCAATTGTTTAAGACAGTGACGTCATGGCCGCGCTTCGCGAGTGTTTCGGCAAGCGAAACCACTGCGCTCTCTGCGCCTCCGAGGGGAAGTGTTTCTGGCGTGCGGCCGTCGAAAGGCGCGCCGCGATCCAGCAGTGTAAACGCGCCCAATGTGCCCCCGGCGCATCCCGCCTGGCTGCGCTTTCCGTGTGGTGCACCATTGCCGTGCTTTCATGATGTGCCAATTATGCGGGCATTATGGGGACCACGATGAACAGCCGGAGCGAGTTGCGCGTAAACGCGCCGTCGCGATTTGAATTGCCGCTTTGGCTTGTCGATGGTGAACGGGGCCTTTGGCGTTACGCGGTCGCTGTAGTGCTCGTTCTGGCTGGCGCGGCGTTTGCGCAGTGGCTGCTGGTAACGGCGCAACTCATTCGCATTTCCATCATCTTGCTGATGGGCGTGGTGATGACAGCGACGTGGCTCGGCGCGCGCCCAGCGCTTTTTGCCGCTGTATTCTCTTTCGTCGTCTATCGGCTGATGCTCGCGCAGCCAGATCTGCAAGCGCGCGTCGATTCAACGGACCAAATCATCACGCTGACGCTGTTCATGACGGCCGCGTTGCTGACGGGCAGCCTCGCCGGGCGGATGCGCGATGCGGGGCGGCGCAGTGCGCTGCTCGCGGCGCGCAACAAGGCGCTCTTTCTGGCGAGCCGCGCGATGTCGGAAGCGGAAGATGAGACAGAGATTCGCGCCGTTCTGCGCGCCCATGTGGACGCGCTCGTCGGCGCGCCGGCAAGTTGGGATACGCCGGCGGATGCTTCGGCGTGGCATGTCGGACGGCTCCAGGCAGATCGGGACCATATTGAGCCGCTCTATTGGCGCACGACCGGGCACTTGAACGCGGATGAAGAGAGCGATCTCGCCAGCGCCGTGGATCTGATGTGCGATCTTGCGTCCGCGGCCGTCGCACGCAGCCGCGCGGCGGCTAATCGCGCCAAACTGGAATCGATCGCGCAGACGGAGCAATTGCAGGCGGCGCTGCTGTCGTCGATCTCGCATGACTTCCGCACGCCGCTGTCCGCGATCCTCACCTCCGCCAGCAGCCTGCGCACATTCGACACGCAGTTTGACGCTGGAACCCGGCGAGATCTCTGCCGCACCATCGAGGAGGAAACCGAGCGCCTCAACCGGTTCGTCGCCAAACTCTTGCGTATCACCCGGCTGGAGGCGGGCGTCCTGCGCGCCGAGATCGCACCGTTTGATGCGCGCGCGACGGCTGACGCCATTGCATGGCGTGCCGGCGGCCCGGAGGGGCGCGTGCGGATCGAGATGCCAGCCGCACTGAGGGCCTGCGGCGATCCGCTGCTCTTCGAGCACGCGCTTTCGAACGTGGTCGAGAACGCCCTCCGGTTTTGTCCGCATGCGCCCATCGTCGTGCGCGGCGCGCGCGAGGGCGACGCCGTGGCGTTTACAGTGTCGGACCGGGGCAGGGGCGTGCCTCCTGCGGAACTCGATGCGATCTTCGAGCGCTTCTATTGCGCATCGAACAATGACATTCGCCGCCAGAGCAGCGGGCTTGGCCTGTCGATCGCACGTGGCCTGATGGCGGCGATGTCGGGTTCGATCGTGGCGCGCGCCGGCGAGGACGGCGCTGGGCTCGACGTGCAGCTCACATTGCCAGCGGCGCCATGACTCAGACGGACGTCCTCCTCGTCGATGACGAGCCGCAGCTGGTGCGGGCGTTGCGCCCGGCGCTGATTGCCGGCGGCTACAACGTGACAGTGGCCGAGAATGGCCAGGACGCGTTGCAGCGCATCGCGACAGAGGGGGCAGGTGTCGTTCTGCTCGATCTTGGCTTGCCGGATATGGACGGCACGGCGGTGATCGAGCGGATCCGGAGCTGGAGCGATGTGCCGATCATCGTGCTCTCGGCGCGCGACAATGAACTGCAAAAGGTCGAGGCGCTCGATATCGGCGCCGATGATTACGTCAGCAAGCCGTTTTCCGTCGGAGAATTGTTGGCGCGGCTGCGCGCGGTGCAGCGCGGGCGCGATCGCCGCTTCGACACTGGGGCGCGGGTGTCCGTGCAGGGCCTGGAGATCGATTTCGCGGCGCGGCGCGTGACGCTCTGCGGCGATGACGTGAAGCTCACCGTGCGCGAATACGAGCTGCTGCGCGTCCTTGCCCGCCATGCCGGCCGGGTGGTCACGCGCCAACAGATCATCGCCGCAGTATGGGGCGCATCGCGGGAAGAGGAAGTCGATCCGCAATTTCTTCGCGTTCTCGTCAGTCAGCTGCGCAGCAAGATTGAAGAGGATGCTTCCGCGCCCAAGCTCGTGCTCACCGAAATCGGTCTGGGCTATCGCCTCGCCTTCTAGTTTCCCGTCCGGGCTTCCAGCGCGGTGTGAAGAAACTCTCGCTCGCCAGGAGAAAGCAGGCGAACTGGAATGCGCGCTGCGCCTCTGATGTCCCGCGCGAAGATGAGGACGGACGTGCGCGTTCTGGTGATCGAAGACCACGAGTAGACGGCGAAGCTATTGCAACGCGGTCTCAACGAGGTGGGATTCGTCGTGGAAGTCTGCACCGACGGTCTCGACGGACTGCAGATGGCCGTCAACACGCAATACGATCTGCTGATCCTCGATGTGATGCTGCCGACGCTGGATGGCTGGATGATCTTGGCCGGCTTCCGCGAGCGTGACCGCGATACGCCGGCGCTGATCCTGTCGGCGCGAGAGTCGGTCGATGATCGCGTTCGCGGCTTGTCGCTTGGCGCCGACGATTATCTGGTCAAACCGTTTTCGTTCGACGAGCTGCTTGCGCGTGTGCGGGTGCTGCTCCGGCGCAAAACCGGGAGGGCGGCGCCTACTTATAGTGTGGCCGACCTGAAGGTCGAACCGTCGCGCCTCTCAGCCCAGGAGCTGTCCGTGAAGGAGTTCCAGCTGCTGGAGCTTCTCGTAAGGCACCAGGGCGAAGTGCTGTCGCGCTCATTCATTTCCGAACAAGTCTGGTACGAGCGCAAGCTGATCCACACGGTGAAGGGGCGGGGCTACGTTCTGCGCTAGCGGCGTGGAAAACGCGTCTCGAGCTTCCGCGAAGCGGCGGACTCGCGCGCCGGGCGCGAAGCGTGCGCTTTGGCGACCCAAAATACCGCGATCTAACAGCGCCGTTATGGGTGCGTCAGCCGGGGCGTGACCTGCGCCGTCTAGGATGGTCTCGCGAGGAGACCCGATGGCATATGACACAAGCACGAGCAGAGCGCCGCGCGCGGAGCGGTGCGGAGCGATGGCGCCATCGCGCCGCGGCGCGGCGCTGGCGGCGGCGCGGGCGGCGCGCGCGCGCGCGCATCAAGCCGCGAACGCGCCTTTGCGGCCAATCATCCACGCTGCTCGGCGGTTGGGGCCGC
>CAZMCA010000152.1:0-8351 GCA_964564595.1 uncultured Caulobacteraceae bacterium
CCGTCACGCCCGCGCGCGCGCAAATGTCGGAGACAACATCGGCAAGCGTCGCCAGGCCTGCCCGGCCGTTGAGCCAGTGGCCGAGGCGCCACGCCGGCCCGTCGCTCCACACGTCGCGGCGCGCCGGAAACTCTGGAAACGGCCGCGCGTCCCAACACCAAACAAAGCTCTTTGCGAGCATCGGCGCGCCGTACGCCGTGGATGTTGGATTGGCGGGGCCTGTCCAATAGCTGAGATAGGCTTCGAGCGTGCGCCTCTGAATGAGATCATCGCGCGCGCCAGTCGAGAACGGCGGCACGGAGCTTTCCGCGCTCTTGGGATCGACGAAGAGGTTCGGCGCGTTGGCGCCCTTGTTCACCGCCGGGCAGCCGAGTTCCGTGAACCAGATTGGTTTCGACTGCGGCGCCCAAGCTGTCGGCGAAACATCGCGTACGCCGCCCGGGCGGTCGTAGTGCGTATGCGTCCAGAACGCGCGCACGTCTTTGGCGCGATAGATCCACGGTTCGCCATAGGAGCCATCCGAGATTGGCGTGCGCGTTTGCGCCGATCGATCTTCGTCGCTCGCATAAAACCACTCATACGCCTCGCCCGCTTCGATGCGCGAGGCGAGATAGACCGGATCATGGATGCGCCGCGCGAGCGCGGCATCTGCATGCGTGTGACCAGCGCGCCAATCCGTGAGCGGCGCGTAATAGTCGATGCCGACAACATCAATATTGGTGTCCGCCCACAGCGGATCGAGATGGAAGAACACATCGCCCGAGCCATCGGCCGGCTGATGGCCACGGTACTCGCTCCAATCGGCCGCGTAGGTGAGCGTTGCATCCGGCAACACCGCGCGCACGTCGGCCGCCAAGGATTGCAGGTGCGCAACGGCAGGAAAGTTCGTGGCGCTGTCACGCGCTGTGGTGACGCCGCGCAGTTCTGAAGCCAGAACGAAAGCGTCAACGCCGCCTGCCGCTTCCGCAAGTTTGGCCAGGTGCAGAGCAAAACGCCGGTACGACCACTCGCTTGTGCCGCTATACGACACCGCCCCGCTTGCAATCGCGAAGTCCGCCGGTTCGGCCGCGCCAAAGAACGCCGCGATCTGCGCCGTCGCCGCGCTCGTTTTGTCGTGCGCCGGGTCGGCGAGCGTGATGCGCCCGCGCCAGGGATAAGCCGCCTGCGCCGCGCCGCCATACGGATCGGGCAGCGCGTTGCCATGCGACACGTCCATCAGCACGAAGGGATAGAGCCCAACGGAAAATCCCCGCGCCTTGAGCGCCGCGATCGCCGCGATCACCGTGTCATCCGAGGGCGTGCCGCCATAAGCGGGTCCGCCGTCATATTGCGAGATGAGATGCGCGCCCGCGCGATCGGCGCCGCCTGCGCGCCAGGTCAGCGGCGCGGTTTCCTTTTCGGAAATCTCAACGCCGGGTTTGATCTGACAGTGCCCGGCCCGCAAATCCGTGCCGAACCACGCGACCACGAGCAGCACCGACGTGCAGTTCGGCAAGTCCGCCTGCAATTGATCGAGCGCGACCTCGAAGTTCGCGCGCGCTTGTTCGGCGTGCTGGTTTTCCGCGATCGAAGCGCCCGGCCCAAGCACGCGCCGCACCGGGGCCGTCGCGTACACAAACTCGCCCGCGCCGGGGATGAGGCACACGCCCTCGACCAAATTCTCCAATCGCGCGCCTTCGCCGGGCGCGGCGCGCATCACCTCGAACGAGAGCTGCGGCATTGCGTTGCCGAACTCTTCGAGCGGCAGATCCTCGAACACGATGTATGCCAGCCCGCGATAGGCCGGCGCGTTCTCCGCGCCCTCGATCGCTTCGATCAACGGATCGGGCGCTTGGTCCTCGCCGCCCGTATGCAGCCGGTAGGCCACGCGCGACAGATCGAGCGGCGCGCCGTTCGCCCAGACGCGCCCAATGCGCGTGACGAGCCCCTCGCACAGCCCAACTGCGAACGAGAGCGTGTAACGATAGCTCGTCGTACGGCTCATGCGCGCGCCGCCGCCTTTACCGCCTTCGCGCGTCTCGGCCGTTTCAACGTGTTCTTTGTAGCGCGCGGCCCAGATCACTTGCCCTGCGATGCGCGTGCGCCCGTAAAGCGCTGGGATCGATGCGCCCTCGGTCGAGCCTTGGAGATGGAGATCGGTGAGCCGCGGGCCTTCGGCGTTGCGCGCGCCGCTTGGACCGAACACGCGCGCATCGATCGCGCCGCCAAGCGCGGAGCCCAGCGCTTGGCCCGCGAACGCAAGCACCGATCCGCCGATGCGCGCGCCGAGCGCCTGACCCAGTGTGGAAAGAACAAGCTGCGCCATTACGCGGCCCCCGGAAACGAAAACGCGGCGGCCTGGCGCGCGCTCCAGAACGGCGCAAGCCGGCTCTCGACAACGGCGCGGCCCCAATAAGCGTGGATGATCCGCTCGGGCGAGGCGAGGATCGCGCAATGTTTCATTGGCGCATCCAGCGCCATGCGAAACAGGAGCACGTCGCCCGCGCGCGGATCGTTGGTGTGTTGCAGCCAACGCGCGGCGGCGGCGTAAAGTGTCTCATCGCCGGTGCGCTCGGCCCAGTCCGGCGTGTAGGCTGGCGCGCGTTCGGGCTCGTCGCCATAGAGGGCGCGCCACACGCCGCGCACAAGGCCAAGGCAATCGCAGCCCGCGCCCTTCGCGCTCGCTTGATGGCGATAGGGCGTGCCGAGCCAGGATCGCGTCTCTTCGACAATCGCTGCTCGCGGAATCATTGCTGTCGCGAGCCGCCGTCATTGCCGCTTTCCGCCGGACCGGCCTGCACGGCGTCATTGCCGGGCATGTGCGGGAAACCGCGGAAGTTCAGACCATTTGCGAATTTGGCTTGGCACGTGGCGAAGCGCTTGTCGCAGCCGGCCGTGATCGTGAAGGTTTGCCCAGGCGCAAGCCCAAAGCCCGGCGGCTCGACGAGCTCTATGATGGCGCCATCGCCGCGGGCACGATGCGCCGAAACTTCACTGGCGCCGCCCTCGTCCCACACAATTCTTCCGCGCGCAAACCAACCGTCATCGTATGCGTCAAGCCCGCTGGCGCGAAACGCGCGCGCGGAGATCGCTTCGATGACAACGCCATCGCCACGATACGCGCTTGAAGACAGGTCCACGCCACAGCGCGCATCGCCGACATCCGCATCGCAAAAGCGCGAGAACACGCGGCCGACCGACTTGTTCAGCGACGCTTGCAACCCGCGCAGCTCGATCTCGAAGCCTTGCGCGCCACGCCGCGCTTCGCCAAATCGGCCTGCGAAAAGATGGACGTAAAGTTCCGGCGCGGACCAATCGACCTTGTAGAGATCGACGCGGGCGCCATCCCAGACGCCCCGCGCAAGATCTTCCTCGCTGATCGCATTACCATCGAGCGCGCCGCCAACGCTGGCGTTATCGACCGCAAGGCCAACGCTCTTTTCCAACACGCCGCCGATCAATGCGCTCTCAGGCGCGCATGGGACGCCAAGGAAAACCAGCGGCGCGTCATGATCGGTGAAGCCGAACACAGCGCTATCTGCGCGCGTTACACGCCAGACGTGGGCAAGCGTTGTCACGCCCGCATCGAGGCGGGTCTGCAGGCCGGACGGGATTGCGCGCATCAGGGAATGATTTCGATCAGCGGCACGGACTGCGCACGCCCCGCGCCGAAGCCATCGAGCGCGATCTCGAGCCGATCGAGATCGAAACGAACGGGCGTATCGAACTGGAAGCCGGCGGTGAGCGAGGCGCCTTCCGCAGGCGGCGCATCGAACGTGACGACGCCAGTCGTGAGGTCGACGTCGAAATCGCCTGGCGCGCACTCAACGTCATCGATAGCAACACGCACGGTGAGCGCGACAGGCTTGCGGATCGGGCGCGCATAGGCGCTCTCTCCGGCCCCATAAATCTTCGAGAGCTGAAACTGCGTCCCGGCCCCATCGCCTTCGCCGAGCACCTGATCGACCGGCGTGACAGCAACGCTCGGCGCACAGCTCTTCCAATCGATAAAGTCGCGAAAGCGAAAGCCATGCAGGCGCCCGCGGCGCGCTTCGAAGAATGCGACAAGCTCGTGCAGATCATCGAGCGTGCGCGCGGCGCCGCCAATGTCGTAGCGCCGCCGGCCATGCGCCCAAGGCGTGTTGCGCGCTTCGCGGCCCGAGCCGAGCGTAACGATATCGACGCGCCGCTCCGGCCCGCCTTGCGCAGCCAGCGCGAACGGCAGCGGCAGCAGCGCTTCGTGAAACCCGGTCACAGATTACGCCTCCCGTAAGCGGCCGCACGCGCGACCTCGGCCGCGATCTGGCCCTTGTGGCGCACGATCGAGTCCGCATCGGCGCCGGCGCCAAGATGGAAATGCACCGCGACAGGGCTCCCACCCACGGGCGAAACAACACCGCCGCTTCGCGGCGTGAACCATTCAGGGCCGCGTTCGCCGACAAGATAGGCGCCGCCCGCGTTCACAGCGCCGCCGCCGGCGCGCGCGCCAAAGAACGGCGCGCCGGCCTTAGCGCCAATCACGCGATCGAGTGCGATCTTCGCCAATTCTTCGAGCACAGTCTTGGCAAGCCGTTTGAACGAAACCTCACCAGACGCCCCCGCGCTCGCGAGCGTGCGCGAGATGCGCGCGCCGGCGCGCTCAAACGCTTCCGCGACTTCGCCGGCGGCGCGTTGCGCTGGGCCGCGCGCGAACGCGGCGAGCGCGCTCTCCGCTTCGTTCAGTTGGGCGGCGACGCCGCGCGTGGGTTCGTCAGCCATGTGCGTTGTCCGGATAGCGGGCCGCGAGCGAAACGAAATCCGCGCGCGCCATCGTACTTTGCTGATGCGGCGCGGCGAGTGCGCGCCATTCGGCAAGGCTGAGGCGCCAGAACGCGTCGGGCGCGAGACCGAGCGCGAGCGCCACCACAAGCCACGCCTGCCAGAGCGGTTTCATTCGTCTCCTCCAAAGGCGAGCGCAAAACAGCGCGCCACAGCATCGGCGGCCGCGCGCGGGCAAATCTGTGCGTGTGCGAGCTCGGCCGCACTCATTGGCGCGCCGCCGCCTTCGGTGAGCGCAGAGAGCACCAGCAGAAGATCATTTGCCGTTAGCGCCGCGAGCCGCTCGCCGAGCTCCGCGAGGGTGACGGCCTCAAATGTCGCTTCGAGCGACGCGAGCGCGCCCAGCGTCAGGCAGAGCTTGCGCGGCGCGCCATCGATCGCGAGTAGCACCTCGCCGCGCGCTTCGTTCGCAAGCATGTGTCAGGCCGCCGTGAACGTGAGCGCGCCGGCGGAAGCCAGCGTGATCGCGAACGCGGCCTCGCCGTCGTGATCGCCCGCGTAATCGAGCGACTCGATCAGGAACGCGCCTTCGATCGCGCCAAAGTCCGGGATCACGAGGCGCCAGACGCGCGCGATCTGCGCGAAGAACGCCGCGCGGATCATCGCGTCGGACGCAGCGTCCTTGAACACGCCCGCGCCCGAAACCGATGCCGACTTCACGCCCGCGCCCGCGATCAGCTCGCGCCACGCATCGGCGCTTTCCCCGCTCGTGCCATCGACGACGCGGGCGTTGAGCGAGATCGTCTTGGCGCGCACGCCGGCGACGGTGACGAATGTCTCCGGGGAGGCGCCGTCGCCAATCTTCAACAGAACGTCGCGGCCTTTTTGCCCAGCCATTCTCAATCCTCCGGTTCGGTGACGGCGCGCAGCCGCAAGACGCCATGCGTGGTGATCCCGTCTCCCGCGCGGAATACGTCGGCAAACCCCGCGAGCAACAAAACGAGTTTGCGCCCGGCAATGCTCAGCGCGCGGTCATGCAGCGCAGCGCGCAATGCGCCGATGATGTCGAGCGCCTCGGCGCGCCCGCCGTAGCGCGACCAGGCGTGCAGCGTCACAACATGCTCGAGCGCCGGCGCCTCACTCGTATCGAGCGGGCGTGTCTCGACGCGGCCCAGCGTTGCATACGGATAGGGCGCGGACGCCGGCGGCTCATCATAGAGCCGCGCTGGATCGCCGAGCGCCGCTTGCACCTCCGCATCGGCGCGGGCGGCGGAAACGAGGGCGGCCACGAAGGCGCGTTCGGCGCTCATGTCAGCTCCTCCTCGCAGATCAGCGTTTGGAGCGCGTTCGCTTCATCGAGAACGGAGACGATCCGGAACGCGCGCGCGCCCCACACCAAACGCCAGCCGCCACGCACATCTGCGCGCGCACGCAGGGTCACGCGGTAGCGCGCAATCGGATCGGCGCGATCGAACGCGGACGTCTCCGACGCGCTCACCGGCGCAATCCAGGCCCAGGCGGCGCCTTCGTCTGTCCAGGCCCGCGGCGCCCCGCCGAGGTCATCCTCAGAGCGCGCGGGCGCGTAGAGCCGCACGCGCGCACGCATTTGTCCGAGCGTGTCCGCCATTAGAGGCGCACCGGCGCGAACGGCCGCATCAACGCACGCGCCGCATCTGGAATGACCGCCGCGCCATCGCGCGCCTCATAAAGTGCGGCCGCGATGTGCAGCACCGCCTGCGTCAACGCTGGCGGCAAATCGCCAGGCTCCTCCGCGAGCCCGCAATCATAGTCGATCTCGACGGCGCCAGCGGCGCGCAGAATCGCGGGCAGGCCGTGGGTGAAGATGATGCGCGGGCGATCGCGTGCGCCATCAAGGCGATATGTTTCAGGATCGATCACGCTTTCGCTGCCGTTCGCCGCAATGAGCCGGACGGCGACAATTGCCGTAACGGGCGCGGCCGTGAGCAACGCGCCGCCCACACTGTCAGGGCGCCAAAGATCGAGCGTTTCGCGCACGCGCCGCGCGATGAGCACGCGGCCAGAGCCGGCCTCGACGGCGTGCGCCGCAGCGCCGATGAGACGCGCGATCAGGTCATCCTCGTCGTCGTGATCGACGCGCAGGAAGAGTTTTGCCGCCGCGAGCGATACAGGATCGCTCGCCGGCGGCGTTAGGATCGTAACGGACATAAGTGCGCTCCATCCGCGCGCGCCGCGCTACGGATCGGTGGAAACTTTTGGAGGGAGCCGGTGAGGAGTGCGGGCCGGCCCCCTCCGCCGCGGGCGCGAACGCCAACAGCGCCCTCCACGCGCAAAGGGCGGACGCGCGGAGGATTGCGAACGCGGCTTTACGAGGCCGCGAACTTCATCACTTTGACCGCATCAAAGTTCTGCACGCCGCCGCCCACGCGCTTCGTGACGTAGAACAGCACGTACGGCTTGGCGGTGAAGGGATCGCGCAGCACGCGCACGCCGGCGCGATCGACGATCAGGTAGAACCGCGCAAAGTCGCCGAACGCGATGGCGTATGCGTTGGCGGCGATGTCCGGCATGTCTTCCATCTCGGTGATCGGATAGCCGAGCACGGTGGCGCCGCCGCCCGCATCGAGCGCCCAGATGTAGCTGCCCGCTTCGTCCTTCAGCTTGCGGATCGCGGCGACCGTTTTGCGGTTCATCACGAAACGCGCATTCTGGCGATACTCGGCCTTCGGCGCGTAGACGAGGTCAATCAGCTTGTCGACGGGATCGGAGCTGGCGAAGGCGCCCGCCGCGCCGGACGCGATGTAGCCGACCTCGCCCCAAGCGGCCGAGGCGTTCGCCGCGATCGTGTAGTTGAGGAAGCCCTTGGGCTGGTTCGTGCCCGTGCCGCTGATAAACGCTGCGCGCTCTTGGCCCGCGAACGCGTTTTCGACCTCGCCCGCGATCCACTCCTCGAGATTGACGTACGCATCGTCGAGCAGCGTCTGCGTGGCGGCCAGGTTGGCGTAGATTTCGCCCGGCTTGAACTCGATCACGGCGAGCGAGGGCGTCGTCGTCTGATCGCGGTCGCCCGTCTCGGCGGCCCAACCGGTGCCGGCGTTGGAGAGGCTGATCGGCTTCTTGAAGATGTTCGCGCCGGTGGTGCGCACCGTCGCGATCTGGCGCATCGGCGAGACCTGCGTGAGGCGCGCTTCGATCATGCGATCGAGCTCGGGCGGCGCAATATAGCCGCCGTCGGCTGCAACGCCCACGCTCATCGATTTGGCTTCGATCTGCGCCAGCGCGCTCACATCGCCGTGGCGCACATAGGCGCTCCACGCGCTCTTGTGTTCGCTCTCCACCGGATCGGCGGCGAGCGCGGGGCGGCGGTTCGCGAGCGCGAGCCGATCAAGCGCGGCTTTCTGATCGCAGAGCGCGCGATCGATCCGATCGACCTTCTCTTCGAGCAGCACGTCCGCTCGCTTCTTCTCGATCGCGTCAAGCCGCGCCGCATCGAACTCCATGCCATCGCGGTAGGCTCGCACCTGCGCGGCCAGGTCGTCGACGGTGTACAGCAGGTCGGCGGCCTGCTCGGCTGGCGTGGCCAGCTGCGGGTCGAGCCGGGCCAGCTCGGCCAGCGCGTCGCTGACGGTGGCCAG
>CAZMCA010000153.1:0-8342 GCA_964564595.1 uncultured Caulobacteraceae bacterium
TGATTTTCAGAACCAGGGCCTCAGCAGCGCCATCGATGCGTTGAACGCAGCGCCGTGTGGGTGATGCGGCGAAAGTCCGGCCTTGGTGCGCCAAAGACGGTCAGTACACCCTTCACGCTTTGGGCGGCGGCGGCGTTTCTCGCGGCGCTCGGCATCATTTTTCCGGCGCTCGGCGCCACGGCTTTGCTCTTGCTGCTGATCGAACGCTTCGTGCTTTCTCGCATTCCGCCTGTCCGCGATTGGCTGGGGCTTGCAACATGAATTCGCGCCTTCGGTGCGCTCTGTCTTCAAACGGAATGTCCGCACATCTTCTTGAGGGTACTCACATGACTGACTTAAGTCGCCGCGCGGCGCTCGTCGCGGCCATGGTGACGCCGCTTGCGGCGGCCTGTTCGCGCGGCCAAACGGACGCTTCGTCCGGTATCGACGCGCCCGGAGAACAACCAGCTGTTCACGACAGTGAGATGCCCGCGTCTTGGACGCAAAACAACCAGATCGCCATGCTCGTCTATCCGCGGATGACGATCCTCGACCTAATTGGCCCGCAGTACATGTTTGCGAGTCTGATGGGCGCGACCGTGCATTTGGTCGCGAAGTCCCGCGATCCCATCACAAGCGATACGGGGGTCACGATCCTGCCGACCGCGACATTCGACGAAGTGCCGCGCGATCTTGCCGTCCTGTTTGCGCCCGGCGGTACAGATGGCACGATTGCGGCGATGCGTGACGACGAAACGCGTGCGTTCATGGCCGATCGCGGGGCGCGGGCCACCTATGTCACATCCGTTTGCACGGGCTCGCTCATTCTCGGCGCCGCCGGCTTGCTACACGGCTACAGAGCGACGTCGCATTGGGCAGCGCGTGACACGCTCACGGAGTTCGGCGCCACGCCGGTTGACGCGCGCGTTGTGAAAGATCGCAACCGCATAACCGGAGCTGGCGTAACGGCTGGCCTCGATTTCGGCCTGCAAATGCTCGCTGAAATGCGCGATCGAACGTACGCGGAGGGCGTTCAACTCATGTGCGAGTACGATCCGCATCCGCCGTTCAATGCCGGTTCGATGCACACCGCGCCGCTGCACGTGAAGGCGATGATCGGCGCAATGGTATTGGCGTTTCCAGGACAAATCCGCGACGCGGCGCACGACATTCGGGAGCCGGCTTAGCTCGAGCGGTCTACGCGACGATTTCGCGGTACGCATGCCAGCTGGCAAAGCCAAGCCACGGGAAGACGAGGGCTAGGCCGAGCCACGAGGTTATCGCGCATGCAATGAGCAACGCAGCAATCAACGCCGCCCAGAAGGTCATCGCGGGTAGGTTGCGTGCGACACTGCGAATGCTGGTGAAAATCGCCTCAAACACGTTGGTGCGCTGGTCAAGCAGCATGGGTGTGGAGACGACGGTGATGGCGAAAGTGAAGAAGGCCATGACGCCGCCGACGATCGTGCCGGCGATGAGCATTGTGTGGCCCTCCGTCGTCCCAAGGCTGAAGGCGATGAATTCGGGAACCGTGCGGTGCAGGCGGTACGTCGAGAGGCCGTACACGATCTGCGCAACACGGCCCCACAGCAGGTAGATCAATAACAGCGCCAAGCCCAGGTAGAAGACATCGCTCCGCATGGCGCCACGCACGAAAGCCATTTGCGCGAAGGTCGGGCGCTCCCCGGCGCTCAGGCGCCGCCCAGCTTCGTAAAAGCCCATCGCAACGACTGGCGCAACAAACACGAATCCGCAGCTCAGGCAGACCGCCCAGAAAACCAAGTTGAAATCGAGCAAGGCGCGCCAGATGCCGAAACTCACCAGTGAGACGATGACGCCGTAAAAAAGCGAGGGAAAAAACGCCGCCGCGAAGTCGCGTCCACCCCGCGCAAGCCATCGCAGCGGTGCGTCAAGACCGATCGCGTTCACATGAGCCAAGGGCAAGCCTCGTTGCGCCTCCGTCGTCGGCGCAACGTGACCGACAGACGGGCTCAGCCAACGCCTACGCGCGGCGTGCGCGATTGATAGAGGTCAAGTAGGCCGATCCGGCGGCGAGAAAAAGTGGCGCGGCCAGCGAGGAGTGTTTCATGCGCCGCCTAATCTATCTCGCCTGCGTGATGACGCTGTGTAGTCTCGCGGCTTGCCGCGGCGCGGAGACCTCTCCGGGCCGGGTGGCCGGTTATGGCGACGTCGCGCGCGGCCATGTTTATGCGAGCCATGCTTGCGGGGGCTGCCACGGGATAGAGCCGGGAGAAGCCGGGTCGCCGCAGCCGGGCGCGCCATCATTTCAAGCGGTTGCAAACACGCCTGGCATCACGACGATTTCGCTCAATGCGTGGCTTCAGTCGTCGCACCCAACAATGCCAAATCTCATTCTCGAACGGGACGATGCTGCAGACGTGATCGCCTACATCCTATCGTTGCGCTCGGTGCAGCGTGATCAATCGGGATAGTGCCGTGGGCCCGGCCAGCGCTCGATCGCCTCGATCGTTCGGTGCGCAGATTCGAGCTTGTAGTCGGGCACGTTCGACACGCGGGCTGCATCGATCCAGGCCTTGATCGCCACAGGCGCCAACCGATCGCGGCCGCAGAGCGCGAAGAAGGGTTCCGTCGGCCCGAGGCCCGCGAGCGAGCCCGACGTGAGTTCATCCGCGAGCGTCTCATAGCCAGCCGCGCGCAAGAGTACGGCGCAGGCGTGCATCACATCTTGATCAGCAGTTTCGCTCACTTCGTTTCTCCGCGTACCTTGACAGTGCGTCGCGCGCTCAGCGCCACGTAAAGCCGTATAAACAGAGTGCGCCGATCGTAGTGTTTTGAACCAGATCAACGCGATTGACCTAGTTTGGGGCGCCGTCCTGTGCCGCGGCGACCAGAGCAAAGGACCCGTAATCAATCGCGTGATAGCCGGGGTGAATGATTTCTTACGCTTGGCTCAACAACATTTGGGAGGCGATGTCAGGTGACGTCGCCGCGGGCGTCCCGCTGCTAACGTCCGCTCAGCGTCGCCTGCTAACCTTCACGGCGCTTCTTACTTTTGTCATTGCGCTGGTGTGGGTGACGTTGACCGGGGTGACGCTCATCAATGAGCGCCCTGTTGTAGCGCTTCTATCTGCGCTCGCGCCCTTCATGTTCCTGCCGTTTCCGTATCTTGTGCTGCGCACGCAGTTTGATCTCAACGGTTTGTCACACCTCTATCTCGGGACTTTGTTTGCGATCGTCACTGCCACGGCAGCCTCGATCGGCGGCGCGGTATCAACCACATCCTTCTTTCTGATGCTCATTCCGCTGCTTGCGACTTTGCTGCTTGGCATACGGGCTGGCGTGGCGTGGGCCGGTTTGGTTGCACTTACCTTCGCGGCGTTGCACTTTGGGCGCGCCTATCTGCCGGAGCCGGCGTTTCAGACTGAGGGCGTCGCGCCAAATCAATGGCTCCGTGTCGGCGAGGTGTCCGGCTGGAACGCGACGATGATGACGCTGCTTGCGCTCGCGGCAAGCCTATCGGTTGCAAATTTCCGTTCTGTCGTGAGCAAATCGAGCGCGCTGTTGGTGGCGGCGGCGCGAACGACGCAAGGCGCATTGAAGGCGCAGGAAGTCGCTGAGGAAGTAGGGCGCGCGCGCGCGGAGTTCATGGCCAACGTGAGCCATGAGTTGCGCACGCCGCTTAATGCCATCATCGGCTACAGCGAGTTGCTGGCGGAGACCGCGGAGGAACGCGGCGACATGACCGGCGCGCAGGACAATCGGCGTGTGTTGGAGGCAGCGTCGAATTTGCGCAAAATGATCAATGACATTCTCAAGCTCTCCGCGATCGACGCCGGGCGCGTTTCGGTCGATGCGGTGCAGACCGACATTGAAGATCTCGTGCGTGATGCGGTGCTGGCGCTGTCACGTACCAGCGAAGTGCAAATCGCGTTCAATTGCATTGGCGTCACGCCACCAATACGGATTGACGGCGGCAAGCTCGATCAGTGCGTGCGAGAGCTTCTCGCGCATGCGATCGCGCACTGCGGCGGCCGCCAAGTCGAAATCAGCCTGACGTCGCGCACTGAAGGCGGCCGGACCGACATCTGCATTGCGATTACGGATTCGGGGCCGACAGTAGACCAACACTGGGCAGATCGGCTGTTCGAGCCGTTTGTCTCCGCGGAAGACACACGACATCCTCGGTCGGAGCGGGCAGATTTGGGCCTCGCCGTGAGCCGCCGCACGGCGCGGCTACTTGGTGGAGACGTGCACGCGACAGTTCGAGAGCATGGCGGGCTTCAACTTACGTTAACGGCGCCGGAATGGCGTGAGGGCAACCAGAGAGTCGCTCCAGGAGTCCTTCCTCGCAGCTGAGTTCGGTCAAGTCACTGCTGAGCGAGGGAGGAAATTAAGGCGACGCTCATCGATCTGAAATCGCACTGACCTCTATCGAAGTCCTACGCATGAGGGTGGCTAGGTCTTCGTTTCCCTCCGATCGCAAACCCGCGATCGCCCCTTCCCGATCAGCCGCCGCCTTGCGTTGGTCGAGCTTCCACGATCCTTCCAGTGAAACTATGTCGATCCGGATGCCGACAATTGCATTGGCGAGGTTGGTGATGAAGTCGGCGGGCGCGTCGTTTGCTGACCATGGATTTTCGCGCCGCCGCTCCATCATCGTGGTTGGCGCATCTATGTAGTGACGCATGCGATCGGGCGAGGTCTCGATCGAGAGTCTGCCACGGGCTTCGACGCGCACATAGTTCCAAGTTGGAACGACTTTTCCGTGAACCGACTTAGACGGATAGTTGGAAGGTGAAATGTAGCCGTCCGGCCCCGAGAAGAGCGCGACGACTTCGGCGCCCTCGGTCCTCTGCCAGAATGGGTTTGCCTTCGCGAGGTGGCCCAGGAGAACGGCGTCTCCTGATGCGCTCTTGCTCAGCGCGAGAGGCAAATAAGCCACGACCGGTCCGCCCGTGGCATTCCTGACAAGCGTCGCGAATGGAAACGCATCCATGTGCGCATACAAGCGGTCGAGATCGTCAACACGATAGGGTGGCGGCGCATACGTCGCGTTCTCCAAATCCGACTACGCCTGGGCCTTTCCGCAGCCATGCAGGAAGATCTGTACGGCGGTGGCGGTCAGATCATTGGTTTCCTTGCGGCTGAGCGGCGCGCCCAGCAGCGCACGCAGGCGCGGCATGGATGCCGCCATCTCGATGAAAATCACCGCTGCCAGCTTGCTATTTGGCAGACGCGGCAAGCTGCCCTCGTCGCGCAACTCTTCGAGATTGGCGCGCACATCGTCGGCCGCGCGCGCATGCAGATCGAGAAACAAGCGCGCTAGGTCGGGCGCCTGGAGCGCTTCGGCGAACACGAGCCGGTTTATGCCGGAAACGTGCGGCGTTTCCGAAAGGCTCGCCAGTTCGCGCGCGATCTGCAAGAGGAGCGCAGCCGGGTCGCGTCCAACACTAGGCGAACGAACGCCTTTCTGGTGCGGGGTCATCGCCGCGTCTAGCAGACGATTGACCACCGCTGTCAGCACCTCGGCTTTGTTGGCGTAGCGGGCGTAGAAAGTCTTGCGCGAGGCGCCTGCTTCCTTGGCGATCACGTCCATGGTGGCGCGTGCGTAGCCCTGCGCTACGAACACGCGCTCCGCCGCGTCCAGCAGGCGATCCTCAAGCTGCGCCGAATCCGCCGCCGAGAGCCGTCCAGGTCCGCGTTGCTTCTCTTTTGTCTTGCGCTTGGCTGTCATGAAACGGGGCCTCGAGCGCAACATAGGGGGATTCAAAAAAGATACAAGAGCGTCTCTTTGCGCTTGACAAAGGAACATGAGTGGCTCTTTGTGGACGCGCCAAAGAGACGTTAATGACGCTTTAAGAAAGGGGGCCGCCATGTTCGGCTCGAAGACGCAGAAGACCGAATGGAATCCAGCGCTCTCAACCGCACCTGCGGTCTGGCCGGTGGTCGAGAACGCTAAAATCAAGGGGCTGTGCGCCGACCGGTTCGAGCCCGTGCGCAAGGCGCTGCAATACAATCTCGATTGCGGTGACGACATCGGCGCTTCCGTCGCCGTGTTCATCGACAGTGAGCCCGTGGTCGATCTATGGGGCGGCTATTTCGACGACAAATTCGAGCGACCATGGGATCGCGACACGATCATCACCACGCACTCGATTACGAAGACCATGACAGGCATGGCCGCGCTCGTGCTGGCCGATTCAGGCGAACTCGATTTCGACGCACCTGTCGCGCGGTACTGGCCTGAGTTCGCGCAGAACGGCAAATCACGCGTGCTCGTCAAGCACGTCCTGAGCCACACGTCGGGGCTCGCTGGTTGGACTAAGGATGTGACGTGGGACGACGTCTACGATCTCGACCATGCCTGCGATCTGCTGGCGCGCCAGGCGCCGTGGTGGGAGCCGGGCACGGCGTCCGGCTATCACGGCATCTGCATCGGACACCTGGCGAGCGGCGTGATCAAGCGCATCACTGGCCTGACGCTCGGCGAGTACTTCGCCGAGCACGTGGCCCGGCCACTCGGCGCCGATTATCATATCGGAATCGGCCCCGAACACGATCACCGCATTTCTTGCTTTGTGCAGGGCGGGCGCGATTGGTTGCCGAGCGGCAATCCGATCTCTGAGCGCGTCGGCCTCAATCCGCAGCTCACGCCCAAGACATCGCACACCAAGGCGTGGCGGCGCGCCGAGGTCGGCGGCGCCAACGGACACGGCAATGCGCGTTCGGTTGCGACGATCCACCAAGCACTGGCGTCGGGCGGCGTGAACGGCGCGCGGCTGTTGTCTGAGAAGGGGCGCTTGCGCGCGCTCGAGAAGATGTCGGATGGCGTCGACCTGCTGCTTGGCGCGCCGATCAAGTTTGGCGCGGCGGCGTTTGCGCTCGACTCGCCGCTTTGGGCCTATCCCCGTGACCATCGCATCGCGTGGTGGGGTGGACAGGGCGGCTCGCTCGGGTTTGTCGACTTCGACGAGCGCATGTCGATGAGCTTCGTAATGAACCGTTGGCTCAAAGGCCCGTACGAGTGCCTTCGGCAAGGCCGCATCCTCGCCGCCGTCTATGAAAGCCTGGCGGCCAAATAGCCCAGAAACGAGACGCCGCGCCGGCGTGCGCGGCCATCTCTGGAGACAAGATCATGACCGCTCCGAAACTTACTAGGCTCTTCCTCGCCATCACCGTCGTGGGCGTGCTGCACATGGCCGAACAGATCGTATTCGGCGTGGAGGAATTCCGCATGTTGAGGGCCGCCATCGGCGGCTGGTGGGCGCTTTTCCCGTCGGCCTATGCGGACGAGGCGAGCGTCATCCTCATCACCATCGTGTTCACCACGATGTCGTTGCTCATCTATGCCGCCATGCGGGGAGGCAAAGCGGCGCTCTTCGTCGCGGCGCTGTTCGGCGCGCTTGGCATGCAGGAAGCACACCATTGGATCGAGGCGATCGGGAAGCGCGCCTACGATCCAGGCCTCGTCACGAGCTTCGCCTATGTCTGGGTTGGTGCGCTGATACTGCGGGAAGTGTGGTTCCAGTTTAACTTCACCGCTGACGCTGCATCGGCCGCGGAGTGCGCGTGATGCCGGCCGCTGACCTTTCCTGGCCCTTCAGATCTTCGCGGGCGCTGCTGCATAGCGATAGGTCCTAGGGCCGCTATTGGGTTTACTCGCCCATCTGCTGTCAGCAACTCCCGGAACACGTCACGTTTCGGTCGAAGCCTTCGCCGGATTGGTAGGTGGTGTTGACGTCGTAGGTGCGGTTGCCGATTTGCGCTTGGCTGTTGCGGCTGCCGCTGATGTCGCCGTTGGAATTGCGGTCCCACGAGCCATTGGTGCTGGCGGTGTTGCCGTACACGCCTCGCGCAGCGCCGCTCTGCGAATGGCTCACATTGCCGTCGCGATCCCACGACGTTGCGCCCGCGCCGCAGCCGCGTGCGCCATAGCCGCCGCGCCTGCAGCCGCGTTGGCCGCTGACGCCGGCGCCGGAGCCGTTGGTGACGACGCCGCCCTCACCAACGGAGCGGCCCCCATACGGCCCCCGTACATCGTGGGCGCCGCCAGCGGTGATGCCGCCAGCGACATTCTCACGTGCAGCGCGCACGACTTGGCCATGCGCGACATCGAAGCAGAAGCCGATGGCGTAGATGCCGAGGGCTACGAACAGAACTTTGGTGGTGGCTTTCATTGAAGTGGTCCTTGAGCAGGCAGAGTCAGAAGGTTTGTTCGGCGCGTTGCGCAGCGGCGAACCCGAGTGCGCAAAGCGCGACGACTGCGGCCATACCGCCGGCGTGCAAAAGGATCGCGCTGTTGAAAGCGCCGGCCTTTGCGTAGAGCCACCAATCGGCGGCGAAGACGGGCGTAAGCGCAACGGCGAAGCCCATGAACGTGT
>CAZMCA010000154.1:0-8326 GCA_964564595.1 uncultured Caulobacteraceae bacterium
CAGCCGATGGCGCGCACGCACACATCGATCGACGGCGCCATCGCGGCGGCGCGCGCGGCGCAGCCGAACGCGCAGCTCGTTGCGATCAATATCCCAACGCGCAGCCGCGATGGCGGGCCGGCGATGTGGCGCGCGGATTTGCGCGGGCCGGGCGGCGAACGCCTGCAAGTGCAGATCGATGACGCGACGGGCGCTGCGCGGGCGCGCGAAGCGCGGCCGAGCCTGCCGGGCGACGGACTCGCGCTGACGATGCGGCGCATCCACGACGGCGTCGATCAGCACATCGTGTGGCGGCTCGTGGTGTTCCTCGGCGGGGTGATCCCGGCGCTGCTGGCTGTGACGGGGATCGTCATGTGGCTGCGGCGGCGGGCGGCGCGGCGCGCTGTGAAGCGCGGCCATCCGGGTGGGGCGGGCGCGGCGGATGCGCAAGCCGAAGGCGCGGCGGCACGTCGCACTTAAGAATCGTTTGCAATAAAGCAGAGCGGTTGCTACAGCGACTGCGACTGAGTTGCAGCGGCGCGTGAGGGCGCGCCGGCTGCGTGAGAAAAGGGTGGCGGACATGAGCGGGACCAAGGGGATTACGGCGTTCAAAAGCGCGTTGCAGGCAGCGGCGCTGATGGGCGTTTCCTCACTCGCGCTCGGCGGCCAAGCCCAGGCGCAATCGTTGAGCGATGCGGCGACGACGGCGCTGATGCAGGCGTCCGATCTTTCGGGCGTGACGGTTGAAGGCCAGACGCAACGGCTTGAATCGCCGCGCTACGCAGCGCCCGTGCTCGATACGCCGCAGACCATCACGGTCGTCGATGCGCGCGTGATGGAGCAGCAGAATCTGCTTGGCCTGCGCGACGTGCTTTCGACGCTGCCGGGGATCACGTTCGGCGCAGGCGAAGGCGGCGGCGGCTACGGCGACAGCATCAACCTCAGAGGCTATTCGGCCAACAACGACATCGGCACAGACGGCGTTCGCGATAGCGCGCAATATTCGCGCACTGATCCGTTCAATCTCGATCAGATCGAAGTCACCAACGGCGCCAACTCGGTCTATGGCGGCGCAGGCGCCGTCGGCGGCACGATCAACCTCATTTCCAAACGCGCGCAGGGCACCAACCGCACCGCGATTTCGATCGGCGCCGGCACGGACGCTTATGGCCGCGTGACGGCCGATACCGATCGCCAGATCACCGACGGCGTGGCGCTGCGGCTCAACGTGATGATGCACGAGAACGATGTCGCGGGCCGTGATGTCGAGCGCTTCTCGCGCTGGGGCTTTGCGCCGTCGCTCGCGTTCGGGCTCGGCTCGCCGACGGTGGTGACGCTCAACTATCTCCACCAGGAAGACGACAATATCCCGCAATATGGCGTGCCGTTCGCGATCAACGCGTTCAATCCGGGCGGGCTGGTGAATGGCGCGAATGCGGAGCGCTACTACGGTTGGCGCAACCTCGATCGGCAGCTGATCGAAGTCGATCAGCTCACCGCGATTATCGATCACGCGATCAACGAAAATCTCTCGCTGCGCAACCTGACGCGCGCCCAGCAGGTCGAGCAGGACGTCGTGATCACCAATATTGGCGGCACGACGTGCATGCCGAACGGGATCAACGCGTATACGGGCGCGGCGTGCGCGCCGGCAGGCACGCGGAATTTCGGCGCCAACGGCACGACCAACTTCCGCAACTCGTTCAACGAGCTGCTCTACAACCAAACCGATCTGACGGCCGAGTTCACGACCGGCGGCTGGGAGCACACGCTGGTCGCGGGCGTCGCGCTGACGCAAGAGAACTACGATCTCGACAACGGCAGCCCGCTGTACAACGCCAACGGCACGCGCCCGGCGATCCCGAACCAAAGTCTGGCGAATCCGGACTCGCTCTGGACGGGCCCGGTGAACTTCATCCGCACGGGACACACCGAAGCCGAGCTTGAGAACCAGGCGATCTATGTGTTCGACGCGATCGAACTTACCGATCAATGGGAGCTGAACGGCGGCGTGCGGTTTGAGCGCAACGAGACGACGGCGCTGATCCAGACGTTCTCGCCGACGACGGGCGCGGTGACCGCGACGACGCGGACGGTGAACGAAGACGATCTGCTCTCCTATCGCGTGGGCTTGGTGTTCAAGCCGGTCGAGAACGCCAGCATCTATGCGGCGTACGGCAACTCAGAGCGCCCGGCGCAGGTCTCGGTCGTGGTAGGGGGCGGCTGCACGGTGACGTCGTGCAACGCCGATCCCGAGGAAGCGGAGAATTATGAAGTCGGAGTCAAATGGGACACGATGGACGGGGCGCTCTCGCTGACGGCCGCGCTCTTCCGCAACGAACGCAGCGCCTTCCTGGTGCCGAGCGCGATCGCGGGCGAGACCGATCGCCTCGAAGGCGCTTCGCGCGTCGATGGCATCGCGCTTGGCGCGTCAGGGCTCATCACCGAGAACTGGTCGGTGTTCGCGAACTACACGTTCCTTGAGAGCGAGCTTCTGCAGGACGTGGCGAACGCGCTGCTGGCGACGAGCTTCCGGCGCGGCGATCCGCTGCCGAACACGCCCGAGCAATCGTTCAGCGTGTGGACGACGTATGAGCCGGTGCACGGCCTGCTTCTTGGCTACGGCGCGACGTATCAGGGGGAGTTCACATTCTCCCGGCCCGCGGCCGGCGCGCCGCTTGCCTACACCGACGCATATTGGGTGCACCGGGCGATGGTGAGCTATGGCGTGACCGACAATCTCGCGCTGCAGCTGAACGTGAACAACATCTTCGACGAGGAATATTACATCCGCGTGCGCAACAACACTGGCAATGGTTGGGCAACGCCCGGCGAAGGGCGCTCATTCGTCCTCAGCGCGAACTTGCGGTACTAAAATGACCGGGGCGTGTAGGATCATCGCGCAATGATGCTGCACGTCCCCGGCGTTCTTTCGAAAGACCAAGCGCGCGCGCTGCGCGCCAAGATCGATGCGGCCGAATGGGTGGATGGCAACGCCACCAGCGGGGCGCAAGCGGCCCTTGCCAAGCGAAACCGGCAATTGTCGGAGGAGAGCGCGGCGGCGCGGGAGGCGGGCGCGATTGTGCTCGATGCGCTCGGCAAGAACGCGCTGTTCTTTGCGGCGGCGCTGCCCGCGAAGGTGTTTCCCCCGCTCTTCAACCGCTACGAGGGCGGCGAGAGATTCGATACACATGTCGATAACGCGGTGCGCCTGAAGGGCGACCTGAAGCTGCGCAGCGACCTTTCGGCGACTTTGTTTCTCTCCGAGCCGGAAGAGTACGACGGCGGCGAACTGAGCGTGGAAGACACCTACGGCGTGCACCAGGTGAAGCTGCCGGCGGGCGATCTCATCCTCTACCCGGCATCGAGTCTGCACCACGTGACCCCGGTGACACGCGGCGCGCGGGTGGCGAGCTTCTTCTGGATCCAGAGCATGGTGCGCGAAGACGCCAAGCGCGCGCTGCTGCTGCAGATGGATTTGGACATCCAGATGCTGGCGCGCGATCTCGGCAACGATCACGCCCGGATCGTGAGCCTCACTGGCGCCTACCACAATCTGCTGCGGATGTGGGCCGAGGTTTGACGCGGCGCCAGCGCGCGCTAGGTTCGCGGGCATGTGGGGAAACGCTATTTGGACACGGCGCGCTTTGCTTGGCGCATCGCTCGCGGCAGCGGCGCCAGGCGCATTGGCGCAGGCGCCGCGCGCAGAGCAGACGTGGTTCGATCAACTGGCGCGGATCGAAGCGCAGCTCGGTGGGCGGATCGGCGTTTCGGCCGTGCAGATCGCGACGGGCGTGACGATCGCCCATCGCGAGAACGAGCGCTTTGCGATGGCGTCGACGTTCAAGTTGCTGCTGGCGTGCCAGATGCTGCATCGCGCTGAGAACGGGCAGGACGATCTTGATGCGCGCATGGCGTTTGGCGAGGCGGACTTGTTCGAGCACGCGCCATTTTCGCGCGCAAATCTGTCGGCGGGATCGATGAGCGTGCGTGAGGCGTGCGCGGCGATCGTCGAGGTCAGCGACAATACGGCTGCCAATCTGCTGCTGGCGCGGATCGGCGGGCCGGCGGCGCTGACGCGCTGGCTGCGCGCCCAGGGCGATGCGACGACACGGCTTGACCGCAACGAATTGGCGCTCAACTCAAATATCGCGGGCGATCCGCGCGACACGACAACGCCACGCGCGATGCGCGACACGGTGCGGCGGCTCGTGGTGGACGAGGGCGTGCTGACGAGCGCCTCGCGCGAGGCCGTGCTTGGGTGGATGCGCGCGTCTCAAACCGGGCTGAGGCGCCTGCGCGGAGGTTTGCCGCCTTCATGGACGGCGCAAGCTGGCGACAAGACGGGCACCGGCGCGCGCGGTTCGGTGAACGATGTGCTCATCACGTGGACGCGTTCGCTCCGCACCGGCGATGGGCCGGTTATCATCACGTGCTACGCCGATGCGCCGCAAGCTGCGCTGGCGGCGGCGGAAGCCGCGCATCGCGACATCGCGCGCACCGTCGCGTTCGCGTTCGGACACGCGATCGCAGCGGGGCCTTAAGCGTGCTCCTGCCGTAGCTCGACGGATGCGACGTTGCGCGTTGCGGAGCCGTGCGTGACGGCTTCGATGTTGTAGCCGTCGGGATCGAGCACGAAGGCGGCGTAGTAGCCCGGGTGATAGTCGCGCTCGCCGGGCTTGCCATTGTCGCGCCCGCCGGCCGCGAGGGCGGCTTCGTAGAACCGATGCACGGTCTCGCGGTCATTGGCTTGGAAGGCGAGGTGATACGGCGATGGCTTGCCGCGGCCGTCGATCCAGAGTTCGTCGAACGCGATGTGATCTGGGCTCTCGCTCACCGGTTCGATGCCGAAGACGGCCATCACGGCGCGGTAGAATTTCTTGGTGCGCTCAAGGTCTGTGGCGACGATGCCGATGTGATCGATGAGGCGGCCACGGTGGTAGACGGGATCCATAGGCCGCGAACGCTTTGCGCGCGTGGGCTGTTCCGACGCTACGTGACCCTCTCCCGCTCGCGCCGGAGAGGCGGTAGGTCAGACGCATGAGCCAAACACCAAACACCGGGCCGCTCGCGGGGTTGCGCGTCATTGAGCTGGGCGTGCTGATCGCCGGGCCGTTTTGCGGGCAGCTGCTCGGCGATCTCGGCGCGGACGTGATCAAGATCGAGCCGCCGGGGCAGGGCGATCCGTTTCGCGAATGGGGGCAAGTGCGCCCGAACGGCACGAGCGTCTGGTTCGCCACGATCGGGCGCAACAAGCGTTACGCAACGCTCGATCTGCGCAAGACCGAGGGGCAAGCGGCGCTGCGCGAACTAGTGAAGACGGCCGACATCGTCGTTGAGAATTTTCGCCCGGGCACGCTGGAGAAATGGGGCGTTGGCTATGACGTTTTGCGCGCGATCAATCCGGGGCTGATCATGGTGCGTGTGTCCGGTTACGGGCAGAGCGGGCCGTATGCGCCCAAGGCCGGCTATGCGAGCGTCGGCGAAGCGATGGGCGGGCTGCGGTATGTGATGGGCGAAGCCGATCGCAAACCCTCGCGCGCCGGGATTTCGCTCGGCGATTCTTTGGCGGCGACGTTTGGCGCGCTGGGGGCGCTTGCGGCGCTGGAGCATCGCCGGAAAACGGGCGAGGGGCAGATCGTCGACAGCGCGATCTACGAAGCAGTGCTCGCGATGATGGAAAGCCTCATCCCGGACTATCAGCACGGCCAATATGTGCGCGAGCGCACCGGGCCGATCCTGCCGAAGATCGCGCCATCGAACATCTACGATGCGTCGGACGGCATGGTGATCATCGCGGCGAACCAGGATGGCGTGTTCGGGCGGCTGTGCGATGCGATGGGCAAGCCAGAATGGAAAAACGATCCGCGTTTTGCGACGCATCTGGCGCGCGGCGAGAACCAGACCGAACTCGACGCCGCGATCGACGCATGGTCACGCCAGCGCACGATGGCCGAGCTTGAGACAGTGATGGAAGCGAACGGCGTGCCGTGCGGGCGCGTCAACACCGCCAAGCAATTGCTCGAGGATCCCCATGTCGCGGCGCGGCGCGCGATTGTCTCCGTGCAGCACGATTTGCTTGGCGATGTGAAGATGCAGGGCGTCTTTCCGCAACTATCGCGCACGCCCGGCAGTGTGCGCTGGCCCGCGCGCGAGATGGGCGCGGACAACGATGCGGTGTGGCCCGATGTGTTGGGCGCGGAGAAGTATGCGGCGCTAAAAGCGGCGGGCGTGATCTAGAGCCCGCTGGCGGTGTAGCTGGCGTTCGCTTTCATCGCGACGTCATAAGCTTCGGCCTGCGCCGTCACCCAATTGATGAAGGCGCGTGCTGGCTTGGAGCGGGCGCGGCCGGGCGGGTGGACGAGGTAGTATGCGAACTCGATCGGCGTGCGCATCGCGAACGGCGCGATGAGGCGGCCGTTTTCGAGATCGGCCTGCGCGAGCGCGCGTTTGGCGAGCACCACGCCGCGCCCGGAAGCAGCGGCTTCGAGCGCGAGGTTCGATTGATTGAAGCGCGGACCGCGCGACGCATCGACGTTCGTGACGCCGGCGGCTTTGAGCCACATTGTCCAGTCCGGGCAGCTCTCGTCGTTGAGCGAGCTGTCGTCGTGGATGAGCGTGAACTTGGCGAGGTCGGCGGGCGTCGCGATCTCATCGCCGAGACGCTGGGCGCACACGGGCGTGACCTCCTCGTGCATCAGCAATTTCGCTTCTACGCCGTGCCACTTGCCCGCGCCGTAGCGGATCGCGAGATCGACGCCTTCGCTCTCGAAATTGGCAAGGCCCATCGAGGCTTGAATCTGAATGTCGAGATCGGGGTGCTGAAGAGCGAAATCGGCGAGCCGGGGCGCGAGCCATTTGGCGGCGAAGGACGGCGCGACCGAGACGGTGAGCCTTCCGCCGCGCTCGGGGCCGGCGAGGCGTTTGGCGCCTTCGGCCAGCCGGTCGAACCCCTCGATCAGTGCGGGGAGGGCGGCTTCGGCGGCCTCCGTGAGCACCAGGCCCCGGGGCGTGCGGTTGAGGAGGGGGCGGCCAAGGTAATCCTCCAGCGCCTTGACGCTCTGGCTGACGGCGCCGGGTGTGACGCCCAACTCCTCGGCGGCGGCGGTAATGGAGAGCCGCCGGGACACGGCTTCGAAGGCGCGGAGCGCGTTGAGAGGGGGGAGGCGGCGGGCCATGTGTGCTATTTAGAACATCTAAAGCGCGGCGGAAGGGCCCACGCCCCTCGGCAGAGCGATTGAGACACTCTAAATCTGTCGGGAGAGCTTTTCGCTGGCGCCGCAGGGGCGCCGGCGGCAAGTCCCTAACCCGACTGACTGCGCCCGGAGAACTGAGACTATGGCGGATACTGGCAGCCCGACGCCGCTGGCGGGACGGGTCGTTTCGGCTGAAGCGGGCGGCGCCTACGAGACGGACGTGATCATCGTGGGCGCGGGGCCGGCGGGCCTCTTCGCCGTGTTCGAACTCGGGCTGCTCGATCTCAAAGCGCACCTCGTCGATGTGCTCGACCGGCCGGGCGGCCAATGCGCCGAGCTCTATCCGGAAAAGCCGATCTACGACATTCCAGCGCTCCCGATCGTGACGGGCCAGGGGCTGACAGACGCGCTGCTGGAGCAGATCGCGCCGTTCAATCCGACCTTTCACTTGAACCAGATGGCCGAAGCGCTCGAGCGCCTGCCCGACGGCAGATTCAAACTGACGACCGAACTCGGCACGACGATCACGGCGCCGGTGCTGGTGATCGCGGCGGGCGGCGGCTCGTTCGTGCCGCGCAAGCCAAAGCTCGAACGGCTCGAAGAGTTCGAGGGCACGTCGGTGCACTACGCGGTGCGCAAGATGGAGCAATTCCGCGGCAAGAACATCGTGATCGCTGGCGGCGGCGACAGCGCGCTCGATTGGACGCTCAATCTTCACCCGCTCGCGAAGAGCATCACGCTCAACCACCGGCGTGATGATTTCCGCGCAGCGCCGCACTCGGTCGCGCAGATGCGCGAACTGGTCGCCGCAGGAAAGATGAAGCTCGACATCTCGGACATCAAAGAGCTGAAGGGCACGAACGGCCAGCTTGAAGCGGTCGTCGTCGAGACCAAGGACAAAGGCCGCTACGAAATTCCGTGCGACACGCTGCTCGCGTTCTACGGGCTGACGATGAAGCTTGGGCCCATCGCGGAATTTGGGCTCAACCTCCACCAGAACCTCATTCCGGTGGACACCGAAAAGTTCGAGACCAGTGAGCCCGGCATCTTCGCGATCGGCGACATCAATACCTATCCCGGCAAGCTGAAGCTCATTCTCTCCGGCTTCCACGAAGGCGCGCTCATGGCGCAAGCCGCGTTCAAGGTCGCGC
>CAZMCA010000155.1:0-8320 GCA_964564595.1 uncultured Caulobacteraceae bacterium
GCAGCGCGGCGCGAAGATGAAGAAGAAGCTGGAAATCGACCCGCTGCACGCCGAGACGATCCGGGTCATCTATCGCCTTGCGCTGGAGGGTGAAGGTTCATCCGGCCAGATGGGCGTGAAGGCCATCGTCAAATATCTCAATGGCAAGGGCATCTTCACGCGCGACGGCGGGCGCTGGGGCATCGGTCAGGTTCACCGCATCCTGACCCGGCGCACCTATATCGGCGAGCATCGGTTCAATCGCCGTTCCAACAAGGGAGAGGTGAAGCCCGAAGACGAGGTTATCACCGTTCAGGTGCCGGCGCTTATCGAGCGGGAGACGTTCGACGCGGTGCAGAAGCTTTTGCAGGCCCGTAATCCCAAGACCGAGTTGCCCGCGCGCGTCGTGATCGGGCCGACGCTGCTAACCGGCATCTGCTATTGCGGCAATTGCGGAGGCGCGATGACCATTCGCACCGGCAAGGGTGGCCGCTATCGCTACTATGCGTGCTCGATCAAGGCGCGTCAGGGCGAAACCGGCTGCAAGGGCCGCGCGATCCCGATGGATAAGCTCGACCGAATGGTGGTCGGGCATATCGAGGAACGCTTGCTCGATGCCGACCGGCTGGAGGACTTGCTTGGCACCGTGCTCGGCCGTCGCGACGATCAGGCCGAGCGTCGCCGGCACCACATCGCCGAACTGGAGCGGCGCGCGACCGAATCGGAATTGCGCCTCAAGCGCCTCTACGACGCCATCGAGGCGGGCGTCGCCGATCTTGACGACCCGGCGCTCAAGGAACGCATCGCCGGCCTCAAGGTCATCCGCGATCAGGCCAGGGCCGACGCCGACCGGGCGCAAGCCTTGCTCGACAGCCCCGGCCACAGCGCCATCACCCCGACCATGATCCGGGGATTTGCGCGTCGCGCACGCGAACGCATCCGGGGCAGCGAGGGCGGCTATCGGCGGGATCATCTGCGCTCACTGGCGCAGCGTGTCGAGGTCGCAGACGACGCAATTCGCATCATGGGATCGAAGACGGAGCTGCTAAGGACGCTTATTGCTGGCCAAGTGCGGCAATCGGCGGTGGCTGGCGTGCCCAGAGGGGTTCCAAAGTGGCGGAGAGGGAGGGATTCGAACCCTCGATACGGTTGCCCGTATTCCGGTTTTCGAGACCGGCGCGATCGACCACTCCGCCACCTCTCCGCGGGTCGTGGTGCGGGGCTGCTTAGTGCAAGCCGCGGGCCAGGGCAAACGTCTGTTGCGCCCTGCCCGGCCAAGCGCGCGGGGCCCGGCTAGCCGGTTTCGCTCATGAGCCGCGCGTTGCCGCCGGCGGACGTCGTATCCACGCAGAGCGCGCGCTCGTTCGCGAAGCGCAACAAATAATGCGGCCCGCCTGCCTTCGGCCCGGTGCCGGAAAGCCCCTCGCCACCGAAGGGTTGGGAGCCGACCACCGCGCCGATCATCGTCCGATTGACGTAGAGATTGCCGACGCGCGCCTTGGCGCGGACGAGATCGGCGGTTTGGCGGATGCGGCTGTGCAGCCCCATCGTGAGGCCGTAGCCGGCGGCGTTGATGCCATCGAGCAGCGCGGGGAGCTCGTCGCCCTTCCACCGCACGACGTGCAGGACAGGGCCGAACACTTCTTGCTGCAATTGGTCTGGCGTATCGAGCGCGACGATCGCGGGCGCAAGAAACCAGCCGTTGGCGTTCGCGGCGGACGCATCGGCGCGCCAGACGATGCGAGACTTGTTTGCGGCAAGATGCGCTTCGATTTTCGTGCGCGCGGCTTCGTCGATCAGCGGGCCAATGTCGGTCGCGACATCTCCGGGATCGCCGATGCGCCACGCGGAGGCGGCGCCCGTGATCATTTCGAGCATGCGGTCGGCGACGTCGCCTTGCACGCACAGGAGCCGCAGCGCCGAGCAACGCTGGCCCGCGCTTTGAAACGCGGAGATCAGTACGTCGTCGGCGACCTGTTCGGGGAGCGCTGACGAGTCGACGATCATGGCGTTGATGCCGCCGGTTTCAGCGATGAGCGGTGCGATCGGGCGCGTTTCATCTTCCAGCAGCGTGCGCGCGATGCGGCGCGCGGTGGCGGTCGAGCCGGTGAAGGCGACGCCGGCGACGTTGCGGTCCGCGACGATGGCGCCGCCGGTCTCGCCATCGCCGGGCAGCAGGTGAAGGACGTTTGTCGGCACGCCGGCTTGGTGCAGCACGCGCACGGCGGCGGCGGCGATCAACGGCGTTTGCGGCGCGGGCTTGGCAAGCACGGTGTTGCCGGTGACGAGGGCTGCGGCGACCTGGCCGGTGAAGATCGCGAGCGGGAAATTCCACGGGCTGATGCACGCGAACACGCCGCGGCCCGCGAGCGTGAGTTCGTTGAATTCGCCAGTGGGCCCCGGAAGCACGTCCGGCGCGAAGAGCTTCTCGGCTTGCGCGGCGTAGTAGCGGCAAAAATCGACGGCTTCGCGCACTTCGGCGATCGCGTCGGGCAGCGTCTTGCCGGCTTCGCGCACGGCAAGCGCGGCGAAGAGATCGGTTTGCTGTTCGAGGGAATCGGCGGCGCGGCGCAACGCATCGGCGCGCGTCGCGACCGGCGTTGCGGACCATGACGGCGCGGCGGCGGCAGCGCTTGCAGCGGCGCGCGCGACATCCGCGCGTGTCGCGTTGACGACCGTGCCCGCGATGCGCGTTGTATCCGCGGGATCACGCACGGGCTTTGCTTCGCCACTCACCTCAACGCCACCTATGATCGGGGCCGCGGTGTGACGGCCATGCCAATGCGCGGCGACTTTGGCCTGGAACGCGGCGAGCGTTGCACGGTCCGTCATATCGATGCCTTGCGAGTTGGTGCGTTCGGGCGCGTAGAGATTGGCGGGCTTTGGAATCGCGGGATGCGAGGTGAAGTTGGCGGCGCGCACGGCGGCGACTGGGTCCTCCGCGAGATGCTCTGCGGGCACGTCTTCATCGGCGAGCTGGTGCACGAAGCTTGAATTGGCGCCGTTTTCGAGAAGACGGCGCACGAGATAGGCCAAGAGATCGCGATAGCCGCCGACGGGCGCATAGATGCGGCAGCGCAGATCGCTGCGTTCGGCCAGCGCCTCGTAGAGCGCCTCGCCCATGCCGTGGAGACGCTGAAACTCAACGTCACGCCGCGCACCGATCCATTGCAGCAGGATCGAGACGGTCATCGCGTTGTGCGTGGCGAAAGCCGGCGCGATGCGATTGGCGGCGAGCATCGTGCGCGCGCAGGCCAGATAGCTGACGTCCGTCGCGGCCTTGCGCGTGAAGACGGGATAGTCCGGCAGACCTTGCTGCTGGGCGCGCTTAATCTCCGTGTCCCAATACGCGCCTTTGACGAGGCGGACGGGAATGCGGCGCCTGGTCCGTTCGCCAATCGCGCTGACAGTCTCAAGCACAGCGCTGGCGCGCTTTTGATACGCCTGCACAGCAAGCCCAAGACCATCCCAGCCAGCAAGCTGCGGCGCGGCGGCGGCGCGCGCAAAGATATCCAGCGAGACCTCGAGGCGCTCGGCCTCCTCCGCATCGACCGTGAGGCCAACGCCGCCGCGCGCGGCGGCCTGCGCGAGTTCGACGAGGCGCGCGGTGAGCTCCGGCACGGCGCGCGCTTCGTTAGCAAGCGAATAGCGCGGGTGAAGAGCGGAGAGTTTCACGGAAACAGCATGGCGCTGCATCAGCGGCAGATCAGTTTGCACGCGCGCGACGTGGACGATCGCGTCGAGATAAGACGCGAAGTAGCGCTCAGCGTCCGGGAACGTGCGTGCGCCTTCGCCCAGCATGTCGAACGAGCAGAGGCCGTCATCACCCGCGCGATCAAGCGCTTCTTTGATCGTGCGGCCGAGCACGAAATGCGCGCCCATGAGCTGCATCGCGGTGGAGACGGCGCGCAGAACGAGCGGCTCGCCCGCGCGGCGCACGAGGCCGCGCAGCACGCCGCCGCGCTTTGCATCCATCAGCGCGCGCGTGAGCACGAGGCCGAGCGTGGCGGCGTCCACCGGCAGCGAGCCGGCTTGCCCAAGGTGCGATTCCCAGCGCCCTTCCCCGACCTTGTCGCTCACAAGCCGCGCCGCCGTATCGCCATCGGGAATGCGCAAATAGGCTTCTGCCAGCGCGAGAAGCGCCAAGCCCTCCTCCGTGCCGAGCGCGTACTCCTGCAGGAACGCATCGATCCAGCCGGGCCCGCGCGAAGCACGCACGGCGGCGATAAGCGCGAGCGCCGTTTCGCGCGCGGCAGCGCTCTCCACGTCCGACATTTGCGCACGCGGCGCGAGCGTCGCGAGTACGTCGGGCTCGGGCGCGCGGTAGAGCGCGGTGAGCGCTGCGTTCGTCATCGCGACGCGCCGCGCGCGGTGACCGGCCAGATATCGATCAGCGTATCGCCGCGCACCACGTGGAAATAATCGTAGAGATTCACCGTCGGGTCGCAGTGCGGGCTGGCGAGCGTGACGATGTCACCGAGCGTAAGGCCGCTGTCATTCGCGACAATCGCGCCGTGCTCATCGCCCATGAACGCGAACGCTGCGCCTTCAGGCGCGCCAGAGATGATCGCCGGCGGGCCGCCATCGGTGGCGAGCGCTTTGAAGCCCGCGTCGATCGTGACGAGCGCCTTGGCGTTCGCGCTGATGACGCGCGCATCGACCATCAGCGCGGTTTCGTAAGGCGCGGCGCCATCGCCGGTGAGATCGCAATCGTTGTACTGGCGGTCCATGAACACGTAGGAGCCAACCTGCAGTTCGGTGAACACGCCGAGCGCGGCGTCGATCCGGTGTGTGCCAGTGCCGCCGCCGGTGACGATGGGCGCCGGCGACCCGGCTTCCTTCAGCGCATCGAGCACGGTTTGCAGATACGCGGTGCGTTCTGCGATCGCGTCACGCCGCTCTGCGAACGCTTCGATGTGCTGCTGGCTGCCGCAATAGAATTGCACGCCGCCGAACCGGAGGTTGGGCGCAGCGCGGATCGCTTGCGCGAGCGCCACAGCGTCGGTTGGTGATGCGACGCCGGTGCGGCGAATGCCGGGATCGACATCGACGAACACGGTGAGCGGCTTGCCGTTCATCGCTTCCGCGAGCGCGGCCACGTTTGCGGGGTTGTCCGCGACGACGGCGAGATCCGCGAGCGCTTCGTTGAGCGCCGCGAGGCGCGCGATCGCGGGCGGCGAGACGACGGGCGATGTGATGAGAATGCTGCCGACGCCGCCCGCCTCCGCGAACATCTCCGCCTCCCCGATCTTGGCGCAGCACACGCCAGCCGCGCCGGCGGCGATTTGGAGGCGCGCGACATCGGCGCTCTTATGCGTCTTCGCGTGCGGGCGCAGACGCACGCCGTGCTCCTGCGCGAACGCAGCCATCGTCGCGATGTTGCGCGCCAGCGCGTCCGCGTCGATCACCAGCACGGGCGTGTTGAGCGCCCGGCGGGAGCCTTGTTGGCCGATGAGATGCGCATGCAGGCGGCGATCGTCCATACTTACCTCGGCGTGACGCCAAACAGCGCGCGCAGATGCGCGTTCGCGAACTTCGCTTGCGGATCGACGCGGTCACGCACGGCGCGGAAATGCGGCGCCTGCGGATAGAGCGCATCGATCTCATCAGCGCGCAACGTGTGGCGCTTGGCCCAATGCGGGCGACCGCCATGCGCGCGAAAGATCGGCTCAGCCTGCGCAAACACCTTCGCGAACGGCATCTTCGCGTATTGGTGCATGGAGATAGAGCTGCCGGGGCCCTTGTTGAACGGGCTCAGCCAGATGTCATCAGCGGCGGCGATGCGGAACTCGAACGGGAATGTCACGGGCGCGCGGGCGGCGCGGATCGCGGCGAGCACTTCGCGCAGGGCCGGAAAGCCCGCGGCGCGCGGCAGTTCGTATTCCATTTCCTCGAAACGCACGGTGCGTTCGGACGGAAAAATCTTGTAGGCGGGACCGACGCGGCGGCTCGCGCCCGAAGCGCCCATCATGAAGCGCTGCAGCGACGGGATGAGAAACGGCGCAGCGGCGCCGACATCGCAGCAGAAGCGGAAGATCGACTCGTCCATGTCAGACGGCTTGTGCGGCTCGCCCTCTTCGGTGGTTACGTCGAGCGTTTTCAGGATCACGTCATCGGCGTACGGAAACATCCAGAATTCGACGTGCCGGTGTTGCGCGGAAAGTTCGCCCCAGCGCGCTTCGACCTCCGCGAGCGGCGCCTTGGTGATGCGCTCTTCGAGGCGATATGTCGGCACGCAAGCGATTTCGATCTGCGTGACGACGCCGAGCAGCCCCAGCGAAAGGCGCTGCGCCTCATAAAGCTCCGGATCGTTCGCCGGGTTCGTGGTGACGATGGATCCATCCGCAAGCACGAGGCGAAAGCCGCGCGCGATGGTGGAGAGCGAGCCCAGCGTATCACCGGTGCCGTGCGTACCGGTGGCGATGGCGCCGGCGAGCGCCTGTGGGTTCACATCGCCCTGGTTCGGGAGCGAAAGCCCGCGCGCCCAGAGCGCCTCGGTGAGCTTTGCGAGGCTCCAGCCCGCCGGCGCCCAAACGCGCCCTTCGCCATCGCCGGGAGACAGCTCGCCCTCCAGCGCGTCGAGCGACACGAGTACGCCATCGGTCTCGCACAGCGGCATGAAGGAATGGCCGGCCCCCGCGACGCGCAGCGCCGTCGCGTTGCGCACGATCTCTTGAAGCTCAGCCTCGGTGCGTGGCCGCGCGAGCGCACGCGGGGTCGCCGAAACGCTGCCGGACCAGTTGCGCCATGCCGCCATGCGCGCCTCCTTGAAGCGCGTCCGCGGCGGGGTCAATGCGGGGCTGACGGGGGCGTCAAGCAGGCGTGCTGCTGTCGTCCCCTGGCGGCAGGCGTGGTATCCTCCGGCATGACCGCGCTGGGCGTTTTCCTGTTCGACACGGCGATTGGGCGCTGCGGCTTGGCTTGGAGCCCGGTGGGCGTTTGCGCCGTGCAATTGCCGGAACCGACCGAAGCCGGCGTGCGCACCCGGCTGCGCCGGCTGGCGGGCGATGCGCCTGAGGGCGCGCCGCCGCCAGAGGTCGCAGCCTGGATCGATGACATCCGCGCGCTGCTCGCGGGAGAGCCCCGCGATCTCCAGCACGTGCGCCTCGATCTTGGCCGCACGCCGGCATTCCATCAGCGCGTCTACGCCATCGCACGCGCAATCGCGCCGGGCGCCACGCGCACCTATGGAGAGATCGCGGCGGACGTCGGCGAACCGGGCGCGGCGCGCGCCGTTGGCCAGGCGATGGGCCGCAATCCATGCCCGATCGTGATCCCCTGCCACCGCGTACTCGCGGCAGGCGGCAAGACGGGCGGGTTCTCCGCGCCGGGCGGCGTCGACACCAAAATGCGCATGCTGACGATCGAGCGCGCGCGCACTGCTGACCCCACGCTGTTCGCTGAACTGCCGCTGATGGCGCGCCGGAAGCGCTGATTTTGCGCCCGCCTGCGCTTATGTGCGGATGATGCGCCCACAGGATGTGCTCTGCCCGCGCCCACAAGGGCTCTACGCCCCCGGCGCCGACGCCTACATCGATCCGGTGACCCCGGTTCCGCGCGCGATCGTCACGCACGGCCATGCCGATCACGCACGCGCGGGGCACGGTTCCGTGCTCGCGACGGCGGAAACGCTCGCGATTATGGCGGCGCGCTATGGTGCGGACTTCACGCAAAATCGCCAAGCAGCGCGCTACGGCGAAGCCGTGCGCATCGGCGATGCGACGGTGACGCTCCATCCCGCGGGGCACGTGCTCGGCTCGGCGCAGGCGGCGGTCGAGCAGAACGGCGTGCGCGTTGTCGCCTCAGGCGATTACAAGCGGCGGCGCGATCCGACATGCGCAGCGTTCGAGCCCATAGCGTGCGACGTGTTCATCACGGAAGCGACGTTCGCGCTGCCGGTGTTCACGCACCCGCCGACGGAAGATGAGATCGCCAAGCTGCTTCGATCTGTTGCGATGTTCCCCGAGCGCGCGCATCTCGTCGGCGCCTACGCGCTCGGCAAGGCGCAGCGAGTGATCGCGCATCTCCGGGAGGCTGGCTGGGATCAGCCGATCTACATTCACGGCGCGCTCGCGGAGCTGAACGCGCTCTACGAAGCGCATGGCGTGCCGCTCGGCGAAACGCGCTTCGTGACGGACGCGACGAAAGCGCAGCTCAAGGGCGCCATCGCGCTCTGCCCGCCCTCGGCGATCCAGACGCCGTGGGCGCGCAGGTTTCCCGAGCCCGTCACGGCGTTCGCATCCGGCTGGATGCGCGTGCGTGCGCGGGCGCGCCAGCGCGGCGTCGAGTTGCCGCTGGTGATCTCCGATCACGCCGATTGGAATGAGTTGACCCAGACGAT
>CAZMCA010000156.1:0-8315 GCA_964564595.1 uncultured Caulobacteraceae bacterium
ATCGACACGGTCGAGCGCATCGAGATCATCCGCGATCTCAGGCTCGGCGTGTTCGACGTGCTGATCGGCATCAACCTGCTGCGCGAAGGGCTCGACATTCCCGAATGCGGCCTCGTCGCGATTTTGGATGCCGACAAAGAAGGCTTCCTACGGAGCGAAACCTCGCTCGTGCAAACCATCGGCCGCGCGGCACGCAACGTCGATGGCAAAGTGATCTTGTACGCCGACAAGATCACCGGCTCGATGGAGCGCGCGATGGCCGAAACCGCGCGCCGCCGTGAAAAGCAGGAGCAGTATAACATCGAGCACAACATCACGCCGCAAAGCGTGCGCTCGAACATCAAGGACATTCTGGAAAGCGCGTACGAAAAGGACTCGCTCACGATCGACGTTGGCGATCCGCTCGGCTTCAAGAAGCTCGACAAAGCCGGCGCCAAAGGCCCGCAGCACGGGCTCGTCGGCCACAATCTCAAAACCTATCTCGCCGATCTCGAACGCCAGATGCGCGAAGCCGCAGCCGATCTCGAGTTCGAAACCGCCGCGCGCCTCCGCGACGAAATCAAACGCCTGCAAGAAACCGAACTGCTGATCGCCGACGACCCAATGGCCCGCCAATTCTCGATCAACGAAGCCGTGGAAGACAGCGTCCGCGGCAGACGCGGCGGCCTAGGCGCAACCCCGCGCGACAACGCCGACGGCGGAGAGGTCGCGCGCGGTATGCCGGGCAAACGCGGCGGCCGGAACGCGTATCGCGGACGGCGGCGGAAGGGGCCTTAGGGGGTGGAAGACGCCGCGCACCTCGTTTCCGACTATGTTCGCGAAAAGCTGATGAACGCTCTCCATGTGCTCGCTACGCACAAGGAAGACGTAAGAGAGCGTGTCGGGGATGCATTCTTAGTTTGCCACACGCTCCAGCCGGAAGACTTTCCCCCAAGCCTGCGAGACGATTGGATCTGGATTACTCAGCAAGTGACTAGGTCCGGGCCCGTTGAAGGTCCTGATGGGAAAATTTGGCGCGGCAGCGTCGAAAACACTATGAAGCGAATTCAACGGGAGACTGGTCGCAAGATTGCCAGCCGAATCTGGGAGCTATATTGGGCGACGAGCCGTAACACTCGGTACGAATAGGTGCTCAGACATTCCGTTGCTAACCCGTACCGGCCAAGTCGCAGACGACGGAGGAAGGGGCTTTAGCGTTGAGGAGACCAATTCGGGATCGCGCGTCAGCGGCCGAAAGCCAAAAGTTGTTGGATGAGTGCTTCTCGATGAAGCAGTGCCTCGGCGGGATTGGTGCGACTTGCTCGAAACCACCAATTCAGTCGCATACAATTGCCCGTCGCTGGCTGCGTTCAATCGCAAGAAACAACCACGTTTACATCCAAAGCCACAACGTGTTTGACGATGAGAAGGCCGCGCGGGCCTACCTGTTGCCGCTTGTCGGAATCAACAAGGCCACCGCTTACCCAATATTCTGCTCCGAGCACGACAATGAGTTGTTCCGTGAACTGGAGCAACGCGAGTTCTCTCCAACTACAGAAACAGCAGCCCAACTGCATTTCCGTGCGATTTGCCGCGAAGCATATACAAAGGTTGGCGCCAACGTTCTGACGCGTACGATCCCCGTGGCTCACAATCATCCGCGAGCCGAGGAATTGATTGGTTTTGCAATGGGAAATGCAGCGGCGCTGCGTGACGTCTCAATCCAGTACCACAACGAGCGTCATCGCATCGCGCAGAAAACCTATGATCACACCCTGCAGTTCTACACCTGCTCGTTTGAGCACTCGCTTCCCTTCTGTTTCGTCTGTGCCTTCTTCCCTGAGATAGACTTCCGCGGACAGAAACTTGCCGACCTATCGGATATCAGCAGAACGCCACCGGCGCTTGCTGCATCGTGTTTCAACGACGGCGGTCGGGGGCACTTGGTTTTGACGTGGGACCGCGGCGGCGAGGAAGCTCGCGCCGTCGCGCAGAGTTTTCATGCGGTTCCTCAACATCAAAAGGCTAACGCCGCACTCACAATGGGACTGGAGTTTATCGAGAACACGGCGTTCGCTCCCCATTGGTGGGAAGGACTGGGCGCAGATGCGCGAAAACGCCTGCACTTTCGGTTGGCGACCGCTGGAAGCCCTCTATCTCCGATAAGGCCGCCGTCAGCCTTGCTGAACATTGAGGACGACGCGGGCCCCTCGACAATTCGGTCATGGAAGTCGAATGACGGGACGTTCTCTATTCTCCGAGTAGGCTCGTAGAATGCTCCTCTACCTCACCTTCACCCTCCTCCAAGCCGCATTCATCCTCGGCGTTGGCGCGTGGATCACGATGCTCCTCTTCCTCGCCAGACATCCCGCGCCGGCGGACTGGCCGCGTGATCCGTTTGCGCGCTGGTCTAGGTTCATGCGCGGCGACGGCTTTGCCGACGACGCGCAGCCGCGCCGCAGGCTGATCGCGTGGGGCTTTCGCCTCGCGCTCGCATGCATGGCGCTGTCGATCCTGTGCTTCTTCCTCGCGGGCGGTCCCGACGCGCTCCCGCCGCCGCCCGCGCGCTAACGCGCCGCCCTCGTCCCTCCCCGCGAGGGGAGGGTGTCATGCGCAGCATGACGGGTGGTGGCGGAAACTCCACGCAGAACGGCAAGCGCAGCGCAGCCACCCCACACGTCTGCGCGCTAAGCGCGCCGACACCCTCCCCCGCCGGTCGCTTTGCGACCGGATATCTGAAGGGAAGGGATCGCGAGCGATCCCTTCGGGGGAGGGACGGGCGTAGCGCGCGCGGATACGCGGGCGTAACCTCCGCGCATGGCCAATCTCAAAGTTCTCGTGTTCGGCGCTCACCCGGACGATGGCGAAATCTTCGCGGGCGGCACGATGTGCGCGCTGCGCACGGCGGGCGCGGACGTAACGCTCGTGATCGCGACCGATGGCTCGCTCTCGGCCGGCCCGCCCACGAACGATGAACTCGCCGCGCGCCGCAAGATCGAAGCGACCGCCGCCGCAAAAGCGCTCGACGTGAAGCTCGAATTTCTCGGCTTTCGCGACGGCTATCTCTCGATGGCGAGCGAAGCGATGAGCGCGGTGAACGCCGTGCTCGAACGCGAATATCCCGATCTCGTCATCACGCATCACCCGCAGGATACGCACCGCGATCACCGCGAAATCTCACGCCTCGTCACCGCGCGCGTGCGCGAAACGCAACGCTACATGTATCTTGAGCCGATCTACGGCACGGCCGCCGCGCCCAACATCGTGCTCGACACCAGCGCGCATTGGGAAACCAAACTCGCCGCCGTGCGCGAGCACAAAAGCCAGAACCTCGAGCGCGACGTGATCCCCGGCGTCGAGACCTGGAATAAATTCCGCGCCCTCCAACTCGGCGCGCGCGGCGTGACGCACGCGGAAGGCTTCATCATCCCCGGCGGCCTCACGATGCTCAGCCCCGTGAAAATGCTCGAGAAGATCGCCAAGACGCGGGTGCTTTACTGAGCCCACCCGGCGGCCCAATCCGGCCCGTGCCCGCCGTCACAGCAATCCGGCCACCCCCATGCGAACTATCCTGCGGTTCCGGCGTTGACCGGGGCAGATGGATCAACGCGGCCGACGGGTAAAATCCTTAACGCCGCCAATGGGTTAAAGGATTTTGTGTGTCATGGGTCGCCGGTTTGTCGCTGCTGTCGCTTCGGTTCTCGCGTCGCTGACGCTGGTCGCCGCTCCCGCGAACGCCGCCTGCATCGACCAGGCCTTCCAAAATACCGTGACGCTGACCGACGCTGCCGGCGCCGTGACCCACTACTATTTCGAGCCGAACGGCTCCTACGCCGAGCAGCGCCCGAACGGCGAACGCCTGACCGGCGCGTGGGAAGTGCGCGGCGAGCGCCTCTGCCTCACGCCGGAAGGCGAAGGCCGCTACTGCATCCCCTACCAAGCCGAGCGCAACGTCGGCGAAGCCTGGGAGATCCACACCGCGACGCGCGAGCTGATGTACGTCGCGATGGTGAGCCCGGGGCGCTAGGACGACGCCTTCTCGCGTTTCGACGCCTGCAGCAGCTCCAACGTGTACCCGTCCGGGTCTTTGGCGAACGCGATCAGCGTCGGCCCAAGGCCGGGCGACGTGCTGGGCTCACGCGTAATGACCCCGCCCGCATCGCGAATGCGCGCCACGATCGCGCCGACGTCATCGACGTAAAACACCAGCTTGCCCGCAAACGCCGCGTGATCGCGCGAAACGCCATCGGTGTACTGCATCAGCACCACCGAGCCGCCCTTCTCGAACCCGACGACGCTCTCGTCCATGTTGGGCAGCTTGAACGTCTGCGTCTCCCGCATGCCGAGCACGCGCGTGTAGAACTCTACGGAGCGCTTCAGATCGCTCACGCTCACGCCCGCCGCCGCAAACCGGTCCGCCATCTCTCTCTCCCCGCTTGTCGTTGTGATTTACCCGATATTCCGGCGCATCAGCGCGTGCACGCGCTCCCAGTGCTTTTCCGATGCGTATTGGTGATAGCGCGGCCCGCGCGGCGCAAAGCCGTGCTCGGCGCCGGTGAAATAATCGATCGTATGCAGCACGCCCGCGCCCCGCAGCGCGCTTTGCATGCTTTCCATGTCTGAAATCGGCGCGGTCGGATCCGCGTCGGCCCAGCCGAAATACAATTCGCCCTTGATGTTCGACACGTTGAGGTGGCTCGAATCCGGCTTGTCCGTCACGAACCACGCGCCGTGGATCGAAGCTGCAGCAACGACGCGCCCCGGCAATTCGTTCGCCAGCGCCACAACGAGCGGCCCGCTCATACAAAGCCCAACGGCGCCGACCTTGCCAGTCGCCGCCGCGCGATCAGCGTCGGCGAAATTCAACAGCGCAACAGCGTCCGCCACCGCGCCCGCTTTCGTGATCGCGCCCATCAGTTCGCGGCGCGCATGCATGTCTTCATCGCTCGCGCCGAACTCGCGATACGGCGAATTGCGGTAGTAAAGAAACGGCAGCATCACGTAATAGCCCGCCGTCGCGAGCCGGCTCGCCATCTCTTTGAGCGCGGGGCGGATCGAAGGCGCGTCCATGTAGTAAAGCACCACCGGGTGCGGACCGCCCTCTTCGGGATGATAGACGAACGTCGTCATCGATCCTTCGGGCGTCTCGATCTCGACCTGCCGCTCGATCATGCAACGCTCCTAAGCAACCAGATCATGATATTCGGGCCGGCGCTGAATGAACGCCACCGCGTAAGGGCAGATCGGGCGCACCTTGAGGCCGCGCTCGCGCACAATCGCGAGCATGCCTTCCATCAGCCGGCCCGCAGCGCCGGTGCCTCGGAGCGCCATCGCCGCCTCCACATGCGGGATCGTCAGTACGCCATCCCGGCGCGTGTAATCGGCGAACGCAAGCGCGCCCGCTTCTTCAAGCTCAAACCGCTTTTTTGCGGCATTGTCAGTGACGGCGCTCATGGATCAGTAACCTCGTCGGCGCACGGGCCGTTAACGGCGCCCATGCTACAAGGGCTCTGGGTATAGCGGGAAGAAATTCCCACGCGATCATAACGTCTCACGGCGCGGCCTTGTTCGGCGCGCCGATGGGAGAGAGCTGCGCGAGGGCGGGAATGCTCAGTCGGTTGGTCTATTTCAGTGAGCGCCTGTGCTCTGACGAGGAGCTGCGCGCCATCATGGCCGCCGCCGCCCCCCGCAACAAAGCGCGCAACGTCACCGGCCTTCTCGTGGCCGACGAGACCGCCTTCATCCAAATCCTCGAAGGCCCCCGCAACGCCGTCTCCGGGCTCTTTCAAGAGATCGCCCGCGACCCGCGCCACCGCGAGCTTACGCTCGTCGAGATGGTCGAGATCGCCGCCCCCTCCTATCCGCGCTGGGGCATGGCGCATGTCAGCGAGCCCGCCAAAGTCGACGCCGCCTGGAATCGCATCGTCCGCAGCCGCATGTCGCCCTGCTCGCTCAACGTGATGCAGCTGCGCGGCCTCCTGAAAATCGCCCTCGGCGACGCCGTGATCCAAGCGCCCGCACAACCCGTCGCCGCCGTCGCTTAATTGCTTCCGGCCCCCTGGGGGAGGCAAGCCGCTAGGCCATCGGCTTGGGCTCCCAGAGCTCGATCTTGAGCCCCTCCGGATCGATGATCTGCGCGAAGCGCCCGTTCGCCTCATCGGGAAACGTCTTCACTGGCTCGACGCCGTGCGCCTTGCAGCGCGCCAGCATCCCTTCGAGATCATCGACCGCGAGGTTGATCATGAACGGCTTGGGCGACGGCTCGAAATAGTCGGTCGTTTCCTTGAACGGCCCAAACACCGTCGCCGCGCCCGGATGGCCGCCCATCGCATCCGGCAGGAAGAGCGCCGCGCCGAAATCGTGGAAGTCGATCCCAAGCACGTCCTTGTACCAGGCGATCAGCGCATCCTTATCGCGCGCCTTCCAGAACACGCCGCCGACACCCAATACTTTGGCCATGCGGCCCTCCTGCGCTAAGCGAAGCCCATGAACTACCGCCACGCCTTCCACGCGGGCAATCACGCTGACGTGCTCAAGCACCTGACGCTGACGTTGATCCTCCAGCGCCTCGCGCAGAAGCCCGCGCCGTTCGCCGTGCTCGATACGCATGCCGGCGCGGGCCGCTACGATCTGACGAGCGAAGAAGCGCGCCGCAGCCCGGAGTGGGAAAGCGGCGCCGGCAAACTCTGGGACTGGCCCGACGCGCCCGCCGCGCTCGCGCCCTACATCGCCGCCATCGCCGCGCACAATGCCGGCAGCGCGCTCACGCTCTATCCAGGCTCGCCGCTGATCGCCGCGCACGCCATGCGCCCGCAAGACCGGCTCGTGCTCTGCGAACTCCACCCCGAAGAAGCGCACAAGCTGCGCGTCACGATGGCCGCCGTGAACAACGGCCCCACCACGCAAATCCATCAGCGCGACGGCTTCGAAGCGATCACCGCGCTCACGCCCCCGCCCGAACGCCGCGGGCTCGTCCTGATCGATCCGCCCTATGAAGCAGAAGGCGAACTCGCCGCCTCCGTCCGCGCCCTCAAGGCCGCGCAAGCACGCTTTGCGCACGGCGTTTATCTCTGGTGGCGCCCGCTCAAAGACGCCGCAACGCTGAACGCCGCCGACAGCGAACTCTCCGGCGAAAAACTCCGGGCCGATCTCTGGACATCGCCCCCGCAACGCACCGGCGCGCTCACCGCCTCAAGCGTTCTCGTGATCAATCCGCCATTCGGATTGAAGGAAGCGCTAGCCGGAACTCTGCCGCAAATAGCGCAACGCCTCTCCGCAGATGGCGGCGCACGCGTCTCCCCCTCCCCCTAGAGGGGGGAGGACGCACGTCAGCCCTCAGTGTCGATCGCATACCCGGCCGAACGCACGGTGCGGATCGGATCGTCCGGTTCGCCGTTCGAGGTCAGCGCTTTGCGCAAGCGCCCGATATGCACATCAACCGTGCGCGCTTCGACGTACACATCCGAGCCCCACACCGCGTCGAGCAATTGCTCGCGCGAGAACACGCGACCCGGATGGCGCATCAGATGATCGAGCAGCCGAAATTCCGTCGGCCCCAGATGAATCTCTTTGCCCGCGCGCTTCACGCGATGCGCCACCCGGTCCATCACGATATCGCCGCAGGTGAGCTTATCGTCCGTCAGCGCCGGGCGGATGCGGCGCATCACGGCCCGCAATCGCGCCATCAGCTCGCTCATCGAGAACGGCTTGGTGATGTAATCGTCCGCGCCGGTATCGAGCCCACGCACGCGCTCGCTCTCATCATCGCGCGCGGTGAGCATCACGATTGGCGTGTTGCGCGTTTCGCTGCGCATCCGCAGCCGGCGGCACACTTCGATGCCGGGCGCCTTCGGCAGCATCCAATCGAGCACGACGAGATCGGGCGGCGTTTCTTCCGCGACCAGCAGCGCCTCTTCCCCATCCATCGCGAGCGAAACGCGATAGCCCTCTTTCTCCAGATTGTACTTCAGGAGCGTCGAGAGCGATTCATCGTCTTCGACGAGGAGGACATGGGCGCTGGTCAATCGTCGCTCCCAGCAGAATCGTCGGCCTTCGGGCGCTCGGTAGCGATCTCTTCGCCGGTCACGAGGTAATGCACCGTTTCCGCGATGTTGGTGGAGTGATCGCCGATGCGCTCGATGTTCTTGGCGATGAACAGGAGGTGCGCGCCCGCGCTGATCATGCGCGCGTCTTCCATCATGTAGGTCAGCAATTCGCGGAACAGCGAGTTGTAGTGACTATCGATGTCTTCGTCCTGAAACCAGACGGCGATCGCGGCCTTAACGTCATGGTTGGCGTACGCATCGAGCACTTGTTTCAGCTGCGCGCCCGCGATC
>CAZMCA010000157.1:0-8255 GCA_964564595.1 uncultured Caulobacteraceae bacterium
CTCGCGACACGCCCTGCTGCGCCGCCGAGACGCGATGCGTAGAGCCCGATCGATGTCGTTTGCGCGGTGAGCGCGCCCGCGGCGGGAAAGTCGTGCACCGTATCGCGCGCGCCGGCGAGCGCTGCGGCGCCGCGCGCATCGCCCTCTTCGATGATGCGCGCATTGAGCGCCGCCGCGAGGTTTGGGCGGCCAACCGCAAGCCTCCCGGGATCGGCGGCGACCTGCGTTGCAACGCCAAGCTCCACCGCGCGCCCCGCCGTCGCTTTTTCGGTAAGCCCGAAGAGCGCGGAGAAGGAAACGCCCGTGCCGGTGCGCTGCGTCGAATCTTGCGTGATCTCAGTTTGAAAACCGCTGCGCGGCGTCATCACCACGCGCCCGTTCGGATCGAGCGAGAAGGTTGCGAACTCGCCCACGCCCGTGCCGTTCGCGTTTAGCGCGTCGAGCACGTTTTGCATCGTCGAGCCGCCAGCTGCGAGACCGCCGGTGATCGAGACGGTGCGGGTCGCCGCAACGCGGCCAAGCGCATCTTTCACTTGAAACGAAATTTGGCCGTTGGCGGCAAGGCCGTGCACGTCCGTGCCCGAGACGCCCGCTTCAAAAAAGAGCGGCGTGGGGCGCTGCACGAGATCGTTGAGTCCAAAGAAGTGCGAAAAGCCGCGCCCGGCGCGATCGCTTGGCGCCGTCGGGTGTTGCTGCACGACGAGGCCGCCGCCCGGCGCATCGAGCGTGAGCACGCCATTGGTGAAGCTTGCATTGCCGGCCGGCGTGGAGGCGCCGAGCACGCCATCGAGCGCGCTCACGAAGGCGCCGATCGATGTGCCGCCAAAGGGCGTTACGCCGGGCGGCGCTTCGCTCGTGATGGTCTGCGCGCCAAAATTGATCGTCAGGCGCTGCGTGATCTCGCCGTTCGCGTTGACGACGCCGATGATCGCCTGACCGGAAAAATTGAGCCGATCGGAGGCGAGCAGGCCGGTTTGGCGCCCCACGAGCTCATCGACAGCGGGCGTGGAGGAATTTTCGTTGTGCACCGCGTTCAGCCGGTCGGCGAGCGCGCCGGCAAAGCCGCCGAGCGCCGCGGCGAGCTCTGGCAGGTCGCGATCGCGCGCTTTGATGAGGCCCGCGATCTCGCCGCCTTGAATATAGGGCTCAAGGTTCGATTGCGTGCCGAGTTCCGGATTGAACACGATCACGCCGTGCGAGGCGAACGCGCCGCTGTTCGGGGTGTAGCTAATGCTCGCGGCTTTCGCGCCGACGAGCAGCGCGCCGCCGCTGGTGCGCACCATCACGCCGCCTTCGCTGCGGGCTTCGACGCGAATGTCCAACAATTGCGCGAGCTGGTCGATCACCGCGGCTTGCGTGTTCTCAACGGCGCTTGGATCGGCGCCCGCGCGCAGCGTGAGGCGGATCTCTTCGTTGAGATCGGAAATGCGGTTGAGGTAGGTCTGCGCTTGCGAGACCGCGTCTCCAACGCGTTCGTCCGCTTCGCTGATCAGCGCCTGCAATTGCCCGCCTGTCTGCCCGATCACCGCGAGCGCGGTTTCGAGCGCGCCGACGGCCTTATCGCGCGCGAGCGCCGACGAAGGATCGACCTGCAGATCAGTAAGCGAGGCCCAGACCTGATCGATCGAGGCGAACATCGAAGACGAATTGGTCGGGTCGCCGAAATAGCTTTGCGCGCGCGCCAAGAGATCGGCTCGCGCTGCGGCGCCTCCGCCATTGGCTTCCGCGATATAGGCGGCGGTAGCGAGAAACTTATCCGCGGCGCGGCGGATCGAGGCGACTTCCACGCCCGCGCCGCCGCCAAGGTTGGTGAGCGGCGCGTAGGAAATTTCGGTGCGGACATAACCGAGCGTGTTGGCGTTCGCGATGTTCTGCGACGCCACCTTGAGGCCGGCCTGGGCGGCCTGCAGGGCCGAGAGCCCTGTCTGCATCATTGCGCTTATCGACATGGGCGCGCCTCCGGCAGAAGGCGCCGGGCGCCCGGCAGGATATGCCGGGTCGTTTCGGTCCCGCGGCGGCGCGGCCGCCGCCGCTCGCGCGGCTTATCCTGTTGATAAAACAACACTTTCTCCTGCACGCCGGCGGCGCAGCGCAGAGCGCCCCGCTGACGGCGTCAACCATGTTCGCAAGCTCGGGGCCAACATGCGCCCATTGGCCTGCCGGGTCGTTTCGGCCGGGCAAAAGCTGCCGCCGCCGGGGCGCTTTTGCCGGGCGGGCCGAATGTGGCTTACGCATCAAGCTACTGATCTTGTTCGTAATTCTTATGGTTACCAGACTGGCCCGGAGCTTGCTCGCCTGTGCCCCACGCATTTTCGGGGGCGGCATGGACGTGAGTTTCGAAGCGGCGATCGATCCATTGATGGGGATCGCACCGGCGCGCGCGCCGGCGGCGCCGGCCGATGGCGCGCCGAGCTTCGACGATCATGTCGCCGCGCAGGCCGCCGAGCCTGAGCGCGGCGCGGCCACCGCCAAGACGGGCGACGACGCCTCAGCGCCGGACGCCCCACCTGCTCCGGCCGTGGCCGCCGTTCCGCCGCAAGCGCCGCAGATGGCGCCGGCGCTGACGGTGCAACTCGCCGCCGCGGAACAACCCGCCGCGCCGCCTGCGGAAGCTACGCCTGCGCCTGGCGGGCCGATCGACATTTCCGCGCCCGCCCCGGAAGCGGCAGCGCCGGCGCAACCGCAAGCGACCACACCCCAGCAGCAACACGCTGCGGCTGCGCCAACGCAACAACACGCACCGGAGATCGCGGCGCCTGCACAGCCAGCGGCGGCCAACGACGTCGCGCCGCTTGTGAGCGAAGCGCCTCCTGCACAATCGGCGCAGAAGACCGACGCGGCGCCGCCTCCTACACAAACGTCAAACACCGACGCGCCGGCGCAGCCGCAACAGCAAGCCGCCGCGGCTTCGCCCGACCTCGCCGCGCAGCTCGCGACCATTGCAGCGGCGCCTGTTGCGATGACGGCCGCGCCAGCGAAGGACGCCGCACCCGCGCCGCAAACCAAAGCGATCGATGGCGCCAAGCCTGCGGGCGAGAAGACCGCGCCCGCCGGGCTGCAGGATCTCGCCGTCGCGCCGCAGCCGAAATCCGATGCGCCTCCGGCGCCCGCGACGCCGAACGCGCAAGCGCGCACCGAGCCGGTTGCGGCGAAGGCGGGAGACGCCGCGCCCGCACAACAAGGCGTGCAGCAAGCGAGCGCGCCGCCGCCTGCTCAGCCCGTCGAGCAACGACACGCTGTCGCGGAAACCGCTTCGGCTGAGGCGCAACGCAGCGCGCCCGTCGCGCACCAAGTGACGCGCGAGATTGTCCGCAAGTTCAACGGCGGGACGACGCAGTTCGAATTGCGTCTCGATCCGCCAGACCTTGGGCGCGTCGATGTGCGGCTCGAAGTTGGGCGCGACAACAAAGTGACGGCGGTGATCGCGGCGGATTCGCCGCAAGCCGTGACCGAACTGGCACGCGGCGCGCGCGATATCGCGCAGGCGCTGGAACAAGCTGGGCTCGAGCTCTCGGAAAACGGGCTCTCGTTCGATCTTTCACAACGCCAGGCGCAATCGGAAGCGGCGGCGGAGGCGCGCAGCGGCGCAAACGGCGCGCGCGCGGAAGAAGAAGCTGCGCCCGCGCCAATCGTTGCGGCGCGCCCATTTGGACTTGAAAGCTGGCGCGGTGTTCGCGTCGACCTCGTAGCGTAGGTGAATTGAGATGGTCGACGCCGTCACAGCCACACAGCCGCAAAGCAACAACGCGCTTTCGCGCGCCTCGCTTGCGGATAATTTCGACACGTTCCTGACGCTGCTCACCGCGCAGCTGCAGAACCAGGATCCGCTCGCGCCGATGGATTCGAACCAGTTCACGCAGCAATTGGTGCAGTTCAGCCAAGTCGAACAGCAGATCGCCACCAATGAGCAGCTCGAAGAGATGCTCACCCAAAGCCGCGCGGCAGCGGCCGGCACCGCCCTCTCCTATCTCGGCAAGGAAGCGATCCTGGCGAGCAGCAACACGTTCCTCTCCAACGAAGCGGCAAAGTGGAGCTATTCGCTGCCCGAAGACGCGCGCAGCGTGACGCTCGAAGTGCGCGACGCGAGCGGGCGCGCCGTGTTCCGCGCCAATGGCGAGACGAGCTCCGGTTCGCACCTGTTTGTCTGGGAGGGACGCAACACCGCAGGCGTTGCTCAACCCGATGGGGTCTACCGGCTCGTCGTCACCGCGCGCGATCACGCGGACGAAGCGATCACCGCTGGCATTTCGACACGCGAGCCGATCATCGGGATCGACCTCGCCTCTTCAAACCCCATGGTGCTCACCGCATCGGGCACGCACGAACTTTCAACCATCCGTGCGATATTGGATGACTAGATAGGATTTCGTCCGCTCCAGAAATGAGCGGACCCTTCGCGCAGAAGCGCTTCCGTCAGGAACGAACACATCTGCGAAGCCGCGCGCGCGCGGCTGACGAAGGAGACTTGCGTCATGAGTATCTACACCGCGCTACGTGCGGGCGTTTCCGGGCTGTCCGCCAATTCGAGCGCGATGGCGATCATCTCTGACAACATCGCGAACGTGAACACCGTCGGCTACAAGCGCGGCTCTGTTGACTTCAGCGCGCTTGTGAACGCGCAGAATTCGAACACGACGTATAACGCCGGCGGCGTTCTGCCGAAGACGCGCGCCAATGTCACGTTGCAAGGTTCGCTTGAGCAATCGCGCTCAACGACGGACTTTGCGGTCTCGGGCGATGGGTTCTTCATCGTATCGCAAAACGCCGGCCAGCTGACGGACGGCGGCAACGTGCTGTTCACCCGCGCGGGATCGTTCACGATCGACGCTGCGGGCAACATGGTCAATGCGCAGGGCTTTTATCTGCAAGCGTGGCCGGTCGCCTCGAACGGCACGGTCGTGACGAGCCCGACCTCCCTCTCCGCGATCGAGCCGGTGAACATTTCGGGCGTCGGCGGTCTTGCGGAGCCGACACGCAATGTCGGCATCAACGCGAACCTCAATTCCGGCCAGGTCGATTACGATCCGCTGACGCAGGGCGCCTACGATCCGGGCGATTTGGCCACCGGCACGATCACGCCGCACTTTGAAAGCTCGCTTGAAGTGTTCGACAGCTTGGGCGCGCCGCGGACGGTTGCGTTCGGCTTTCTCAAAGTTGCGCCGAACACGTGGCGTGTCGAAGCGTACGCACGCCCGAACACGAACGTCACTGGCGGCGCCGGCACGGGCGGCGTGCTCGCGGCCGGCACGATCAGTTTCAACTCGGACGGCACGGTCAACACCGTCACCGGCAACGCTTCGGCCATTCCGGACATCGACGGGACGTTCAACATCAACTGGGCCGCTTCGACGGGCGCTGCGGCGCAGCCCATCACGCTCGATCTCACGAGCGGCATGAAGCAGTTCGCAAACTCCTTCGGCGTCACCTCGGTGACGGCCGACGGCGTGCCGCCGGGCGATCTCGTCGGCCTTTCCCTGGAGGGCGACGGTTTCCTCACCGCGCAATTCTCGAACGGCCGCTCCCGCGCGCTCTACCAAGTGCCGCTGGCGACGTTCCTCAACCCGAACGGCCTCCAGGCCGCGGCAGGCGGTTCGTTCCAGACCACGCTCGCATCCGGTCTCTATAACATCAACGCCGCGAACGCGGGCGGCGCGGGCCGGATCCAGTCGGGCGCACTCGAAGCCTCGAACGTCGATCTCGCGGCGGAGTTCACGAACCTCATCACCACGCAGCGCGCCTACTCGGCCTCGTCACGCATCATCACGACGGCGGATGAAATGCTGGAAGAACTGCTGCGCATCAAACGCTAGTGAACATTGGGTGACACGCACGCGCCAGTCGCGGGTGGGTGTCACCCAACATAAGTCGCGTTGATTGGGCCGGTAGGGCCGTTGTGAACGACTCCGTAGGCTAACAGCGCTGCTTCTATAAGCTGACGCTCCATCGGCGTCGCGCGATCACCAGTACGTTCTTTGACTCTCTTGACGCGAACGTTCTGCAGCCATCGCGCAACACCGCCCTCCTCGATCTTTTCTACGGAAACGATCTCGCGCCAAAACTGAATTGGCGCGTTCGTAGGATGCCGAAGCTCAAACATGCCCGGGTGGCGGGGTACCTCGAATAGCTCCCAGCCCGTTTCGGGATCCCACGTTCGCTTGGCGGCTCTGTCCGATCTAAACGCCACGAGTCACCTCTCCGAGCAAACGCGGCACGCGCGATCATCCCTGCGCCGTGCGCACGCGTGCGCACATCATCCGCCGACACCGGTCTTTCGTTTCGCGCAAAAGCCAATCGCGCTGCGCTTTAGAAACGATCTGGTAATACGCGCCATTGTATCAAAGTGAGACGAAGGCAACGTTGTTTTAACTTCTGCCTTTAGCTGATTCTTCAGGCCCTTGGTGTAGAACAACGCCAAGACCGAGGAGTAATGGCGCTATGCAGAAGCAACGCCGGTATGATGGTGTGGTGATGGGTCCGGATGGAAATCCGCTTACCCTCGATGATCTTCCGCCGTCGGGCACGACGCGCTGGGTCATTCGCCGCAAGGCGGAAGTTGTCGCGGCTGTGCGCGGCGGTCTCCTGACGCTCGAAGACGCGTGCGCGCGCTACGGGCTGTCGGAAGAAGAATTCGATAGCTGGCGCAAAGCGATCGAGCGTCATGGCCTCCAGGGCCTGCGCACCACGCGCCTCCAGCACTATCGCGCCCCTGCGGAAGCCTAAGCACGTGCGCTGAAAGGCGCGCGTTCTCCCCTGATTTTCTCAAGCAGCCCCGTCGCTTCCGCGGCGGGGCTGCTGTGTTGTTTACGCTTGCTTCACCGGAACCCGGAATTTTCTGCCGACCGGCGGAATTTGCCCACCGCCGGCGGGGAAGCCGCGCGTGAACGCTTTGACGAACTTTCTGCTGAGAGCGGGGCCGACGCGGCTGTTCGCTGCGCTCGGCGTCACCGCGCTCGTCGGCGCGATGCTGTTCGCCCTGCTCTTCCGCATGGGCGGGGAAGAGAAGGCGTTGCTGTTCGCGGGCGTGGACATGCGCGAAGCGGGCGAGATCAGCCAGCAGCTCGAAGCCGCCAACATAGAGTACGAGCTGCGGGGCGACGGCTCTTCGATCTACGTGCCCCGGAGCGAGGTGCTCTCGGCGCGGCTCATGCTCTCCGAGGCCGGCCTGCCCTCCCGCGGCTCGGTTGGGTACGAGATTTTCGATAACCCCGACGCGCTCGGGCAAACGCAATTCCAACAGAACGTGAACCGGCTGCGCGCGCTTGAAGGCGAACTCGCGCGCACGATCGGCTCGCTCGATGGCGTCGAAAGCGCGCGGGTGCACCTCGTCCTGCCGGAGCGGCAGCTGTTCGCCCGCGAGGCCGAGCAGCCTTCCGCCTCTATCGTTTTGAAGCTGCGGCGCGATCCGCTAACGGCGGGCCAGGTGCGCGCCGTGCGCAACCTCGTCGCGAGCGCAACGCCGGGCCTCACGTCGAACCGCGTCACGATCCTTGATGAAACAGGCCGACTCCTCGCGGCCGCGACCAATGGCGAAGGCGGCAGCGACTCAGGCGAAGGCGTCGATGCGCGCCAGACCGCGATGGAAGAACGCATCCGCTCGACGGTGACGGATATCGTCGAAGGCGTGGTCGGCGTCGGCAACGCGCGCGTGCAGGTCACGGCGGATATGGACTTCAACCGCGTCACCGAAACGCAGGACCGGTTCGATCCGGAAGGACGCGTGGTTCGCTCGACATCGACAAGCGAAGACACCTCCGAAGGCGGCGCTGGCGGCCGGGGCGGCAGCGCGAGCGCCAGCGGCAACGTGCCAGACGGCGCGAATGCAGCGGCCGGCGGCGGATCGGGCGGGCCGAACTCGAGCCGCAGCCAAGAAACCATCAACTACGAAATCTCGCGCACGACGCGCACAACCGTCAGCGAAGGCGGCAGCATCACGCGCCTCTCCGTTGCGGTCGCCGTCGATGGCGTCACGACGCCGGGCGCGGAAGGTGCGGAAGCGACCTGGGCGCCGCGCAGCGCTGAAGAGCTGCAGCAGATGACAGCGCTGGTGCGCTCGGCCGTTGGCTTCAACGAACAGCGCGGCGACCGCGTCGAAGTTGTTTCGATGCGCTTTGCGCGGCCGAACCTGGAAGAAGGCACGGAATCGGGTCCGGGCTTCCTCGACAATCTCGACATCATGCGGCTGGTCGAAATCGTCGCCGCGCTCGTGGCAGCGCTTGCGATGGTGTTCTTCGTGCTCGGGCCGTTGGTTGGCGGGC
>CAZMCA010000158.1:0-8212 GCA_964564595.1 uncultured Caulobacteraceae bacterium
GCTCGAAGAGAAACAAGCCGCCGCCGCCGCCGGGCAAGCGCGCCTGATGCGCGCGTATGAAGAAGCGTTCGAGCCGCACGGCGTGCCGGTCGCGCAAGCGTTGCTCACGCCCGACGATACCGAGCGCCGCCGCCGCTGGCTCAACGCGCGCGCCACTCTTGACACGCTCACAACGCTTGGCGCCGTGCCGATCATCAACGAGAACGACACCGTCGCCACCGTCGAAATCCGCTACGGCGATAACGACCGCCTCGCCGCGCGCGTGGCGCAGATGGTGTCGGCCGATGCGCTGCTGCTGCTCTCGGACGTCGATGGGCTCTACGACCGCGATCCGCGCGCGCATGCGGATGCGCAACTCATCCCCGACGTACGTCAGATCACCTACGCGATCGAAGCGATGGCGGGCGGCGCGAACACGCAAGTCGGCGTCGGCACGGGCGGCATGCGTACCAAGATCGAAGCCGCCAAGATCGCGACCGCCGCTGGCTGCGCCGTCGCGATCACCAGAGGCGATGAGCCCAAGCCGCTCTCGCGCCTGCTCGCCGGCGCACCGGCGACATGGTTCTACCCGCACGAAACGCCGAAGGCCGCTTACAAGAGCTGGATCGCCGGGAGCCTTGCGCCGCAGGGCGCCCTGATGGTGGATGAAGGCGCCGCCCGCGCGCTCGGCGCCGGTAAAAGCCTCCTGCCCGCTGGCGTGACGGACGTTCAGGGCCGGTTCGAAAAGGGCGACGCGGTGCGCATCCTCGGGCCGGACGGCGCGGAGATCGCGCGCGGCCTTGCCCGTTACGACGCCGAAGACGCGCGCAAGATCCGCGGCCTCAAGAGCACCGAGATCGAGCGCGCGCTCGGCTACGTCGCGGGCGCCGCGCTCATCCATGCGGACGACCTCGCGCTAAAATAATCCGTCCCGCTTGTCGGTTGCGCGCGGCCCCGCTCGTCCTACGGTCAGCAAGGAGGCCGTCATGGCAAAAGTCACCACGTTCCTTTGGTTCGACGACCAGGCCGAAGAGGCCATGAACTTCTATGTCTCCCTGTTTCCCAATTCGCGCATCGTCGCGCTCGAACGTGGGCCGGACGGCAAGGTGTTCGTCGGCTCGTTCGAACTCGACGGCGTGACCTATCAGGCGCTCAACGCCGGGCCGATGTTCAAATTCACCGAGGCCTGCTCGCTCTACGTGGATTGCGTGGACCAAGAGGAAGTCGACCGCCTGTGGGCCGCGTTCATGGACAATGGCGGCAGCGAGCCCCGCTGCGGCTGGCTGAAGGACAAATTCGGCCTCTCCTGGCAGATCGTGCCGCGCCGCTTCCGGGCGCTGATGAGCGATCCCAACCCCGCCAAAGTGCAAGCCGTGCAGGCGGCGATGACGCAGATGGAAAAGCTCGACGTCGCCGAACTTGAGCGGGCGTACGCCGCTGCATAGGGGCGTCGCCTTGTTTCAGGGGTCGGCGTGGGCCAAATTCAGGGCGCTATGAACGCGCCCGCCCCCAATCTCGCGCTCGAAGCCCAGATGCTCGATCTGGGTGCGCGCGCCCGTTCCGCCGCCACTTCGGTGCGCGACGCGAGCCCGGCGACGCGCACGGCGGCGCTCACAGCCATCGCCAAGCGTTTGCGGGAGAACGCGGCGGAGATTCTCGCGGCAAACGCCGAGGATGTGGCGCGCGGCAAAGCCGAGAGCATGACCGCCGCGTTTCTCGACCGGCTGACGCTCACGCCCGAACGTTTGGAAGACGTCGCGCGCGCGGTGGAAGAAACCGCTGCGCTACCCGATCCGATCGGCGCGGTGATTGAAACATGGACGCGCCCGAACGGCCTCAAATTCGAGCGCGTGCGCACGCCGCTTGGCGTGATCGGCGTGATCTTCGAGAGCCGCCCGAACGTCGCGGCGGATGCGGGCGCGCTCTGCCTGCGGGCCGGCAACACCGTAATCCTCCGGGGCGGGACCGACAGCGCCAAGAGCGTCGCCGTGATCGGTCGCGCTCTGCGCGCGGGCCTCGCCGACGCTGGTTTGCCCGAAGACGCGATCCAGATCGTTCCGACGACCGACCGCGCCGCCGTCGGCATGATGCTGCGCGGGCTGGGCGGCGCGATTGACGTGATCGTGCCGCGCGGCGGCAAATCGCTCGTCGCGCGCGTTCAGGATGAAGCGCGCGTGCCGGTGTTCGCGCACCTTGAAGGCATCTGCCACACTTACGTGCACGCTGGCGCGGATCCCGCGAAGGCCATCGCGCTCACGCTCAACGGCAAGATGCGCCGCGTCGGCGTCTGCGGCTCGACCGAGACGCTGCTGATCGACCGCGCCGTCGCGCCTACGCTGCTGCCGCAGATCGCCGCCAAGCTCACAGAAGCTGGCTGCGAATTGCGCGGCGACGCGGAGGCGCGCGCGATCACGGCAATGGGGGAAGCAACCGAAGACGATTGGCGCACCGAATATCTCGCGCCAATCCTCTCCGTGCGTGTTGTCGCGAACATCGACGACGCGATGGCGCATATCGCCACCTACGGTTCGAGCCACACCGAGACCATCGTCACCGAAGACGCTGCGGCCGCAGAGAAATTCCTCGCCAATGTCGATAGCGCCATCGTGCTGCACAACGCCTCGACGCAATACGCCGATGGCGGCGAGTTCGGCTTCGGCGGCGAAATTGGCATCGCTACTGGCCGCATGCACGCACGCGGCCCGGTCGGCGCAGAGCAGCTGACAACGTTCAAATACAAAGTGCGCGGCAACGGGCAGACGCGCCCCTGATGCGCGGCGTGCCCCCCGCTTATCCGGGCCAGCGGATCGGCTTGTTCGGCGGCAGTTTCGATCCCGCGCACGAAGGCCACGCGCACGTCGCCGAGACGGCGCTGAAGCGTCTCGCGCTCGACCGCGTGTGGTGGCTGGTCACACCGCAAAATCCGCTGAAGCCGCAAAGCGCGCCGCTGAAAGAGCGCATCGCCAGCGCCCGCACGATTGCAGGCCGCAAAGCCGCCGTCACCGCGTTCGAAGCGGCGCACGGCTTTCGCTACACGTATCAAACCGTGCGCGCGCTGAAGCGCTGGTATCCGAGCGTGCGCTTCGTGCTGATCGTCGGCGGCGATTCGCTGCAGAGCTTCCGCCACTGGCGCCGCTGGCAAGACGTGATGCGCAATGTGCCTGTCGCCATCATCGCACGCCCCGGCGCAGGCGCACGCGCGCGCCTCGCCAAGCCCGCGCAGGCATTCGCCGCCGCGCGCCGCCAGCAACATGAAGCGCCAGCGCTCTCGCGCGCGCCCGCTTTCGTCTATCTCAACGCGCGCGAGCACCCGATCTCTTCCACCGCGATCCGCAAGGCGCGCCGCACATGAGCCTTCTCACCCTCACCGAAGACGGCGCGATCGCCACCGTGCGCCTCAGCCGCCCCGACGCGCGCAACGCGCTCTCGGTCGCGCTGATGCGCGAGCTCACGGAAGCTGCGAACACGCTCGCGCAACGCACAGACATTCACGTCGTCATCCTCACCGGCGCACCGACGTATTTTTCCGCCGGCGCCGATCTCAAGGATCCGGAACGCGTCGCGCGCGCGGATCGCACGCTGCTTGAACGCCGGCGCGACGTGCTGAACGGCCCGGCGATGTGCAAAGCATGGGAAGCGATGGAGCAGGTCACCATCGCCGCGATCGAAGGCTATTGCGTGGGCGGCGGCGTTGCGCTTGCCGCCGCGTGCGATTTTCGCATCGCGAGCGAAGGCGCGAGCTTGCGGCTGCCTGAAATCCCACTCGGAATGAACATGAGCTGGGGCGCGCTGCCGCGCCTCACCGCACTGATGGGCCCGGCGCGCGCCAAGCGCTTCGTGCTGTTCGGCGAAGCGCTCGCCGCAAAGGACGCGCACGCCGCGGGCCTTATCGATGAACTCACAGCAAATGGCGGCGCCGAAGCGGAGGCGCGCGCCTGGGCCGCGAAGCTTGCCGCGCTGCCGCCGCTCGCGCTGCGAATCACCAAGGAAGCGATCAACGCCGCCGCCGGCGCGCTCGACGCCACCCGCGCCTTCGCCGACCGCGACCAATTCCTGCTCGCCACGGATACGGACGATGCGCGCGAAGGCGTCGCCGCATTTCTGGAGAAGCGAACCCCACGCTTTAAGGGAGATTAACCCGGCGTGGCGGAACCTCCCCAAAGCTGCTAACATTCCACCTGTCAGGGGCCATAGAAGGACGCCAACACCTGTCGCCAGACCTCAGCCGCACGCCGGCGGCGCATAACGCCGGCGCAGACTCCCCCCGCCAAAGCGGGCCGGACGCAGCCGCCGCCACCCGGCTCATCCTCCAGTCGCTGGACGAGGATAAAGCCGAGGACATCGTCGCTATCGACGTGCGCGGCAAATCCTCCGTTGCAGACATGCTGATCGTCGCGAGCGGGCGCTCGCAACGGCACGTCGGCGCGCTCGCCGATCACCTGATGCGCAAGCTGAAGGATGCGGGCGCTGAGAACGTGCGCGTCGAAGGCATGCCCAGCTGCGATTGGGTGCTGCTCGATGCGGGCGATGTGATCGTCCATCTGTTCAAGCCTGACGTGCGCGCCTTCTACAATATCGAGAAAATCTGGACGCCGGCGCCCGCGCTCGCATCCTAAGACGTGCGCATTCTGATCGCCGCCGTCGCCCGCAAGCGCGCGGGCCCTGAAGACGCGCTGGCGCAAGATTATATCGCGCGCGCCAACGCGAGCGGCCGCGCCCTCGGCTTTCAAGCGATCGACCTGATCGACGTGCAGGGCAAGCCGCCTGGCGATCCGCGCGCCGAAGCAACCGCGCTCTGGCGCGCCACGCCCGACAATTCCAAACGCATCCTGCTCGATGAGCGCGGCAAGGAATGGTCCTCCCGCGAACTTGCGCAGAACCTTGCGCGCTGGCGCGACGATGGCGTGGCGTGCACGACGTTCTGGATCGGCGGGCCGGACGGCGCTTCACAAACGCTTAAGGATCAGGCCGACGAGAAGCTGGCTTTTGGGCGACAGACCTGGCCCCATCTGCTCGTGCGCGCGATGATTTCCGAACAGGTTTACCGGGCTCTCACCATTTTGAGCGGTAATCCCTATCATCGGGATTAGCGCGTCTTCTTGAGCCGGCCGGCGCGCGCATCCCGCCCGTAAGTTTCCCAGAATGGGACAATGGTGGCGGTCATGGCGCATCGCGCAGCACGCGCGCTCGCCCTTCTCGCGTGTGCGATGGGGGCGCTTCCTCCGTTGGCGCTTGAAGCGTCAGCGCAGCCGCGCGCGCAACGCCCTTCGCTCACTCAGCTCGAACGAAACCGCGCCGAAGCCGCCGCCGAAGCGCAGCGCCTCGAACGTGACGCGCGCGCCGCACAAACGCGCATCCGCGAACTGGGCGCGCAGCTCGCTGAAACGGGTCGCCGTCGCACCGAAGCGGAGGCCGCCGCCGCTGAAGCGGAAACACGCCTCGCCGCGCTCAAGCTGCAGCTCGATGAAGACGGCGCTGTCTATGCGCGCGATCGTGAAACGCTTGAAGATCTGCTGATCACCGCGGCCTTCGCCGAACGCCGCGGCGGGCGCGCGGCTGTCCGTGCGCGGATGTTCGCGCAAGCCGCCGCGCCTTCGGTGACCCGCCGCCTCGATCAGCGCGGCCGCGCCATCGCCGACGCGCGCATGCTCGCCGGTGAGATCGAAACCGAGCAAATGCGCCTAGCGGGCGCGCAACTCGCGATCGAGGCCGAGCGCACCGCAACGGTGACGCTGATTTCCCAGCAGCGCGCGCTGCGCGCCACGCTCACCGCGAACGCCGCCGAAGCCCAGCGGCGCGCTCAGCGCTTTGCCCGCGAAGCGCGCAATCTGCGGGACCTCACCACCCGCGCCACTGCCTCCGCGCCGCGCCCGGCCGCGCCCCGCAGCGCGGTTCTCCCCGCCAATTGGGTCGCGCCCGCCAGCGGCCGGATCGTTCGCGCTTACGGATCACGTGAAGGCGCAGGCGCTGCCGCCCAAGGCGCAACTTTGCGCACCCGCCCCGGCGCGCAGGTCGTCGCGCCAGCGGCCGGTGAAGTTGCGTATGCAGGCGCCTTCCGCGGCTACGGAAACGTGTTGATCCTGAACGTCGCCGGTGGTTACGCTCTCGTTCTAACCGGGATGGAAGATCTGCGCGCCCGCGCCGGCGACACGGTGAGCGCAGGCCAGCCGATCGGCGATATGTCTGCAACTGCGGCTGGCTCTGACACACCGGCGCCAGAGTTGTATGTGGAAGTGCGACGTGACGGGCGGCCCGTCGATCCGGGACGGTGGCTTGCCGCTCGCGGGGTGACGGTGGCCCAGGCCAATTAAGGTTGGCGAACTAGGGCGGCTCCGGCTCGGGGCCGAATCGGGCGAAGAGCCTTCTATACGACGCGCCGGGTGCGCGGCTGGGAGTGACTGGATGCGCTGGGCGTGGGTTGCGGCACCTGTGTTTGGTCTTGCAGCAGGGGTCGGGGCGCTCGCTTGGTCGGCGCAGGATTCCGGCCCGCGCGGCGATGTCTACCGTCAGCTCGAATTGTTCGCCGACGTGCTCGCCCGCGTCGAAAGCGATTACGTCACCGAGATCGATGAACAGCACGTCATGGAAGCGGCGATCCAGGGCATGCTCGGCTCGCTCGACCCGCATTCCTCCTACATGAACGCCGAAGATTTCCGCGACATGCAGGTGCAGACGCGCGGCGAATATGGCGGCCTCGGCATCGAAGTGACGATGGAGGACGGGGTCGTCCGCGTCGTCTCGCCGATCGATGAAACGCCCGCCAGCCGCGCCGGCATCCAAGCCGGGGACTACCTCACCGCGATCGACGGGCAGAGCATCGTCGGCCTCACGCTCAACGAAGCCGTCAGCCAGATGCGCGGCGAAGTCGGCACCACGATCGAAGTCACGGTCGCCCGCGAAGGCAGCGAGCCGTTCGACGTTTCGCTCACGCGCCAGATCATATCCGTCCGCTCGGTCACCTCCCGCATGGAAGGGCCGGATGTCGGCATAATCCGGATCTCGACGTTCAACGAACGCACGGCCGACCTGCTCGACCAGGCCGTCCGCGACGTGCGCCGCCAGGCCGGCGGGCGCCTCCGGGGCGTGGTCATCGATCTGCGCAACAATCCCGGCGGCCTGCTCGATCAAGCCATTGAAGTTTCGGATGATTTCCTTGATGGCGGCGAGGTCGTCTCGACCCGCGGCCGCAACCCCGAAGACGTCCAGCGCTACAACGCCCGCCGCGGCGACGTGCTGGAGGGCGTTCCGATCGTGGTGCTGATCAACGGCGGCTCGGCGTCGGCGTCCGAAATCGTCGCCGGCGCCCTGCAGGACCGGAACCGTGCGCTCGTCGTCGGCACCACGTCCTTCGGTAAGGGCTCGGTCCAGACGGTCATCCCGCTGCAAGGCGGCCGTGACGGCGCGCTCCGGCTCACCACCGCCCGGTATTACACGCCGGCCGGCCGCTCCATCCAAGGCGCCGGCATCGAGCCGGACATGGAAGTGGCCCAGCGCCGCGTCGATCCCGAGCGGCTCCGCCGCCTCGGCATTAGCGAGGCCGATTTGCCCCGTGCGCTCGAAAACGACGGCGGCGCCCAGCGCCGCGGCCCCCACGTCCCGGCCGACCAGCCGCCGGAAAACTGGGACGCCGCCCAGGATTACCAGATGAGCCGGGCGCTCGAATTCCTGCGCCAAGGCCTCGTCGCTGAGCGGCTCCGCTCCCGCGCCGGCTAGCGCTAAAAGTTAACGCGAAACGGCAAGCCCCGGCCCAAGCCGGGGCTTGTTCGTTAAGGATTTCCTGGCGGCCTAGGGCGTCCGCGTAAGGTGACGCCGCAGGCGGATTCAGCCATTGTTTGCAACGTGATTCGCCGTCTCCTACGCCGCGAAACTCGACCCAAATCGCCGACGGCCGCGCGGTCATCCTCCAAGGGGCTGCGCCTGCCGGCGATCCCGCATCCTATTCTGGCGGGCGTGGCGGCGGTTGTGCTGGGCGGCGCGGCCTTCGGGGCCATCCAAGTGTTCGGCGATCCGAGCGCGGCAGGGCCCCGCCGTATCGTCTCGCTCTCGCCCGGCCCGGCCCACGCCGACGCCGCGCCCCACGTCTCGTTCTCGGACGTCGCCGTCGATCCCGGCGGCGAACTCGATCCCATGTTCGCGATGACGCCGCTGGATGAGCTGCCCAGCGCCAATTCCCCGGCGGACGCCACGGGAGAGGGAGAGCTGCGCGTCGCGGTGGTCGAAACACCCGGCGGCT
>CAZMCA010000159.1:0-8079 GCA_964564595.1 uncultured Caulobacteraceae bacterium
CGAGAGGACCTGGATGGTGCGGCGGATTTCTTCATCGCGCCCGATCACCGGATCGAGCTTGCCGCTGCGCGCGCTCTCGGTCAGGTCGCGCGCGTATTTCTTCAGGGCGTCGTATTGATCTTCCGCACTGGCGGAGTCGGCCGTGCGCCCTTTGCGCAGGGTCTGAATCGCGGCTTCGAGCTTTTGCGGCGTCACGCCGTGGCGCTTCAGAATTTCGCCAGCTTTGGTTTCGGTCGCCAGCGAGAGCGCGAACAAGACGCGCTCGGCGGTCACGAAGCTGTCGCCGGCCTTCTGCGCGGCCTGCTCAGCCGCATCGAGCGCGCGCCCGGTGGACGACGCCATGTACATGCGGTCCCCGCCGCCCTGCACTTTCGGCAGCTGCGCCACCGCCGCATCGACATCCGCGCCCACACGCACGGGATCGGCGCCGCTCTGGCGCAGCAAGCCCGCCGCGAGGCCTTCACGGTCATCCAGCAGCGCCTTCAAAAGGTGCTGCGTCTCAAGCTGTTGGTTCTGTTCGCGCAGCGCGATGGTTTGCGCCGCTTGCAGGAATCCCCGCGCGCGTTCGGTGAACTTTTCGAGGTCCATCAGGCCCCTCTCCTCTCAACACTCGGTCTTTGCCGGCCGCCTCCAATGAGCACGGCCGCCTGCCTCCGACGTAGGTGTGGCGATTCCGCCACACAAGGGGCGCGCGACCGTGCGCAGAGGATAATTGGCCGGCTGCCGCCGCGCCGCTCTGCGCCCCATCAAACCGCCGCTGCCCGCGCTGCGTTCCGCGCTATGGTGGGCGGCAACGAGAAGCGGGGAGCCACCCACATGTCCGTCCTCACCGAACGCGATGGGCCTGTCGCAATCATCACCATCAACCGCCCCGAGGCCCGCAACGCCGTGAACCCGTCGACGGCGCGCGATCTCTTTTTGGCGTTCGCAGAAGCTGAGCGCGATGACGCGGTGTTGGTGACTGTGCTGACCGGATCGAACGGCGCGTTCTGCGCCGGGTTCGATTTGAAAGTAGCCGCCGATCCTTCGCGCGACCGCGTGGACTCGCCCGGCCCGCAGGCGGGACCGATGGGGCCGTCGCGTTTGCTCGCGGACCGCGCGGAGGCTGAGCCTGGCGTGTCGCTGTCGAAGCCGGTGATCGCCGCGGTCGAGGGGCATGCGGTGGCGGGCGGATTGGAGCTTTCGCTGCTCGCGGACATGCGCGTCGCTTCGGAGACTGCGGTGTTCGGCGTCTACTGCCGGCGCTGGGGCGTGCCACTGATCGACGGCGGCACGATGCGTTTGCCGCGCATTATCGGAAACGGACGCGCGATGGACATGATCCTCACCGGCCGCGGAGTCGACGCGCATGAAGCGCATGCGTGGGGTCTCGCGAACCGCGTCGTGCCCGCAGGCAAGGCGCTGGAGGAAGCCGTGGCGCTTGCAAAGGACATCGCGCGCTTCCCGCAATTGTGCCTGCGCGCGGACCGCGCGAGCGCCTACGCCGGTTGGTCGAAAGATCTCGACAACGCCTTGCGCGCCGAAGCGCGGCTGGGCGCGCCAGTTGTCGCCGCCGAAAGCCGCGCGGGCGCGGCGCGCTTTGCGGCGGGCAAAGGCCGCGGCGGGAATTTCAGCGAAATCTAGCGCACAAGATGAGCGTGCATCTGACCGCGCATCTCGTCGCTGACGCCGAGTTCGCTCCGAACATAACCAGACAGCGAGCCGCTGCGCGCTTCCATCACATCGATCGCCGATTGTAGATAGCTGCGTTCGACGCCGATCAACGGCGCGACGGCTTCGTCCGTCAGATGCGCGCCTAGCCGCGCCCGCACGAGCTTGGCGCGCGCGACCCGATCGAGCGAGTCATTGGTCCGCAGATAGTCCTCGAAGATCGTTTCGCGCTCGACGCCGAGCGCATCGAGCACGAGCGCGCAAGCGATGCCGGTACGGTCCTTACCGGCCGCGCAATGGATGATCACCGGGCCGCCCTCTTGCGCGAGTACGTCGAACAGCTCGCGAAACATATAGATGAAGCGCGGATCGTACGGGTGGCGGGCGTAGGCTTCGCGCATGGCGTTGCGGCTGTACTCGGCCGTGCGCTCGAGCGCGGTCGGATCGGCTGGGCGCGCGACGGGATGGTCCGGGTCGCGAAACAGAACGCGCGCGGGCGTCCAGCGGTTGGGATACTGCTCGCGCTCCGGCTTCAGGCGCAGATCGAGCAGCAGTTTCACGCCAAGCCTATCGAGCGCTGCGACGTCATCCGGCGTCACGCCGCTATAATGGGCGGAGCGAAACAGGCGCCCGGTGGCGACTCGCTTGCCGTCCGACGTGACGTGACCGCCGAAGTCGCGGAAGTTCGTCACGCCCTCGAACGCATACGCCGTCATCTAGGCGCGCGCCAAGAAACCGCGCGGGTGCATGACCTTGGCGATGTCCATCGCCGCGCGGACCTGCACGCGGTCGTTTTCCTTGTCGTTCTCGTTCAGCTGATCCCACGGAATCAGCTTGTCGTGGATCATGAGCGTGTTGTTGCGCGGGCTGCCGGGGCGCCACCCTGCCATCAAGCGCTCGGCCATCCAACGCAGATGCTCGCGCTGCGCCATCGTCTCCATCATGTCGTCGGGCATGGTAGGCGCGGTGTCGCCGCGCTCACGGCCAGGCATGGCGCGCCAGCCGGCGTCCCACATCTTCACCATCGACGCGTCGGACACGGCGCGGTTCGCGGCGCGATAGGTTTCGAGAATCTCGGCCCAGTTGCGGCTCGCGGCCTGGAGCTCCTTCTGGTTCGGCGCGTGCCCGAGCTGCGCGCGGAGCGTATAATGCGCATGCGCGATCGCAGCGCCCTGATCGAGCCGGCCTTCGATGATGTCGCGCCGGGTCGCCGTCGATTGCAGCGCGCCGAACGCGAGCAGATACGCATCGAGCTCAGCGGTCTCGTCGCCCTTGGCGTAGATCGAGGAGAACTCGGACTTCGTCGATTCCTTCATGAAGATCGGGACCGGCCAGATATTGCCCTCATTGCATGCGCGCTTGAGCGCGAGCGCGAGGCGGATATTTTCCGGATCCGCGCCGGCGGAGACGACAACGCCCGTCGCTTGCCCACGCTTGGCTTGGATATCCGCAAGCAGCGCGTGATCGACATGGTCGCGCGTTACTTCGAACTTTTCGAACGTAATGTCGGCTGCCCACACGTCCGGGAATGCGAGCGCTTGGGGGTGACGGGCGCGGAACCGCGCGGCGCTGTCTTCAGGATCGGCAGAGAGCACGGTCACGCGCGGCGGGCCGAACTGCGCCGACCACAAGCTCATGAACACATGCGCGGCGACGGCCTGCGCGGCTTCGTCAAACCCAAAGCAGACCAGATGGACGCGCTCATGGCCAAGCTGCGCGGCGAGATCGAGCAGCTCGGTCGCTTGCGTCTGCACCAGGCGCCGCGCGGCGATCTCATCGAGTGAGAACGGCTTGGAATCGATCGCCAGCTTCTCGTGGTGGCGCTTGTCGCTCTTCTTCTGGTTGTCCGCTTCGAGGCGGCCTTGCTCGGTTGAGCGCATGGCGCGCGCTTCCCGCAGCAGCATCGCCGAGTGCGCGCCGACATGGACCGCCACCGCATCGCCGCGCGTGCGATCACCGGTGAGCGCGCGCATTGCGGCTTCGATCTGCAGGTTGAGCGTATCGTCATCCTCGAACGCAACGACGTGCGCGGCCTTGTGAGCGCGCGCGAGTTTCAGCGTCTGGCGGTCCGCGGCGCCATCAATCACGTAAACGCCGCCCTTTTGCAGCGACCACGCAAGGTCCTCCGGCAACCCCGCGCCGATCAGCACGACGCTGTCTTTTTGCTGACGGCAATTCTGCGCGAGGTGCACGGCCGCGGGGCCAGCGCCCGCGATCACGATATGATCGGCCGCGAGCGCATGGAGTCCGTTCGCGATCGAGCGCCCAAGCTCACCCCAGAACGCAAACAACAGCCCGACGATCGGAATGCCGAGCCCCGCAAAACGCGCGACGTTCAGCCAGCCCTCATTCTCCGGCACATACGCATCCGACATCGAGAGCGCGCCGATCGTGCGATAGATCGCTTCATGCGCCGGCACGGGATGCGCCGTCATCGCCCACGGCTCGCCGTACCAGCCGACGAAACCCGCGCCCGCCCACACCAGCACGAGCACGATAACGACGAGCCACCGCCACATCGGCGCGCGCGTGTGGGCGATGGACATCATCCGCGCGGACGCCGCCGACCAGCCATTGCGATAGTGCCGACGCATCCAATCCCCTCGCGCCATTTCTTGGCGACCCCGGCAGGAGTCGAACCTGCGACCCTCTCCTTAGGACGGAGCAGCTCTATCCAGCTGAGCTACGGAGCCATTGGCGCGACTATGGCGGAACAGAACCGCGCCGTCGACGGGGCGCACCGCATGCGTGCGGTCACGCCGTTTTCGCGTGACACGCGCGCATCGCACCGGTGAGAGTGGCGCTGGGCAAAGGAGCGCGCGATGCGGGCTGGGTTGGTGGCGGCGGCGCTTCTGGCGCTCAGCGCGTGCGGGCCGAACATCAAGGGACTGGAAGACGGCGAACGCGGCACGGTCGCGCAAGTGATCGACGGCGATACGCTCGTGCTCGACAGCGGGCTGCGCGTGACGCTCACCGGGATCGAAGCGCCCTATGGCGATGCGCCGTTTGCGCCGCAAGCGCGCGCGGCGCTGACCGAGCTCGCGATGGGCCGGCCCGCGCGGCTTGCCTATGGCGGGTTGCGGCGCGTGCCGCCACGGCGCGCGCGCGATGCGCCGGCAAGCGGCGCGGCGCCAGCGCCAACCGAACAGCCGCAAGAAAGTCCGAACGAAGGCACGGCGCTCGCGCAGGTGTTCGTGCAGAGCGAAGGCGGCCGCTGGATCTGGCTGCAGCAGGCGATGCTGGCGCGCGGCGCTGCATGGGCGCGGCCGCGCAAAGACAATTTGGCGCGCGCCGCCGAACTGCAGGCGGCGGAGGACCGCGCGCGCGGCGCCGAAGAAGGCTTGTGGGCTTTGCGCGATTATCGCGTGCGCAATCTTGCGATGATCCTGCGCGAAGAGCTGCCCGACGAACGCTGCGGGCGCGGGCCATTCCGTTTGGTCGAAGGCGTGGTGCGCGATGTGGCGGTGCAGAACGGGCGCGTCTATTTCAATTTCGGCGAAGATTATCGCACCGATTTCACGATCGCGATTTACGGCGACGACGTCGAAACCTGGAGCGGCCCGCCGTTCGAGAGCTACGAAGGCAAGCGCGTGCGTGCGCGCGGCCACGCCATCGCGCGCGGCGGCCCGCTGATCTGTGCCGATAATCCGTTGCAGATTGTCGTGTTGGCGGAGTGATCTTCCCCCTCCCCTAGAGGGGGAGGGGGTTAGGGGGCGGGGTGATGCGCGACGCCCAATGTTTTTGCGCATGCGTTTGGACGTCGCGGCGGCGACGTGGTGCGCGACACTTCCAATGTTGAGCTCTCACCTCTCCCCTGCCCCCTCCCCCTCTAGGGGAGGGGAGTCAGCTCGAATCCAGCACCATCTGCATCGCGACGCGGTGTGCTGGCTTCAGCAGATACGCGTGATCGCCGAGGCGGCGCGGCTTGATTTTTTCGAGCAGCCACAACGGCGGGCGTTTGAGGCGCAACCGCGCGACGCGGCGTGCGTAACGTGCCGGATTGTTCGCGATGCGGCGCAGCGCCTCGAAACGGAGCGCCATTTCACGCAGCGCATTGCGGCGGGAACGTTCGGTGACGGTGAATTGCAGCGGGCGCTGCCAGATCGATGTGCGCGGCGGTTTTTCGCGCTTCTTCTGCGGCGATGGGAAGAGCTGGAGCGACACGCGCCAGTGTTGCGAGTCTTCCTTCATGCGCGGCTTGTTGGTGAAGAACTCGACGCAAGGTTCGCGCTGGATCACGTAGGTGACGATCGGGAGCTTCTGTTTGCGCGGTCTTGGGCCGCGGAGCGTGCCGGGCTTCAACACGATCGCGAGGGATTCAATGAGGATCAGTCTGCGCACGAGCGCGAGCATGAGGTTGAGCGTTTGTTTGAGCTTGAAGCGGTTGCGCGCGGCGGCGGGGCGAAGGTTGGCAAAGTAAATCGTGGTCGGGTTGCCGAAATAGCCGGCGACGTTCTCGATGAGGCGGCGCACCAGCGGCCAGCCTTCTGGGCTGTGCTGAAAAGGTTGCGGGGCGTCTGCGGTTGTCATGCGGCGCATTGTACGGGCGTTTTCGATCGGTCGGATTCAGCGGTCTTCTATCCCACTAGCTGCCGTGCGGTTCAGACTGGACCAACATTATTTCCAGCACGCCAGCCTTCGCGCGAATCCTCCGTTTTGTTGCCTGGTTCACCGCTACGGATGCCGATCTCGCGAGCTGAATGGCGGCCAAAACCGCCATTTCCGCGATGTCTGTTGGGGCAAAGCAACCTCGGCATAGCGAGACTGCAACGGGAACTTGTTCAGCACATCATCAAGAGCAGCGGGCCCTCGAAACCGGACAGTACTGTCTGGTTCGTGACGGCGAACTGTCCAATCCGGTCGGGGTTTCCGGACCAACTCTGCAACTGAGCGCGCTATGCTGTGCGCTTCCGGTTCGCAAACTTCACACGGAAGTCCGAGCGACTCGATCTCAGTCACAAGTCTTGTTTTTCGTTGCTGCCCTCGAAAGTTTACGAACAAAATTGGAATACCATACCCGACGGCAGCAAGTTGGACTTCCCAGGTCACCCAGTCAGAGCGTGACACGCCGGGCCTGCTCGGTGCGATCAGAATGTCTGACGTATAAATGCGCGCCGCGATTTCAGCCTGAACCTTTAGTTCCGGCAGATAACCGCCTCTTGGGCCACGGATCAGCTGACTTTTGGACAGCGAAATGTTCTGTACCGGAAAACCGCCCTTAATCAGCGCAGTGACGGCGTTGTCGTACAGTTCTTGGTCATCGTCGTAGCGATGACTGATGAATATTCGAAGCTGTCGTTCGCCGTCTTCTGGCTTCCAATACGTGATCGGAGTCGTTGTCGTCATGGCCCACCCCACGACGCGATTTTGTTTTGGTGTGCGCGCCGATGGTTAACGCAATCGCACAATTCCACTTCCGTCAAGGAAGGTAGCGGGCGCCGCAAAACAAAAAGGCCGGGCGATCGCCCGGCCTTTCCGTTCTTCGCTTTGCGCTGCGCGTTAAGCGGCGGCGGCGCTTTTCTTGTTGGCGAGCGAGGCGGCGACTTTTTCGACGGCCGCGTCGCGGTTGATGTTTTCGACGGCGGCGAGTTCGCGCGCCATGCGGTCGAGCGCCGACTCATAGAGCTGGCGTTCGGAATAGGATTGCTCGGGCTGGTCGCCCGCGCGGTGCAGGTCACGCACGACTTCGGCGATCGAGACGAGGTCGCCCGAATTGATCTTGGCTTCGTATTCCTGCGCGCGGCGCGACCACATGGTGCGCTTCACGCGGGCGCGGCCTTGGAGCGTCTTCATCGCGTCGGTCACGATTTGCGAGGACGCCAGCGGGCGCATGCCGCAGGACTTGGCCTTCGCCGTCGGCACCCGGAGGGTCATCTTGTCCTGCTCGAACGAGATGACGAAAACTTCCAGATCGATCCCCGCTACGCTTTGTTTTTCAACGCCCAGAACGCGCCCCACGCCGTGCGCGGGATAAACAATGTGGTCGCCCGTCTTGAACGTGGCGGACTTCTCAGCGGCGGTGTTCGTCATGAAAGATCCCTGCTCCATTAACCAACGCGCGCCGGACCGGCCCTTTACAGGGTTCTCTTGGCCCCCTGCTCTATAAGACAAACCCGCCGCACCGGTTTTTGGGGGGACCCACGAACCGGCAGGGCAGCGTCAATCGGCAAGGTGGCGCTTGAGACGGTGCGCCGGCGCGTGAAACGGGGGCTCTCGCCAACCGTTTACGAACATGACCCTATCATAAAAATGGGCGTTCCGAAAGGGGCGCGGGCGCCGCAGCTGCGAAGGGCGGCCCTGCAAAACGCGGAAAAAACATTTCGTTAGGTACGTTGGGACCGCCGGCGCCCTCGCCGGCCAGCGCGACGATGCCTGCGAGGGCGCCGGCGGTCCGCTTAATCCCCCTCGCCCGGCTCGGCGCTGAAGTAC
>CAZMCA010000160.1:0-8076 GCA_964564595.1 uncultured Caulobacteraceae bacterium
TTGCATAGGGCGGCCCATCGTGCAGCACGAAGGTCGGCCGGCCTTTCGCGCTCTCCCGGAGCTTCCGGTACAAATCGATCTCGTCCCAATACGCGATCAGCTGCGGCTCGCGCGTGGGCAAGCCCGCCTTCATCGGGAACGGCGTTTCGGGAAGGTTGAGGGTCTCGCGATAATCGCGTGCGGCGTCAGCCACGGACGAATCTCCGGCGGAATATGTCAGGGATCAGATAGCAGACTCCCGGCCCCGCGGAGCGAACGCTCAGACGCGGGCCGGGCGGCGAATTCGTATCGCGGCAGAACGAGCCATGGCCCCATGTAGCCCGCGCCGCCCCCGCACGCTACCCTGGCAAGATGTCCCCGCCCCTCCACGCCATGATCATTCCGGTCACGCCCCTCCAGCAGAACACCGCGCTGGTCTGGTGCGCGGCGACCAAGCAGGCCGCCTTCGTCGATCCCGGCGGCGACATTCCCCGCCTCCTCCAGGGCCTGAAGCAGGCTGAGGCGCAGCAGGGCGTCCAGCTTACAAAAATCCTGCTCACCCACGGCCACCTCGATCACGCGGGCGCCGCCGCCGACCTCGCGGCCCAGTTCAACATCCCCGTCGAAGGCCCGCACCGCGACGAGCAATACCTGCTCGACAGCCTCGGCGAGCAAGGCGCGCGCTACGGCATGGACGCAAAGCCCGTCACCCCCACGCGCTGGCTCGAAGACGGCGACACGGTCCAGCTCGGCGAGGTGACGTTCGACGTCGTCCACTGCCCCGGCCACACGCCCGGCCACGTCGTGTTCGTCCATAAACTCAGCCGCTTCGCGTTCGTGGGCGACGTGATCTTCCAAGGCTCGATCGGCCGCACGGATTTTCCGCGCGGCGATCACGGCGCGCTCGTCTCCGCGATCCGCAACAAGCTCTTCCCGCTGGGCGACGACATCCGCTTCCTCCCCGGCCACGGCCCGATCTCGAGCTTCGGCCAAGAGCGCCTCACCAACGCTTACGTCGCCGACGCTGCGTTCGATTGAGTCATCATTTCCATTGTCATTCCGGCCGTAGCCGCGTAGCGGCGAAGAGCCGGAACCCAGGGCAGCACGCAGAACCTCGGCCCCTAGGTTCCGGGTCTCCGCTGCGCTTCGCCCGGAATGACAAGCGAGTTGAAATGACGAACGCCCACGACTTCACCTTCACCAAACTCGCTTCCACTGAAGCGCTCCCGCTCTCGGACTACGCCGGCAAAGCCGTGCTGGTCGTGAACGTCGCGAGCGCGTGCGGGCTCACGCCGCAATATCGCGATCTCGAAGCGCTCTATGAAGCGAAAGCGAAGAAGGGCCTCGTCATCCTCGGCGTGCCCTGCAACGATTTCGGCCAGCAAGAAAGCGCAAGCGAGGAAGACATCGGCGCGTTCTGCGACACGAAATACCACGTCACCTTCCCGATGACCGGCAAGGTCGACATCATCGGCGCCGACAAGCGCCATCCGTTCTACAAGTGGATCGCCGAAGAACTCGGCGACACGCAGCTCCCGCGCTGGAACTTCCACAAATATCTGATCGGCAAAGACGGCGCCCTCGTCGAGAGCTTCGGCAGCAAAGAAGCCCCGCTCTCACCCGAAATGGTCAGCGCGATCGATAAGGCTTTGGCTTAGCGCGACATCACCCCCCAGGGGGCGGGGCGCGCCGCGCTAGTGCGCTTCCTGCATCGCGCGCGCCGCTTCCGGCGTCGGCGCAACCGGCGCGCGGCGCATGAACCACATGAACCCAGCGCCGATCAGCAGAATGAAGCCCATGTAGAAAAACTGATCGTTGAAGGCCATCACGAGCGCTTCGCGATCCAGAATGCGCGCATAGTTCATCAGCGCCTGGCGATCGGGGTCTTGCGCGCCGGTCGATTCCAGCCACGCGCGCTGGCGTTCGATCATCGAATAGGCGTGGTAATCGCCCGTCGTCGCGTTCGCATAGAGCTCGCTGCGGTGCTGGAAATACGTCTTCGCCTGCACGCTCGATAGCACCGCGAGCCCCAGCGCACCGCCAAGATTGCGGCAGAGATTGAACAACCCCGTGCCCGATTGCATCAGATGCGGCGGCAGAGATTGCATCGCCGGCTGCATGATCGACATGAACGTCATCATCATGCCGATGCCGCGCAGAATTTGCGGGATCACGAACTCATAAAAGCCGGTCTGCGCCGTCATCGTCGACTGCATGAAGCATGAGATCGCGATGATGATGAAACCTGCGAACCCGAATGGCCGTAGGTCTGGCAGCATTCGCGAGTAGCGCCCCACGATCGGCGCCGCGATCATCATCGTCACGCCTTGCGCCCACATCGTGTGCCCAATCTGCTCGGCGTTCATGCCGCGAATTTCACCGAGGAACAGCGGCTGCAGAAAGATCGGCCCAAAGATCGCCAGGCCCACAGTAAAGCCAAGCGCGGCGCCGATCGCGAAGGTCGGCACCGTGAACGGGCGCAGATCCACGATCGGCACCTCGCGTGTCAGCGCGCGCCAGAAGAAGATAAACGCGCCGGCGAGCGAGACGATCGTCCACTGCCAAATCTCGAGCGACCCGAACCAGCCTTCGCCCGTGCCCTCTTCCAGCACGTATTCGAGCGCGCCTAAGAACAGTGCGAGCCCGATGAGCCCGATGAAATCGATCTTCTTCAGCGTCGCGAAGTCGAACCTGCCGATCCTCATGAAGCGCCACACCAGCACCGCGATCAGGATTGCGGGCACAATGTTGATGAGGAACAGCCACCGCCAACCGATGTTTTCGGCGATGTAGCCGCCAAGCGATGGCCCGATAGAAGGCGCGAGCGTCGAAACAAGGCCCACCATCGCGCCCGCCATCGGCTGCGCCGATTGCGGAAACACCACATAGAGCGTCGCCATCGTCGTCGGCACCATCGCCGCGCCGACGAAGCCCTGGATGCAGCGGAACACGATCAGCGATTGCATGTCCCACGCGAGCGCGCAGGCAAGGCTCGCCGCACCGAACGAAAGCGAAGCCACCGTGAACAAAAGCCGCGTGCCCAGGGCGCGCGCCAGAAAACCCGAAAGCGGAATCCCAATCACTTCCGCGATCAGATAGCCCGTCTGCACCCAAGAGATTTCATCGCGGCTGGCCGAAACGCCCGCCTGAATTTGCCCGATCGCGCTCGCGACGATCTGGATATCCAGAAGCGCCATGAAGTTCCCGAACATCATGGCGATGAAGCCGATCCAAATCTCGATCGGCACTTTCTCGTCCGGCGCCAGCGCGCCGGGCATCGCCGACGGAGCGGCGGTCGTCACTCGCGCGTATCCACCGAAACCGTCGCCGAAAGCCCGGGCCGCAGCACGCCCGCGGCTGCGCGCGCGCTTTCCTCATCGAGCCGCACGCGCACCGGCACGCGCTGCACGATCTTGGTGAAATTGCCCGTCGCGGTGTCCATCGGGATGATCGAAAACTCCGAACCCGAAGCGGGCGCGAGCGAATCCACCACGCCCGTCAGCTGCATGCGCCCATGCGCGACGTCGGGCCGGATCGTCACGCGCTGGCCGGGCCGAATGTGCTCAAGTTGCGTCTCTTTGAAATTCGCAACCACGTAGAGCGACTGGATCGGCACCACCGCCATCAGCGGCGCGCCAGGCTGAACCTGCTGGCCAACGCGCACCGCACGGTCGCCCACGACGCCGGCGATCGGCGCGCGCACGACGGTGCGTTCAAGATTGAGCTCAGCCGTCGCGAGCGCCGCGCGGCTAGCCTCGATCGCCGCGCGCGAAGCGGCGGCCGTGCCGCCCATCTGCGCCGCGCGCGCTTCGATTTCCTGCATGCCCGCCGGCGATAAAATTCCGCGCCGCGCCAGCGGCCGGTAACGCGCCACATCGGAAGACGCGAGCGCCCGTTGCGCGCCGACGGACGCGAACTCCGCTTCCGCGCGCGCAAGATTGGCGCGCGCTTGCGCAACCGCAGCTTCGTAATCGGCCGCTTCCAGATGCAGCAGCGGATCGCCCACCGCGACCGTCTGATTGTCCGCCAGATCGACGCTATGCACGTAGCCGCCGACACGCGCCGCGATCACCGAGATATCGGCGCGCACATAGGCGTTGTCGGTGGTTTGGACGAAGCGGCCGTGCGTCCACCAATTGCCGGCGCCAACCACCAGCGCCACGAGCGCCAGCGCGCCCACGACCAGAAGCCCGCGCTCTGTCATGGAGCGGCGGGCCAGCCAGGATTTACCGGACTCGGACGAACTCGGCGGGGCTGCACCCGCTTCCGCTTCCGTCCGGAAGCTCACGTCATCGGGCATGTTCGATGCCTCCCGCCCCGCCGTTTGTTTGGCGCCATTGCGGACGCACTTTATGTAGCCGGCGCTACTACCGCTTCAAGTGTATCTACATTTACATAAGCGCCATAGGGTTTCGCGAGCGTTCGCCCCAATAACCACAGTAAATCCCGTTCCACCCGGCCCAGATGAGGCCAGTTGAGAATCTGTATCGGTATTTACACAGCGGTCTTGGGGTATAAGGTCCCGGGGTGCGACAAAAAGGGCGGATATAACTCCAGTGTCGCCGGGGAGGCCGGGTTGACGGATATCGATGATGCGGGGCGCGTGCGCCCCAAGCCCGCGACACGCGGCGAACAACGCCGCCGCGCGTTTCTTGACGCAGCGGCAGATGTGTTTCTCGAGCAGGGCTACGAAGCCGCCTCCGTAAACGAAGTCGTGCGAAGGGCCGGCGGCTCGCTCGCGACGCTCTACGCCCAGTTCGGCAACAAGGACGGGCTCTTCCAGGCCGTCATCGAAGACATCACCGAGCGCTACTCCGAAGCCATCATCGACGCGGCCGACACCGATCTCCCGCTTGAACAGGGCCTCCAGCAGATCGGCGAGCAATTCCTCGGCAGCATCCTGCGCCCCCGCGCCATCGCCTTCACCCGCGTCATGATCGGCGAAGGGCGAAAAATTCCTGACATGATGGAGCGCTGGATCCTCTCCGGGCCTGAACGCGTGCGCGCCGCGGTCTCCGAATTCCTGCTCTCGCGCGGCTGCAAGGAAGGCCTCCATCTTACCGAGGAAGAAGCCGATCTCGCCGGCAGCTTCTTCTGCGAAATGGTGCGCTCGCGGCACCAATATCGCGCCTTCGCCTACGAAGAATACCCGATGGACGAAGCCGAAGCCCGCCGCCACGTCGCGATGGCCGTGCGCTTCTTCCTAGACGGGGTCCGCGCGCGCTAGCCCAGCGATTTTCGCTCAAGTGGTCTCCGGTTGAGCGCAAAAAATCGCGGCATTAAAGACTGCGCATGGTCAGAATCTCGTCTCGCGCGGACATCGCGCCCTTCCTCGCGATGGAGATGGCGCGCGAGGCCGATAAGCGCGCCGCCGCGGGCCAAAGCATCGTGCGCTTCGATGTCGGCCAACCTTCCGTCGGCGCCCCGCCCGCCGCGCTCGACGCGGTTCGCAAGAAGCTCGACACGCATCCCCTCGGCTACACCGAGGGCCTCGGAACCCGCGCGCTTCGCAGCCGCATCGCGCAATTCTACCGCGACACGCACGATATCGACCTCGGCCCAGAGCGCATCGCCATCACCGTGGGCGCATCCGGCGCGTTTTTACTGGCGTTTCTCGCGCTCTTCGAAACCGGAGACCGCGTCGCCATCGCCGCCCCCGGCTACCCGCCCTACCGCCACATCCTCTCCGCGCTCGGCATGCACGCCGCCAACGCCGAAGCCGGCGCGAACGAGCACTACCAGCTCGCCCCGCACCACATCGCGCAGCTCTCACGCGAAGCCCCGCTCGCCGGCGCGCTTGTCGCGAGCCCCGCGAACCCCACCGGCGCCATGCTCAGCCGCGACGAACTCGCCGCGCTGGCCGACGCGTGCCGCATCGAAAACGCCGCGCTCATCTCCGACGAAATCTACCACGGCCTCGTCTACGAAGGCGCAGCGACCACCGCGCTCGCCGTCGCGCCCGACGCGATCGTCATCAACTCGTTCTCGAAATACTGGGCGATGACCGGCTGGCGCATCGGCTGGATCGTCGCGCCCGCGCACGTCATCACCGCGATGGAGCGCCTCGCGCAAAACCTCTTCATTAGCGCGCCGGGCGCCGCCCAAGTCGCCGCGCTGGCCGCACTCGACAGCATCGACGTGTGCGAGGAGCGCCGCGCCGGCTACGCGAAAAACCGCGCGCTCCTCCTTGAAGCGCTCCCCAAGCTCAATCTCGGCCTCGTCGCCCCGCCGCACGGCGCGTTCTACATGCTGCTCGACATCTCCGCGCATCTGCGCGGCCCTGAGGACAGCTCCCTCGCTTTCACGCGCCGCGCGCTCGAAGAAGCGGGCGTCGCCCTCACCACCGGCGTCGACTTCGACGAAACGCGCGGCCGCGCCTGGGTCCGCCTCGCCTACGCGCGCCAAACCGCCGAGATCGAAGACGGCATAGCCCGCCTCACGAAATGGCTCGCGCGATAAACTCGCCCGGCGCGAGAGCCTGAACCACAAACCTACGAACCATTCATCCGCCGTTCATCTGCGGTTCAGGCAGCGGCGCGCAGCGTGCAAGCTGCGAGTGACGTGACCGGCCAGATAACAATCGCCGCGCACGGGAGAGTGGTGGAATGAAACGGATTATGATCGCGGCCGCCCTGGCCGCGCTCGGCGCGGCGAGTCTTTCGCCCGCCGCGTTCGCGCAGGATGGGCGCGGCCGCGGCGAGTGGCGCGGAGATCGCGGCGGCGACGGCAATCGTGGCGATCGCGGCGGCGGCGAAAATCGCGGCGGCCATTGGGGCAATCGCGACAATGGCGGCGGCCAACGCCAGCAACAAGGCGGCCCCCAACAAGGCGGACACTGGGGCAATCGCTTCCAGCCGCAGCAGCAAGCAGCGCCCCCGCCGCAACAACAGGTTCAACAAGGCGAGCGCCGCCAATGGAATGGCGGCGGCGAACGCCGTGGCGGCGGCGATGGCCAAGGCTGGCGTGGCCGCGAAGGCGGACCACCGCAGCAAGCGCAACAACAACAGCCGCAACGCGAATGGCGCGGGCGCGGCGGCGATGACGGCCAACGCGGGCGCCAATGGTCCGGCCAACCGCCGCAGCAACAGTTCCAACAACCGCCGCAACAACAGCAACAGCCGCGTCAGTGGCAAGGCCAGCGCGGCCCCCGCGACAACGGCCAAGGCCTCGCCGGCGGCCCGAACGGCGGCCAACGTTGGAACGACGATGGCCGACGCGGTGATTGGCAACGCGGCGATGGCCGCCGCGATTGGGGCGACAACAATCGCGGCCCGCAAGGCGGCCGCGGCGACGATCGCCGTTGGGACAACGACGGCCGCCGCGACGGCGATCGCAATTGGGGCGACAATCGCCGCGGCGATGATCGCCGTTGGGACAACAACGGCCGCCGCGATGGCTGGGACAACAACCGCCGTGGCGATGATCGCCGCTATGCCGGCAATCGCCGCCACTATGACGGCTATCGCGGCTACGATCGCCGTTGGAGCGATTGGCGCCGCATCCCGCACGGCCACTACTTCAACTACAGCTACGCGAGCGCCCTCGGGCGCTATTGGGGCGGCAGCTATTATTGGTGGTCGTATCCGAACTGGCGCCGCCCAATCCGCGCCTATCGCGTCGGCTACATCCTGCCGCCGTCGCTCTATTGGGAGCCGGTGCCGTACGAACTCTACGACTATCTCCCGCCGCCGCCTTACGGCTGCGATTACGTGATGGTCGGCAGAGACATCCTGCTGATCTCGCTCGACACCTACCTCATCATCGACGCGCTGATCCTCAGCTAACAAGCCACAGCGCAACCATCTCAAGGGCGGCTCACAAGAGCCGCCCTTTTTCGTTTGCGCGTGTGAGGGAGTGAGGAGCGCTCCTCCTCCCCTCATTCCGGGCGAAGCGGAGCGGAGACCCGGAACCCAGGGCCGCGCGCATCACGATTGCCCCTGGGTTCCGGATCGCGCTTCGCGCTCCGGAATGAGGGAAATGTTGCGAGATGGGCGGAGCGAATTCGCAGGACAGAGCGCGCGCAAAACTCAAACGCATCAGCGCATAAGCCCGCGCACCTAGTCGGATAGACACCACCTCAATCCGACCGCGCCAAAA
>CAZMCA010000161.1:0-8064 GCA_964564595.1 uncultured Caulobacteraceae bacterium
CGGAGCTGACTGGCGACTGTGCAACGCTGATGGCGTGTGCGGACAAGGCGCGGCGATTGAAGGTGCGCGCCAACGCCGAGACGCCGGAAGATGCGCAAGCGGCCGTCCAGTTCGGCGCCGAAGGCATTGGCCTCTGCCGCACCGAGCACATGTTCTTCGAAAGCGAGCGCATCGCGGCGGTGCGCGAAATGATCCTGGCGGAGAAGCCGGCCGGTCGCGTGTCGGCGCTGGCGAAGATTTTGCCGTTCCAGCGCGAAGACTTCCTGGCGCTCTTCCGCATCATGGGCGAGCGGCCGGTGACGATCCGCTTCCTCGATCCGCCGCTGCATGAGTTCCTGCCGCACAGCGAAGAAGAGTGCGAGGACGTCGCGCGCGCGACGGGGATCGACCCCAAGGCGCTGCTGCAGCGCGCGCGCGATCTGCACGAAGTGAACCCGATGCTGGGTTTCCGCGGCTGCCGGCTCGCGCTGGTCTATCCGGAAATCTACGAGATGCAGGCGCGCGCGGTGTTCGAAGCGGCCGCCGCGCTCGGCAAGGAGACGGGCAAGACGCCGTCGCCGGAAATCATGATCCCATTCGTCATCGCCAAGAAGGAGCTCGCGGAAATCCGCGGGCGCGTCGATGCGGTGGGCGCGGCGGTGATGAAGGAAACCGGCGCGAAGATCGATTATCTCGTTGGCACCATGATTGAGCTGCCGCGTGCGGCGCTGCGCGCGGGCGAGATCGCGGAAGCCGCCGATTTCTTCTCGTTCGGGACCAATGATCTCACGCAATCGACGCTTGGGCTCTCACGCGACGACGCGGGCAAGTTCCTCAACACCTACGTCGAGAAGGGCGTGTTCGAGAAAGATCCGTTCGTCTCGATGGACCTCGATGGCGTCGGCGAGATGGTGTCGCTCGCGAGCGAACGCGGGCGAAAGACGCGTGCGGGCCTGAAGCTCGGCATCTGCGGCGAACATGGCGGCGATCCCGCATCAGTCGCGTTCTGCAACGCGCAGGGGCTCGATTACGTGTCGTGCTCGCCGTTCCGCGTGCCGATCGCGCGCTTGGCGGCAGCGCAAGCCGCACTGTCCGCGAAGGCGTGACAACGCTGTAATTATTCAGTTTTGACGTGCGCGCGGCGCTGTTCCCGCGTGCGGCCGGCCGACGCAGTTAACGCAGCGGCGGCCCCGACTTTGCACCGCGATTGGGCGAAACTCTCGCGCTGTGGCGCCTGCACTGTTGCAGAACCGACGCAGCCGACCAGATAAGACTGTCCACAGGGTAGGCATTAACAAATTGTCAATCGCTCACCCAGGGCGCCGCGTGTAAGGGCGCTTGATCAGCGGGCAGTATGTCCGAGCTTTGACTGCGGTACGTGATGGCTCAATTCGGCACAAATCTGCCGATCACTCCGTCGCGATTAAGTAGGGGTTAAGCATTTTGGGACTTTTCTGGCTTCGACTTGCCAACTTCGCGGGAAGCGTACGCGCCCAGATCATGGTTGAGATCGAACGCAATCCAATGGCTATGCGCCAAGGCGCAGCAGCCGTCGCCTGTATGGCGGCCGCGGCCATCGCCATGCCTGTCATCTATCATCGCGCCGCCGATCAACGTGACGGCGCCGAAACGGCGCAGGCTACTTCTTACCAAACGGCGCTGGGCGCCGATTTGTTCGTTCGCGGCGAGCCGCAAGCGCAGATCCAGTTGGCCGCTGTGCGCAGCGGCGACGGGCTCCGCGCCCGCGGCTCTGCTCCGCTGACTGCGGGTGTCGATACGCACGCCATGCTCGTGCAGGCCGCTCTGCGCGGCCCGCTGGCGGACGTGACGAACGAAGCGGCCGACAAAGCGATTAACGCCCGCGAGCTGAGCTGCCTGTCGCAGGCGGTTTACTACGAGGCGCGCGGCGAGACGTATCAGGGCCAAGTGGCCGTCGCCGAAGTGGTCATGAACCGGGCCCGTTCGGGCGTCTATCCGGGCTCGATCTGCGGCGTGGTCTATCAGGGCTCGCACCGCGCCACGGGCTGCCAGTTCACCTTCACCTGCGATGGTTCGCTGGAGCGGCGCCCGCGGGGCGCTGCCTGGGCGCGCTCGCAGCAGGTCGCCCGCCAGGTCATGCTTGGCTACACGCGCCCGATCACGGCGCGCGCGACGCACTATCACACCACAGCGATCGATCCGTACTGGTCCTCGAGCCTGATCGAGACCGGCCGCATCGGCGAGCACGTGTTCTACCGTTTCCCGAACCGGGCCGAGCGCGCCGCGCTCGTGGCCGCAGGGCTCATCCGCCGCGCGCCGCGTGGCGCTGTGGCGGCCGAAGAGGCTGTGGCCCCGCCGGTCGATCTTGAAGCGGGCGAGCCTGCGGTGATCGAAGTCGATGCGGCAGCGCCGGTGACGACCGCTCCGGTAACCGCGCCAATCGCGACGGCGCCGGCCGCCGATGCGCCGATCTCCGCGACGAGCGACGAAATTTCCACCTGATCTTCGCGCCTGGCGTGACGGTGCGGCCCCGCTTCGGCGGGGCCGTTTTCGTTTAGGCGCGCTTGAGCGCTGAGGGCGCCGCCCCGTAGAGCCGCGCGAAGGCGCGGCGCATCCGCTCTGGATCGCCAAAGCCTGTATCGCGCGCCACGCTCTGCACCGAACGTGCGCCGCTTTCGAGCGCTGCACGCGCAGCTTCTGCGCGCAGGCGCTCGACAGCTTTTGCCGGCGTCATGCCCGTCTCTTCGTGAAAGGCGCGCGCGAAATGCCGTTCGCTCATGCACGCGCGCGCCGCGAGGTCTTCGACGTTGAGCGGCGCTGCGAGATTTGCACGGATGTGATCGAGCAAATCCGTGAAGCGGCCGTTTGGACGCTCGATATCAAGCAGCGCGGAAAATTGCGATTGTCCGCCGGGGCGGCGGCGATACACGACAAGCTGTTGCGCGACTTTGCGCGCAACGTCTTCACCCAAATCATCCGCGACAAGCGCGAGCGATAGATCGATGCCGGCAGTGATGCCTGCTGACGTCCAGATATTGTTGCACTGCACGAAAATGCGGTCTGGCTGCAGATTCACGCGTGGAAAGCGGCGCGCGAAATCGTCGGTGCGGCTCCAGTGCGTCGTCGCGGATTTGTCGTCGAGCAAACCAGCTTGCGCGAGAATGTAGGCGCCTGAACACACGCTCGCGACACGCCGCGCTTTCTGCGCGCACGCGCGTACGTGACGGATCACGCGCGGATCAAGCGCCGCAGGGCGCGTGCCGTCACCGCCGGCAACGATGAGCGTGTCGATCTTGTCGGCGCGCGCGAATGTGCCGGCGTGCATCGTCACGCCCGATGAACTTGCGATCGCGCCCGGCTCGGCCGCGACGATGCGCAATGTGTACGCGCCGGGCTGGAAGCGCCCGCCGATTTCAAACGTCGAAATCGGCCCGGCCGCATCGAGCAACTGGAAATCCGGAAAGAGGAGGAACTCGATCAAGCGGGGCATACGGGCGGCCGTGGCGGAAAAAGAGGGATAAACGTCATTTCAGCCATAGGCCGTTTGCGCCAATGTGTCCACGTCCGCCGCTCTTGAGGAGAACCGAGATGGCCGAGAAGTTTCCAATCGTGTTTGCGCTCTATCCGCGCGTGACGCAGCTCGATTTCACCGGCCCGTATGAAGTCTTCGCGCGGCTGCCGGGCGCTGAGTGCATCATGGCGTCCGCGACGGGGGAGGATGTCGTCGCCGACGGCGGTCTCACGTTCACGAACGTGAAAAAGCTCGCCGACATCGAAAGCTGCGCGCTGATCTGCGTGCCTGGCGGCTTCGGCACGGTCGCGGCGATGGGCGACGCTGAGTTTGTACGTCAAGTGAAGCGTCTGTCGGATAGCGCAAAGTACGTGACGTCGGTCTGCACCGGCTCGCTCCTGCTCGGCGCCGCTGGGCTCCTGCAAGGCAAGCGCGCGGCGTGCCATTGGGCGTGGCGCGATCAGCTTTCATTGTTTGGCGCGACGCCTGACCCCGCGCGCGTGGTGCGCGACGGCAATGTGATCAGCGGCGGCGGCGTGACAGCGGGCATCGATATGGCGTTGACGGTGATGGCCGAAATCGCGGGCGATGATTACGCGCAGACCGTGCAGCTCTCGATGGAATATGCGCCCGCGCCGCCCTTCGATGCAGGCCGTCCCGAACGTGCGCCCGCGCACATCGTCGCCAATGCGCAGAAGCGTTTGGATGCGATGCGCGATGAGCGAGACGCCGCCGCAGCCAAAGCCGCAGCGGCGCTTGCCAACTAGTTAGATGTTGATGTCCGGATCCTGCGCGGCGGAACGCTCTTCCGCCGTGTAGCCATCGCGATCGCCTTTGGCGTAGCGGGCTTGCAGGGCCGCGCTCGCCTTCATCGCGTTGCGCATGGACGCCTTCTTGGAGCTGAGGCTGTAGCCCATCGCTTGGCCGATGGTCTCGGCGTCCTTGAAGGACTCAAGATCGGCGCCGATGAAGAGGATGAGCCAGCCTTGCGCGCGGCGCTCGTCCAGGAGTTTGCGCACGTCCGCCGCGCGGAACTCCTTGCTCGCATTCTCCATGCCGTCGGTGAGGATCACGAGGCTCACCGTTTCGCCGTCACGCTTGGGCTGAAGATCGGCCCGGCGGACAGCGTGCCAGATCGCGTCGAACAGCGGCGTCATGGCGCGGGGTTGGTAGTCGCGGCGCGAAAGTTCAGGAAAATCCGAGACATGCACATTTTCGCGCACGACATCGAGGCTCTCGGAATCGAAGGTGGTGAGCGTGAGGCGGGCGTCGACGTCTTTGGAGACGCGCAGGCCGTTCACGTATTCGTTGAACGCATCGATGGTCGTGTCTTGGCAGGACTGCATCGAGCCCGAACGGTCGAGGAGGAGGTGGACGGCGAGGGGGGATTTACTCAAATGGGGCGCCTTTCATTCGTCCGTCCGCACTAGAGCGAACGGAAGAGCGCCAAGTGGGAAGGCGCGCACGCCGTTACAAGTGCGCGCCGCGCGAAGCGAAAACTACACAGCAGTGAGGTGGTAGGCGGGCGCGCCAACCAGTACTCAGAGCGCGTCGAGCCCGACATCGAGCGCGGGCGCCGAGTGCGTGAGCGCGCCGACGGAGATCATGTCCACGCCGGTTTCCGCGATCGCGCGCACCGTTTGCAGGTTCACGCCGCCCGATGCTTCGAGGATCGCATGGCCTTTGCCGAGGCGGACGGCGGCGGCGAGATCCTTCAGCGAGAAATTGTCCAAGAGGATCGCGTGCGGCGCAAAGGGGAGCGCCTCTTCGAGTTGCGCGAGCGAATCCACTTCGACTTCGATCACCATCATGTGCCCAAGCGAGGCCTGCGCGCGCTGAAGCGCGATCGAGACGGAGCCCGCGGCAGCGATGTGGTTGTCTTTGATGAGGATTGCGTCGTCGAGGCCGTAGCGGTGCGGGCGCGCGCCGCCCAGCACGACGGCGCGCTTTTCGAGCGCGCGCAGGCCGGGCGTCGGTTTGCGCGGCGCGGCGATTTCGGCGCCTGTTCCGGCGATCGCATCGACATAGGTGCGCGAGAGCGTGGCGACGCCCGAGAGGCGGCCGATGAAGTTCAGCATCGTGCGCTCGGCCGTGAGGATCGAGCGTGCGAGGCCTTCGATTTCTACCACCGTACCGCCCTGTTCGACGCGCACGCCGTCGCCGATCTGCGCTTCGATCTGCATGTCCGGATCGACGAACCAGGCCGATAGACCCGCCGCGTCGAGCCCCGCGATCACGCCTGCTTGGCGCGCGCGCACGGCAAAGCGCCCGCGCGCATCGGGCGCGATCACAGCGTCGCTCGTCACGTCGCCCGCGCGGCCGAGGTCTTCGGCGAGCGCGAGGCGCACGATCGGTTCGAGCACGAGGTCAGGCAGGGGCGGGAGCATGTTTGGTCTCTTGGCAAAAGGTGCGGCGCGGTTCGTGTTCGTCTGGAAAGTCGCTGCGATAATGGCCGCCGCGGCTTTCCTCGCGCGCGAGTGCGGCGGAGGCAATCAGGCGCGCGGTGAGAAGCTCGTTCGCTTCGCCGTGCGCGGCGGTGAGCTTTCCCATTTCGTGCAGCGCGCGGGTGAGGCCATTCGCGTCGCGATCGACGCCAACGTCGTTTTGCATCGTCGCGCGCAAAGCGGCGCGCGCTTCTGGCGGCAGGGCAGGCGGTGCGGCTGGCGTTTCGTGCGCCGCCGCAGCGGGAGCGGGCGCTTCGCGCAGGCGCGTTGCGATGCGATCAGCGAACACGACGGCTTCGAGCAGCGAGTTGGAGGCGAGGCGGTTGGCGCCATGCGCGCCGGTTGAGGCGCACTCGCCGACAACGGAAAGGCCGTCGAGCGTTGCCCGGCCCCAGAGGTCGCTGACGATTCCGCCCATGTGATAATGCGCGGCGGGCGCGACGGGGATGAGCGCGATGCGCGGATCGACGCCCGCTTCCATGCACGCGCCGAACACAGTCGGGAAATGCTGCGGAAAATGCGCGCCGACAGCTTCGCGTGCGTCGAGGAACGCGCCGCGCGCGTAGACGCGCTCGCGGTGGATGGCGCGCGCGACGACGTCGCGCGGCGCGAGTTCGCCGGCGGGGTGGTAGCGCTCCATGAACGCTTTGCCGTTGGCGTTGACGAGCTTGGCGCCTTCGCCGCGGAGCGCTTCGGTCGCGAGCGGGGCGGGATCGCGGCCAACGTCGATCGCGGTTGGGTGAAACTGCACGAACTCCGGATCGGCGATCAGCGCGCCCGCGCGCGCGGCCATCGCAACGCCGCCGCCGACCGCTTCCTTCGGATTGGTCGTAACGGCGTAGAGCCCGCCTGAACCGCCCGTCGCGAGCACGATCTCCGCACCGATGACGAGTTCGACGCCGCCGCCAGGCGTGCGGCACAGCACGCCGCGCACGCGGCCTTGTGCGTCCTGCGCTAGCGCGACGGCGTCCATGCCTTCGGCGACTTTGATGTGATCGGCGACGCCGACAGCGGCGATCAGCGAATCCATGATCGCGCGGCCCGCCAGATCGCCGGAAACGCGCGCAACGCGGGGGCGCGAATGCGCCGCCTCCAGCGACAACGCGAGCGCGCCGTCTTCGCTGCGGTCGAACGGCACGCCAAGCTCGATGAGGTCGAGCACGCGCGCTGGGCCTTCGGTCGCGATAAGTTTGGCGACGACGGGATCGACGAGGCCAGCGCCTGCTTCGATCGTGTCCTTGGCGTGGAGATCAGGATTGTCGTCCGGCGCGAGCGCTGCGGCGAGGCCGCCTTGCGCCCACGCGCTGGAACTCGCTTGGCCCAGCGGCGCGCGTGAGAGCACGAGCGCGCGGCGCGGCGCGAGCTTCAGCGCGAGGAAGAGCCCGGCGAGGCCGGCGCCGACGATGATGACGGGTTGATCGGTCACGACGTGTACGAGTCGCCGTCGCGCCGCCACGAGGCGTTGGCGATCCAGCCGGAGATGAGCCGCCCCTCCATCAGCGTGTTGCTGCGCACGGTGAGGTGAAAATTATCCGGCAGGTACTCGTAATCCTCGGGCGCCTCGTTGAGGCGGCAATCCAGGAAGAATTGTCCGCCCGCCAGATAGCGCCCGATGCAGGTCTGCTCGGTGCGCACCTCGTCGCGATATTCGCGCTCGCAGCGCTGCACGGCTTGCATGCGCACGTCGTATTCACCGCGCCGGTTGGTGGCGCGCACTTGCGCGCGGCCGCTGATGACGCAGCCCCATGTCGGTTCAGGCGCGGTTTCGAAGCCCCAGACGCCCGCGAGATTCTGCGGAGGCGGTTGGCGATGTGGCGTGCGCGGCTGCGCGAGCGCAGGCGTCGCCAACAAGAGCAGAGCGAGGAGCGCGTTAACGAGCGCGCGCATCTTCTTCGCTCCGCGGCGCGAGCTCTTGGTAACGCAGAAACGCGACGACGTCGTCGAGGAACTCGGGTTGCTCGACGAGGAAGCCGTGGCCGCCACGATAGAAGCGAAGCGTCGCGTTCGGGATGCGCGCGGCGAGGCGGCGTGAGTTTTCCGCGGGCGCGAGCAGATCGAACGCGCCCGCGGCGACGAACGTTGGATGGGTAAGGGCGGCCAAGCCCTCCCACGCAACGTGCCCGCGCCGCGCGTCGAGTTGGCGGTGCAGCC
>CAZMCA010000162.1:0-7904 GCA_964564595.1 uncultured Caulobacteraceae bacterium
ATCGTCATTCCGCCCGATAAGCTCGAGAGCCACGGCGCGCTGCTGCGGCTGTGGGTCGGTGCGCTGATGCTGACGGTGATGGGCCGCCGGCGCCGGCCGAAGCGCTCGACGCTGTTCCTGCTCGATGAATGCGCGCAGCTCGGCGAGTTCGGGCCGCTTCGCCAGTCGATGACGCTGCTGCGCGGCTACGGCTTGCAGGTGTGGCCGTTCTTCCAGGACCTGTCGCAGTTGCAACGGCTCTATCCGAACGACTGGCGCACCATCTTCAACAATGCGGGCGTGTTTCAGCTGTTCGGCGTCGCGAACCATTTGATGGCGAAAGAGAGCGCGGAGCTGATCGGCGATATCGACGCCGACGTGCTGCGCAATATGGCGAAGGATCGTCAGATCATCGCGATCTCCGGCGCGAAGGCCGTGAACGCGCGCCTGCCGGACTACCTGCAAGACGCGCCGTTCGCCGGGCACTTCGATCCGAACCCGATGTTCGAGCCCGATCCGGCGCCTACGCCGCCGAAGGCGCGGGCGCGGAGCGGCCCTGCGCGCTAGTTCGTTGGCGCGCGCGTTTGTTGTTGCGCCAGTTCAGCTTCGAACGCGGCTTCCATCCGGCTGTTGAACGTCTGCAGCGCGCTCGCGTCGACGAACGCGTTGGCGTCGCCCGCGAGTTGGCGCTGGCGCTTGGCGGCCATGTCGAAGAAGTCTGGATGGTTCGCAAGGAAAACGTCAGCGCGCATGCCGCGGACGCGCGCGAAGGTGGCGCGATAATCGGCGACCATGCCGGGGTAAGCTTCGGGCGCGACGCTCTGGCCGCCGACGCTCGATGAGCAATGGAAGAACGCGGTGTGTCGCGCGCCGTCCGCGCCGGTGACGGGCATGGAGAAGCTGGTGCAGCCCTGCGTGTGGCCGGGCGTGATGAATGCGGTCAGCGTGATGTTGCCGACGGTGATGGTCTCGCCATCCGCGAGTACGTGATCGACGTGGATGGGCGGCGTATCGACAAGCGCGGAGGGGCCATACGCGATGTGGCCGCTCTCAAGCTCTTCGCGATCGCCTTCGCTGGCGTAGAAGCGCGCGCCTGTCGCCGACTTTAGCGCGGCGAGGCCGCCCGAGTGATCGAAGTGCGCGTGGCTGTTCAAGAGCACGCGCACGTCGCGCGGGTCGAAGCCGAGCGTTCTGATGTTTTGGAGAATTTGATCGGCCGTCTCCGGCAAGGCGCCGTCGATCAAGACGTGGCCCTGCGGCGACGTGATGAGGAACGAGGAGAGCCCGGCCGAGCCCACGAAGTGAATGTTGCCAATCACATTGAAGGGCGCGAACGGCGCATTCCACTCGGCGCGCTGGCGGGCGAAGGGCGCGCTGAGAATGGGCGCGGCCGTTGTTGGCGCGACCGGTTCTTGCGCGGGCTGCGCGGCGCAGCTCGCGAGCGCATAGGCGCACGCGAGCACAGCGGCGATCTTCTTCATGGCGGTCCCTCCGGCGGTCTTAGCCGCCGAGCGTACCGGACACCTGGAAGACTAAGAAAGACCCGAAATGCCGTTCGCGATATTCGCGGGAGGTGAACGCGCCGCTGCGATCGGGCGTGTAGAACATCCGATCGCGGCGGAAGGGCGGGTTCATCACGTTAAGCGCGGTAAGGCTCAGCTTGATGCCAGGGATGATCGTGCTCTCGGCGTAGATGTCGATGAACGGGCCTTCCTCGTAGGTCTCGACTTCGTTGAGACGGAAGATTTGGAACTGCGACTGCTTGTTGTAGCGAACGCCCCAGGCGAAATCGCTGTCGGGCAGATCCTGGCGGAACTCAGCGCGCACTTCGCTGTCGCGCATTTCGGTGACGGTGCGCGGGCGCAGCGTCACCGGATCGGTGACTTCGCCTGATTGCAGCGTGGCGCTGAGCGTGAGGCGCGCGCCGGGCAGGACCGCGCTCAATGGCAGCGCGCCGGTGAGCCGCACGCCATCGCGCGTGCCTTCGCCGATATTGCCGGGCGCCGGAACGGGCGCGCCAGGCGGACCGACGGGGATAAGGTCGGCCGCGTCTTCGACTTCCCAGTGGAAAAGCGTGATGCCGAGGGCCGCGTCCGAGCCGAAACGCAGATCCGTGCCGGCTTCGATGCGCCATGACGTTTCCGGTTGCAGGTTCGGATTGCCGCCGGAGATCAGCGCATCCGCCACGGCCGCGCCCGAAACGAAATCGTTGAAGTCGAGTTGGCCCACGTCGCGATAGATCCGGACGCGCGCCTGGTTGCGCTCGCCGAAGGTGCGCGTGACTTGGATGCTCGGCTTCCAGAAGCTGAGTTCGGTTTCGAGGCTGGTGTCGCCGCTCTGCGTCAGCGTCGAGGTTTCGAACGCGGCGGTGGTTTCGACCGACCAACGTTCCGCCGGTTGCCAGAGGTGCGTGACGAAGGCTTCGCCGCGCGTTTCTTCGATCAGCACGTTGGCCGCCGCGAGCGCGACGGGCGTGGTGACGCCGCCAACCGTGTTGGAGAGCCGCAGGCGCGCGTCGAGGCTGTTGAACGCGCCCTCAGCGCCGACCTGGAGGCGCTGGCCTTCGGCGATCGGCGTCGTGACGACGCCGCGCAGGATGTATTCGCCGAAGTCGCGCCGCCGTGCCTGGTTCGTGCGCCCGGTTTCAACGCCAAGTCCGTTGCGGTTGACGGTGCCCTGGTCGTCGTAGAAGCCGCGCCGCACGCCGAGGCCGATCAGCTCCAACTCCGCATCGCCGATGTCGCGCGTGTAATTGCCACCGAGTTCGAAGTTCTGCTGGCGCTCGAAGATCGCGACGTCGAAATCGTCCACGTATGTCCCGTTCGGCGCGTAGCCGAGGGAGTTGAGCAGCGGGTTGACCTCGTAGCGCTGGATTTGCGTGTTCGCGCGCATGCGCCCGCCCAGAAGCGGGAAGGCGATTTCGCCGTTGGCGGCGGCTTCGCGGAACGTGCGCGGGGTCTCATCGAGGCGGGTTTGGGTGACCTGGCCTGCGCCATTCGTGATGATGCGGTAGCCGTCGAGCGGGCGATATTCGAGAAAGCGCCGTGCGCCGAGCGCGTATTCGACGTCGCCGACGCGCCCGCTCCAGGAGGCCGAGCCGCGCGGCGAGACGCGCTCGCGCCGCAGCGAAAACTCATGCGTCAGATCCCAGACGCCGGCGCCCGCGGTGGCGCTGCGCACCACGTTGACCAGCACGGTTTGCCCTCCGCCCGTATCGCCTGAGGCTGCCGCGCCCCGCAGCAGTTCGATCCGCTCGATCTGCGCGGCGGGGATGCGGCGCAGAATATCTTCGAGGTCTTCGTTCTTGGAGCTGGGCGGTTCGCCATCGATGAGAAGGTTGCCCGCAGCGCTCGAGAAGCCGCGGCGATCCTCGCCCTCGGTCAGCGTGAAGCCGGGAACGCGGCTCACCATGTCGAACGCATTCGATGGAGAAAACCTGTTGAAAAACTCTGGCGGAAAGACGACGCGGCCGGTTTCGTCGGCCAAAGGCGGCGTCGGAAGCGCTGTTTGCGCCAGCGATTCTACCGACTCAGGTTCGACTTCTTGGGCGTAGGCGCCCCCGCACAGCGCGAGCGCCGTCGTCACCAAAACACGCTTCAGCATTGGACTTCATATCCCCGTTTGGCGTCATCCCTGGCGCCGTGCGCGCGCCCTTTCCACGCCGATGCGACGAGCGGCAGGGCGCGAGCTTGTGAGGGTTTGGATGCAGTGATGTGCTGAAACGGATGCGGCGCTTGGCGCCTATCGCAGCCGCAACGATGTGTTTTGCGACGAATGACATGCATGCCGCGCAAAGAGAAACGCCGCCGGGCGTGAACCCGACGGCGCTTCCTTACTTTGCGAACGAAAAAGAAGGACTACTTCTTCTTCTTCTTGGCCGCCTTCGCAGGGGCCTTCTTCGCAGCAGTTTTCTTCTTGGCAGCAGCCATGAGAACCCTCCCAGACAGGTGAGACGACTCGGACGTTACGCGAGAGTCGCCAGATGTAAATACGCCTGTGAGGTTATGCGCCGCCGATCGTCAGTCCTTGGATGTAGAGTGTCGGTTGTCCAACACCGACAGGCACGCTCTGTCCGCCTTTTCCGCACGTGCCGACGCCGTCATCGAGTTTGAGATCGTTGCCGACCATCGTGACGCGCGTGAGCGCGGACGGGCCATCGCCGATCAGAGTCGCGCCCTTGATCGGCGCGACGATCTTGCCGCCTTCAACGAGGTAGGCCTCGGTGCATTGGAAGACGAACTTGCCGGAGGTGATGTCGACTTGCCCGCCGCCGAAGTTCACGGCGTAGACACCGCGCTTGAGGCTCGCGAGAATTTCGCCAGGGTCTTTGTCGCCCGCGGTCATGAAGGTGTTGGTCATCCGCGGCATCGGGCGGTGGGCGAAACTTTCGCGCCGGCCATTGCCGGTCGGGGCGACGCCCATGAGGCGCGCATTCATCCGATCCTGCAAATAGCCTTTTAAAATGCCGTTTTCGATGAGAACGGTGCGGCCGGTGGGCGTGCCTTCATCGTCAATCGTGAGCGAGCCGCGGCGGTTCTCGAATGTGCCGTCATCGACCACGGTGACGCCTTCGGAGGCGACGCGCTCGCCGATCTTGCCGGCGAACGCGGACGTGCCCTTGCGGTTGAAGTCGCCTTCAAGACCGTGGCCGACAGCCTCGTGCAGCAGCACGCCGGGCCAGCCCGGGCCGAGCACGACGTCCATTTCTCCAGCAGGCGCGGGAATCGAATCGAGGTTCACCAGCGCGATGCGCAGCGCTTCATCCGCCATCGCCTTCCAGCGATCGGGCGTGATGAAATGCGCGTAAGCTTCGCGCCCGCCCGCGCCGCACGATCCTGATTCGCGCCGGCCATCGCGTTCGACGGTGACGGAGATGTTCACGCGCACGAGCGGGCGCGCGTCGTGGAAGCGCTCGCCATCGGGACGCAGGATCGTCACCGCCCGGCGTGAGCCCGCGAGCGACGCCGAAACTTGCACCACGCTCGGATCGCGCGCGCGCACATAGGCGTCGATCTCGGCGAGCAGCGCGGTCTTGTCGGTGAAGAAGGGCGCGTCGAGCGGATCGACGTCGGCGTAGAGCGCGCGGTTGACGCGCGTGGGCGAGACGTCGAGCTTGCCGTCATGCCCGCCGCGCACACTGGCGGCGGCTTCTGCGGCGCGCCCAATCGCGTCAGTCTCCAAAACGCTTGCGTGCCCGTAGCCGGCGCGCTCGCCCGCGACGACCCGAAGGCCAAAGCCCTGCGCTGCGTCGTAGCTCGCGGATTTGAGGCGCCCGTCATCCCACAGGAAACTCTCTGAGCGGCTCTCTTCGACAAAGAGTTCGGCGTCATCGGCCTTATGGGCGGCGTCGGCGAGGATGCGGCCGGCCGCACTCCAATCGACTTCGGCGGCGGAGGGGGCTGGACTCAGTGTGTCGGCCATAAGGGCGCGCCTTTCTGGATGTGCGTGTCGATAAAGATATATGGCGCGCCGAAGGGTCCGTCGCGGCCGAAGCTGCGGCGGCGAACGCCTCGGTTCCGATCTGTTTAGTTCGCGGCCGCTGGGGCGCGGGTGACCGTGAACCGGGCCATCTCGAGCTGCGGGCGCGGCCATTCGGGCGCAAGTTCGGCCGCCCGGCGGTAGTCGAGATAGGCGGCGCGGATGTCGCCCGAGTACTCATGCGCAAGGCCGCGGTTGAAATAGGCCTCGTGCGGATCTTCCGGTTCGAGCGTCAGGCCGTGCGTGATGGCTTGGATCGCGCCGGCGTAGTCATGCAGCATGATGAGGGCCGCGCCCCGATCGACATGCGCTTCCCCGAGTTGGGGGCGCATGCTGATCGCGCGGTCGAAGTCGTTCAGCGCTTCCTGCCACTCGCGGCGGTGCAGATAGACGACGCCGCGGTTGACGAGCGTGGCTGCGCGGTCACGTGAGCCGAACGCTTCCTGTTCAAGCGCGCCCGTGCAGGTGTCGAGTGCGGCGCGATCTGCGCGCCCTTCGATCGCCGCCGCGTAGCAGTCATGCCCGCGGGACGATCCGATCACCGTGACCGCGGCGTATGCGGCCGGAACCAAAAGCAGAGCGAGGGCGGCGGCCCCAGCCAATGCAAGGCGCTTCTTCATGGCGCTCCCTCCGTTGCAGCGCCCGGCCCGCCAGGCGGCGCAAGCGTCGAGGCGCCGACAACGCTCGCCAACCGCTCGCGCCGCATCCGCACGAAGCGCGCCAGCTCTTGGCCGGCGGGGCCCCAATCGGGCTCGATTTGCAGCGCTGTGGAGTAATCTTCGTATGCGCCGCGGAGATCGCCCAGCGCTTCGCGCGCGGCGCCGCGGTTGTAATAAGCCTTGTGCGGCTCACGCACGCCGAGCGTCAGCGCCTCCGTGATGGCGGCGACGGCGGGGCCCGGCCGGCCAATCATGATCAGGGCGGCGCCGCGATTGACGTAGGCTTCGGCGTTACGCCGGTCCATTGCGATGACAGCCTCGAAATCGGAGAGGGCGGCCGCGCCTTCGCGGCGGCGAAGATGGATCGCGCCGCGATTGATCCGTGTGGAGATCACGTTGATGCGCGAGAGGCGCTCTTCCTCGATCGCGCGCGTGCAATTGATGATGGCGGCTTCGGACGCATCGCCTGACGCCGCGGCTTCGTTGCAGGCGTGGGCGTTCGGCGCGCCGATCGTGGTGCGGGCGGTCGCGTCGCCGCGCTGGCTTGGCTCGCCCGGTTGCGCGAAGGCGGCCGGCGCAAACAACAACGCGGCCGCGCATCCCAGCGCGGCGGGGAGACGCCTTGGAAGGCGGCGTCGGCTCATGCTAGCACCCATACGGCCCGTAACGGAGTTCGACGGCCCGATTCTTGGACCTTGGCGCGGTTCTTTGCCGCGCCTTTCAAGTATAGGCCGGGAGCCCGGAGCGCGCCATACCGCGTGCGTGTAATGCCGCCCACGTGAAGGTCCGAAGGACCGTGCGTCGTTCGCTCAGTTTGGGCCGGGATCGGCCGGTGAGCAGCTAAGGGCTTGTAGGGGCAGATGGAGGTCCGAGCGTGAAGCGAGGGGGATTGATCGGCCTGGCGGCGATGCTCGCCGGATCGGGCGCGGCATGGGCGGACCAACCGGTGCCGGGCGGCTACGATCTGCAGCCGGCCGCGACCGTGATCATGGAAGAGATTCAGCGCTTCCATCACTTCGTGCTGCCGGTGATTTTCGCAACGTCGCTGTTCGTGCTGGCGCTGCTGGTATGGGTGATCGTGCGCTACAACCGCCGCGCCAACCCGACGCCGCGCAAGTTCACGCACAACATGCTCGTGGAAGTGGTTTGGACGGTCGTGCCGGTGCTGATCCTGGTTGCGATCGCCTGGCAATCTTTCCCGCTGCTGTTTCACTCCGAGCGGATCCCGCCCTCCGAGATCACCATCAAGGTCACGGGCAATTCGTGGTTCTGGCAGTACGAATATGAAGGCATGGGCGTGAGCGTCACGTCGAACATGCTGCCGGCCGAGGAAGCCGACGCCGCTGGACGGCCGCATCTTCTGGCTGTGGACAACGCCATCTATGTGCCGATCGACACGAACGTGCGGGTGCTGGTGACGTCGAATGACGTGATCCACGCCTGGGCGGTGCCAGCTTTCGGCGTCAAGGAAGACGCGATCCAGGGCCGCGTGAACGACAGCTGGTTCAACGTAACCCGCGAAGGCACCTATTATGGCCAGTGCTCCGAGCTCTGCGGCATCAACCACGCGTTCATGCCGATCGAAGTGCGCGCCGTGAGCCGTGAAGAGTTCGACCGTTGGGTTCTGGCGCAGGGCGGCTCGCTCGCCAGCGCTGCAACGGCCGCGCCCGCCAGCGATCCAGACACCCCGCCGACCGCCGCGCCCGCGACGGGCGCAGCGCCCGCGACGCCGGCGCCCGCCCGCGCCGAAGCGCCCGCGCGCTAACCCGAATTCGGAGTAGAGAGATG
>CAZMCA010000163.1:0-7792 GCA_964564595.1 uncultured Caulobacteraceae bacterium
CCGCCGAACGCGCAGTGATCATGGAAGAGCGCCGCCAGCGCATCGACAACAATCCGGGCCAAGTGATGTACGAGCGGATGCGTGCGATGCTCTATCCGCATCACCCGTATGGCATTCCGATCATCGGCTGGATGCACGAGATGGCGCAGCTCTCGCGCCAGGACGCGCTCGATTTTTATCGCATCTGGTATGCGCCCAATAACGCGATCCTCGTGGTCGCGGGCGATGTGAACGCCGAAGAACTGCGTCCGCTGGCGGAACGCTACTACGGGCGCGTGCGCCCCACGCGCAATTTGCCGGAGCGGGTTTGGACGGAAGATCCGCCGCCGCGCGGTCCGCAGCGGCTTTCGCATAGTGATGAGAAAGTACGCCAGCCCTCGTTCGCGCGGCTCTATCCGAGCGTGAGCTATACGACTGCGGAAGGGCGCGAAGCGCACGCGCTCGATGTGGCGATGGATATTCTCGGCGGCTCGGATACGAGCCGGCTTTATCGCGCGCTGGTGGAAGAACAGCGCATCGCCGTGAGCGCGGGCGCGGGCGCGGATACAGCGGGCCGCGGCGGCGGCTCGACCTCGCTCTACGCAACGCCGGCTGACGGCGTGACGCTCGAGCGCATCGAGGCGGCGGTGGATGCGGAAGTCGCACGCTTCCTGCGCGATGGACCGACCGAGGCGGAACTGCAGCGTTCGAAGGCGCGTCTTGCGGCGGCGGCGGTTTATGCGCGCGACAGTCAGGAAACGCTGGCGAACGTGTTCGGCTCCTCGCTGGTGGAGGGCGAAAGCATCGACGACATCGTAAACTGGCCCGACGACATCATGGCTGTGACGCGCGAAGAAGCGCTCGCGGCGGCGCGCAATGCGCTCAATATCAACGCGTCCGTCACGGGGTGGTTGTTGCCGGCTCCGGCTGCTGCACCTGCCGCGGAAGGTGCACAATGAACGCGTTCGTTCTCGTCGATGCGCCTCGGATCCGCGCGCGCCGGCTCGTCGCTGGCGGGAAGCAATTGCTTGCCGCGTTGCTCTTTGTTCTCCTGGCGCCGCTCGCTTACGCCCAATCGGGCGTGCCGGTGCAGGAAGTGCGGTCGCCGGGCGGGCTAACAGCGTGGCTGGTGTCGGACGACACGGTGCCGATGATCGTCGTCAGCGCGTATTGGCATGGCGGATCGGCGCTAGAGGATTCGCGCGTCGTTGGCGTCACGAGCGTGATGGCCGACATGATGACCGAGGGCGCGGGCGATATGGACGCGAACGCGTTCAAGGTGCGCCTGGAAGAGCTGAACATGCAGCTCGGCTTTTCGTCGTCGTGGGACGGCGTTTCGATGCAGGTCGTCACGCTGACGGAAAACCGTGATGCTGCGTTCGAGATGGCGCGCTTGGCGCTGACCTCGCCGCGCATGGATGCCGCGCCGCTCGAGCGTATGAAGCGCCAGATGGCGATCGGCATCCGCCAGCGCGAAACCAATCCGGGCTACATCGCGAATCTCGCGCTCGATAATGCGCTGATCCCTGGGCACCCGTATGGGCGTCGTACGAGCCTTGAGAACGTCGCCGCGATCAACCGCGCCGCAATCGAGGAGCGCCGCCGCGCGTTGCTGACGCGCGAACGGCTGGACATCACGGTGGTCGGCGACATCGATGCGGCGACGCTCGGCCCCGCGCTCGACCGCATGTTCGGCGCGCTGCCTGCAACTGGGCGCACGGGTGAGGCGCCGCAAGCGACGATGGCGGCGCCGACGCCGCTGATCGTCCGGACGCTGCCGCAGCCGCAGAGCCTCATCATCTTCTCCGCGCCCGGCATCCAGGACGACGATCCCGATTGGATCCCGCTCGCGGTGGCGAACTACATCCTTGGCGGCGGTGGGTTCTCGTCGCGGCTGATGGATGAAGTGCGCGAGGAGCGGGGGCTCGTTTACGGCATCTCGACGAGCCCTTCGGTGCGCGATGGTTTGGCGGCGATCCGTGGCTCGGCGCAGACGGAAAACGCCAAGGTGCGCGAAGCGATCGAAGTGACGCGCGCCGAGATCGGGCGGATGTACCGCGATGGGCCGACGCAGGCCGAAGTGGATGACGCGATCCGTTATCTCACCGGCTCGTTCGCGCTCTCGCTCGACAGCAACGTCGCGATCGCGAGCGTGCTGCACTCGTATCACACGATCGGGCGGCCGATCGACTACATCAACCGCCGCAACGCGCTGATCGAAGCGGTGACGCTGGCGGACGTGAACCGCGTGATCCGACGGCTGTACAACCCGGACAACTTCACGTTCGTGGCGGTTGGGCAGCCGGAAGGGCTGGCGGCGACGCCTTAGTTCTATCTTCGACCCTCTCCCCCTTCTGGGGGCGAGGGAAGTTGCTGTGGCGCGCATCGCTCGCGAAGCTGTGTAGCAAGTGACGGCGGTCACACCCTCGCATCAACAACGCAGATTACGTCAGGCGTAACGCGCGCGCAGTTCGTGTGCAGTGATCGCCCCGTTTTCGCCGTGTGCGCCGCGCACGGCTCCACCGAACCAAATCGTGGAGGCCGCCCATTCCGCACCTCACCGCTGACCAGCTTGAATCCGAGCTGAAGATTTCCGACCGCGCCACAGCCGATGGGCGCCGGAACATGCCGTCCTCGAACGATGCGCAGCCCTCGGCAACCGAGGGGCTCATCATCGCCCGCGTCGAAAGCGCGATCGCGCAGCACGCCAACGAGATGTTGGGTGTCGGCAAGGGCACCGATTTCACCACGCTGCCGCAAGATTTGGCCACGATGGCGGACGAGCCGCAGACCGCGCTCGCGCAGTTCCGCGCCAAGAAAGCGCGCGCGCAGGCGGCGGTGGGCTTGGAGCTCAATCACGCGCAGCAGGATTTCGCGCGCGCGTACCGCGATTATCGCAGCTTCCGCATCCAACATGGACTCACGGAAACCGAGCCGCGCTATGACGATGTGTTCTGGCGCAAGGTGTTTTTCCTCGCGCTGCTGTTCACGATCGAAGTGGCGGCAAACGGCTGGGTGATCGGACAGGCGAGCCCGGGCGGGCTCGTGCAGGGCTGGACCACGGCGCTGATGATTTCGATCCTCGTCGTGCTCACGGGCACGCTAATTGGGATGGGGCCGTGGCGGTATCTCAACTATCGCGGCGCGGAAGGGCGCGGGCGGCTGCATCAGCTTTGGGCCGTGCCGGCAGTGGTCGTGGGCGTTGGGCTCATCACGCTGTTTGCGTTCTACATCGCGCATTATCGCTATGCGCTGGCGCACACGACGCTCGATGCGCCCGTGCCGGACAACATTCTGACATCGATCGCGACCGCGCCGTTCACGCCGTTCCAGCAGCTGGAATCTCTGGTGCTGTTCGTGATCGCGATGCTGATCGGGATTTTCGCGATCGCGCGCGGCGCGTATTGGGACGAGCCCTATCCGGGCTACGGGCACCGCCATCGCCGCATGGAAGAAGCGCGCGAGCGCACGCGCGAGATCGCGCAAGGCCTTGGGCGCGAGATCGATGTGGCGAAGGATGCAGCGGATGCGTCGCTCGCAGACATCGCGCAGCGCAGCCAGGAAGCGGTAGGCGCTTTGCGGCAGGCGATCGCGCGCACGCAGGATAATGCGGCGGAGTGGGACTACACGGTCGCGGAAATCGTCGCCGAAGGGCGCGAGGCGATCCGGATGTATCGCGACGCGAACGCGAGCGCGCGCAGTTCGGCGGAGCCGCAGTACTTCCACACCGATCCGTTCGCGGGCGATGCGCCGCCGACGTCTTCGCAAGTGCTGGAGGGCCTGCAGGCCGCGTTCTCACGCGCTACGGGCAACATCACGGCTTGCAAGAGCCAGGTGGCCGGCGCGCGTGCGCAGCTCGAAGCGGAATATCACTCGTTCTATGACGATGAGCTGACGCCGTTCCTGAAGGGCATCGAAGATCGCGCGGTTGCGAATGCGCGCAATGAGTTCTCCGATGCGCCGGCGCCTGCGCCGCTGCGGCTCGAAGAAGTGCAGCCGGCCAACGAGGCCGTGCACGAGTATGCCGATCCCGATCTTGAGCCGCCGCGCCGGAAGAACGACGTGTTCGCGTTTGCGCGAGGAGGCCGCCGGTGAGGGCCGAGCGCGCGCGGAAGAACCGCGCTTACGCGACGGGCACGGGCGTTGTGATCGTCAGCCTGCTCGCTCTGACGCTGACGGTGTGGGCGCTGCGGCCCGCGCGGCTCGATGCGGAGACGCTGTGTCCGGTCGACCGGCCGCTCGCGGGGCATACGCTGGTTATCCTCGATCGCACCGATCGTTGGAACGCCGCGATGGGCGATACGCTCGATCAGCTGATCGAGACCGCGCAGCGTGAGACGCCGCAGGGCGGCAAGTTCTCGATCGTGTCGCTGGACGCGAACCAATCGACGCATCCGCTGTTCTCTGCAATCCGGGCGAGCCGAACGTGTGGAGCGATATCTATCGCGGCCGGCGCTACACGGCGCGCGACTTCGATGAGCGCTTCCGCGGCGCGGCCGAGAGCGTGATCGCACAAATTCGCGATCCGGCGGAGGCGAATTCCTCGCCGATCGTGGAGTACGCGCATCGCTGGCTCGGGAGTGACGATTTCAACGAGGATGTCGCGAACCGGCGGATGATCTTGGTGTCGGACATGCGGCAGAACTCGCCGGCCTATTCGATCTATCGCGGCGATAGCGCCGCGCTCGCCAATGTCGTGCAGGCGCAGTTCGGGCCGGCGGCGCAGGGCGTGGCGTTCGACGTGTACTTCGTATCGCATGGGCGCGATCACAACGTGACCGAAGCGCAAGTGCGCGAGGCGTGGGATCAAGCGTTCCGCGGCGTGGGCGCAACGTATCGGTGGCGCCAGATCGGGTAGCTAGAGTTCGTCCGTGACGGGCGGATAGACCGGGTCGTCGTCGTCGTGGCGATCCATGATGCCTTCGGCGCAGAGCGCGCTCCAGGCGTCTTCGGCGGTTTCGGCGAAGCGGAAGAGCGATAGGTCGGCTTTTTCGATCATGCCGTGCGCGATGAGCGCTTCGAAATTGATGATGCTGCGCCAATAGGCTTCGTCGAACAGCACGACGGGAATGTCGCGCGCTTTGTGCGTTTGGCGGAGCGTGAGGATTTCGAACAGCTCATCGAGCGTGCCGAAGCCGCCGGGGAAAACGACGAGCGCGTTCGCGCGCATCGCCAGGTGCATTTTTCGCATTGCGAAATAGTGGAAGCGGAATGTGAGCGCGGGCGTCGTGAACGGGTTCGGCGTCTGCTCGCGCGGGAGCGAGATGTTGAAGCCGATCGTCGGTGCGCCGGCGTCGGCCGCGCCGCGGTTGGCGGCTTCCATGAGGCCGGGGCCGCCGCCGGTGGCTATGACGTTCTCACGCGGCGCGCCATTGTTTTCCAGGAGCGCGCCGCCGCGTTCGGACACGATGCGCCCAAAGTCACGCGCGGCTTGATACCAGGGTGAGTCGTCGCCGACGCGCGCGCTGCCGAACACGACGATGGTCGACTTTACCGACCAAGCCCGCAGCGCCTGCTCGGCCTTCTCGTATTCGAGCAGGAAGCGCATGCCGCGCTGGGCGCGCGCCATCATGAAATCCTGATCGAGCGCGGCGAGGCGGTAGGAGGGGGAGTCGAGCTGGGCGGCGGTGGGCGGGCGCGTGGTCATGGGGCGCTTCTAGCCTCGTTGCTCACGGCACGTCATTCCGGGCGAGTGGAGCGAGAGCCGGAACCTAGGGGCAAACGGCGGCGCGCTCGGCCCCTGGGTTCCTGATCAGCGCTTCGCGCTGTCCGGAATGACGGAATGTGGGGCTGCGCCGTCCGGGAGCGGTGGCGCGGGGTGGTGTATAATCGGCCGATTCCCATGACGATCCGCCGTTTGCCCCCCGAAGCTGTGAACCGCATTGCGGCTGGGGAGGTCGTGGAGCGGCCGGCGGCGGCGGTGAAGGAGCTTGTGGAGAACGCGCTCGACGCGGGCGCGAAACGCATCGCGATTTCAATCGAGCGCGGGGGCCTCGGGGCGATCCGGATCGAGGATGACGGGCACGGCATCCCGAAGGACGAGCTTTCGCTCGCGGTCGAGCGGCACGCGACGTCGAAGCTGGTCGCGGAAGACGATGGCGGCGTCGATCTTCTGAACATTGCGACGATGGGCTTTCGCGGCGAAGCGCTGCCGAGCATCGGCGCGGTGGCGCGGCTGACGATCCAATCGCGCGCTAAGGGTGCGGACGACGCGTGGCGCGTTGCGGTCGAGGGCGGCGCGCTCTCGCCGGTGGCGCCGAGCGCATGGGGCGGGCTTTCGCCGCACGGCGCGATCGTGGAAGCGCGCGATTTGTTTTACGCGACGCCCGCGCGCTTGAAGTTCATGAAGAGCGAGCGCTCGGAAGCGATGGCGATCGGCGATGTCGTCAAACGGCTCGCGATGGCGCGGCCGGATGTGTCGTTTCTGTTGGAGCATGACGGGCGCGCGTCGCTGAAGGTTGCGGCCGAGAGCGATCCGGAAAACGAAGGGCGCAAGCGCCGGCTCGCGGCAATCCTCGGCGCGGAGTTCGGGCCGAACGCGCTGGCGCTCGATCAGGTGCGCGACAACGTGCGGCTCACCGGCTTTGCGGGGCTGCCGACTTTGCATCGCGGCACGCGCGAATATCAGCACCTCTTCGTCAACACGCGGCCGGTGAAAGATAAGCTGATCGTCGGCGCGGTGCGCGCGGCGTATCAGGATTTGCTGGCGCGGGACCGCCATCCGGTCGTGGCGTTGTTCTTGGATTTGCCGCCGGAAGAAGTGGACGTGAACGTTCACCCCGCGAAGACGGAAGTGCGCTTTCGCGATGCGCAGCGCGTGCGGGGGTTGATCGTGGGCGCGCTCACGCATGCGCTGGCGGGCGCGGGGCATCGCGCAAGCACGACGACGGCGGCGTTCGCGCTTGGGCACGCACGCGCGCACGTCGCGCCGCAGCCTGGGTTGCGGTCGTGGAGCGTCGCGGAGCATGCGCTGGCGCAGAACGATTTCATGTTGCCGAGCGGGCGGGTGGAAGACGCTCAATGGAGCGCCGGCTTCCAGCCGGCCGTTTCTCCCGCCGTCGCGCATGAAAGCCGGCTGGAAGCCGGCGGTCCGGTGGAAGGCGATCCGGAGTTCTTTCCGCTCGGCGCGGCGCGCGCGCAGATTCACGAGACGTATATCGTCGCGCAGACCGAAGACGGGATCGTCATCGTCGATCAGCATGCGGCGCATGAGCGGCTCGTTTATGAGCGCATGAAGGGCATGCTCGCGGCGGGCGGCGTGCGGCGCCAAGCGCTGCTCATTCCCGATGTGGTCGATCTCGATCCGGGTGAAGTCGAAGCCGTGCTTGGGCGCGCGGAGGAATTGGCTGAACTTGGTCTGGTGATCGAGCCGTTTGGTGTTGGCGCGGTGCTGGTGCGCGAAACGCCGGCGCTGCTCGGGCACGTCGATTCACGCGGGCTCTTGAAGGATTTGGCGGACGATCTTGCGGAGCTCGGCGCGGCGCATGCGCTCAAAGAACGGCTCGAAGAAGTGTGCTCGTCGATGGCGTGCCGTGGCTCGGTGCGCGCGGGGCGCAGGCTCACGGGCGAGGAAATGAACGCGCTGCTGCGGCAGATGGAGGCGACGCCGTTCTCGGGCCAATGCAACCACGGGCGGCCGACTTACGTGGAGCTGAAGCTCGCGGATATCGAGAAGCTGTTCGGGCGGCGGTGACGCATTCTCCCTCTCCCCCTCAGAGGGGGAGAGGGTTTGTTCATCGCGCGCTCAGCCCGGCTGCACGATCACGGCGGCGCAATCGTCTTTTCCGCGCGGTCTGAACCCTCTAAAGACGCC
>CAZMCA010000164.1:0-7791 GCA_964564595.1 uncultured Caulobacteraceae bacterium
GCGCTTTGTTCGGCGTGCCGTCGAGTTCGATTAGGATCCGGTCGATCCGGCGCTGGTCTTCAGCGTCCATCCCAAGGATTGCGTTCGCGATCTCGCCGTTCACCGCCTCGACGGCGTCCCGCACGCCCTTGCCGAGATACCGGTCCAGCTCGCCGTCACGCTTCTCATTGGCCTCATGCGCGCCGGTGGACGCGCCCGAGGGCACTGCGGCCCGGCCCTTGGCGCCGTCCTCCAAAAAGATATCGACCTCCACCGTCGGGTTGCCGCGGCTGTCGAGAATTTCGCGGCCGATGATGTCGGCGATACCGGTCATTTGCGTGCGCCCCTTGCTTGGAAGCGGGTCCGATGCCCCGCGCCTCCCCAAAACGCAAGTGTGAGCGCCTGCTGCGTGCGGCGGCTTGCGCCCCGGCCGGTTCCTGTCCACAGAAGCTTCGGGGACTCGACGGTCTGGCGGCGTCGACCAATTCGAGTTGTGGGAGCTTCCATGTCCGCCTGTGCCGGCAAAACCGCGCTCGTCGTTGAAGACGAGGCAGTGGTTTCGATGCTTATTGAAGATGTCCTGGCCGACCTTGGCTGCACGGACGCCACCACCGCCGCCACGCTGCAGGCCGGGCTCGACTTCATCGCGAAGCGCAAGCCTGACTTTGCCGTGCTCGATGTGAACCTAGCCGGCACGGCCTCCTGGCCGATCGCCGAGGCCCTAGAGAAGGCCGGAACGCCCTTCATTTTCACCACGGGTTACGGCGCCCAGGGTGTTCCGCCCCAATACGCGGGCCGGGACGTCGTCCAGAAGCCGTTCACCGAGGCTGAAATCACCTCAGCCCTCGCCAAGCTCTGCGGCGGCTGACAATTCCGTGAACCGGCCGGTACGCCCCTGCGGCGTACTTGCGGGTACGCGCCGCGTACTGTACGGTACAGACCTGCTTCGCGGAGGGTCCCCATGAGCGTTCTCGATCAACGGCCGAGCTGGCTTGAGCCGATGTCCGACCCGAAGAGCGAGCTGATCCTGCGGGCCGCGTTCGACGTGTTCGAGGAGCACGGCCTCCATTGCGCGACCATGCACGAGGTCGCTCGCCGCGCCCGCGTCTCCAAGGAAACGCTCTACGCCCGTTTCGACAGCAAGGAGGGCCTGTTCTACGCCCTGCTCGCCTGGGGCGCCCGGCACGGCGAGATTGAGGCCGGTCAGATTTTGGCCGAAACCAAGGGAGACGCCGTCGCGATCCTGCGCGGATTTGCGGAAGCGATGCTGCGGGCCATGACGCGCCCGGAATCCATCGCGGTCTATCGCATGGCGATGGGCGAAACCGGGCGCGATCCCGAACTCGGCCGCTCCTTCAACCAGCTTAGCTGCGGCAAGATGGACGGCCCGCTGTCGGACGCGTTCGAGGCGCTGCGCGCCAGCGGCGTGATCGAGCAAGCCGCGTTCGAAGATTACGCGGATGCGCTGATGGGCCTGCTGCGCGGCAATTACTACCAAGAGCTGCTGACGGGCGTGCGTCCGCTGCCCAGCGACGACGAAGTGTCGGCGCGAGCGCAAACGTGCGTCGACCGTTGGCTAAAGCTGTTCGGCGCCCGCCCGAACATTCACGCCATCGCTGCGGAATAGCGCTCCTTCTTCCTCTCCCGTTCACGGGGGAGGAATTACGCTGCGTAGTGGATGAGGCCGTAGGCGCCGATGCGCTGAAAACCGATTGATTCATACGCGCGCTGCGCCGCGTAGTTTGTTTGCTTGGTGAAGAGCACGCCGCGCTTGGCGCCTTCGTCGCGCGCGATCGCCAATTGCCCCGCAACGACCGCGCGCGCGTAGCCCCGCCCGCGCAAATCGGGCGGCGTCCAAACGCCGCCGACTTGCACGACGTCCGGCAGCTGCGCGTTGAAGGCTGAAAACGCGACGGGATGGCCGCGCTCTTCAAGCAGAAACGCGCGTCCGTTGGCGGTTTCGCGCGCCATCGCTTCGCCCGCATGCGCCCGCAACGCCGCGCTGTCGCGCTCGTTCAGCGTTTCGATCGAATAGCCCACGCGCCAGTTTGTGATCAGCGCATGATCTTCTTCCCGTGCGCGCCTGCATGCCGCCGCGCCGCGCGCCAACGCTTCGGGCATGCGCATCTCGCGCAGCGAGAGCGCGTAGAGAATTTCCTGCTCAGCGATGAGCGTGTGCTTGCCGGCAAGCGCCGCGCTCTCGTGCACCGGCGCGGTCTGCTCCCACGGCCCGATCAGCCCCTTGATCGAACGCCCGCACGCCTCAGCCGCAATCCGCGAAAGCTCCGCGCCGTATTGCGGCGCCTGAAACAGCTGATTGCCGTTCCACGCATGGCCAACGACGCCCACGATCGCGCCGCCTTCGAAGGCGGCGGCGTAGGTCGCGGTGAAGGCCTGCCCGGTATCGACGATGCCGGACTGCGCAATGTTGGAAAGCAGGAACAGCGAGCTATCGGCCCGCGGCGCGAGGAAGGCTTCAAGGGCCGCTTCGTCGCCTGGGCCTAAAACCCGGAACGACGCGGCCATGAGCCTTAGTCCTCTTTGGGCTTCAGGATTTGCTTGCCGCGATACATGCCGGTCTTGAGATCGACATGGTGGGGGCGACGAAGCTCACCGGTCTTGGCGTCCTCGATGTAGGTCGCCTTGTTCACAGCGTCATGGGCGCGGCGCATGCCACGGCGGGACGGAGAGGTTTTGCGCTTCGGAACGGCCATGACGGACGCCTTGGGTCAGGTCTGAAAATTGGAAGCGCGGCGGATACCCGATCCCCGCTAAAAGGGCAAGCGAACGGCCTCCGCGCATCCCGGCCTTCCCCATCAGGGTGCTCTATCCGGGCGACGCTGGCAAAGGCGCTTCCTCGGCCTTGGCCTGCCCCTCTTTCCTCCCGCCCCCGCCCAGCATCGTGGCCAGGTTGAACATGAAGGGGTTGAGCGCGATCGAGATCAGCGCCCCGGCCAGGATCAGGTTGTAGGTCCGCTCGGAAAGCACATCGAGGCTCATCCCCAGGCCAGCCAGCACGAAGGAGAACTCCCCGATCTGCGCGAGCGCCGCAGCCACCAGCCAAGCCGTCGAGGCCGGCTGCTTGAACGCCATCGCGATCAGAAGCGCCGTCAGCCCCTTGCCGACGATCACAATCGCGACAACCGCCGCGATCGCGAGCGGCGCCTCGATCAAAATGTCCGGATCGAACAGCATGCCGACGGACACAAAGAACAGCACCGCGAATGTGTCCCGCAGCGGCAGCGAATCTTCCGCAACGCGGTGACTCATCTTCGTGCCGTTGAGCACGAGGCCCGCGAGGAAGGCGCCAAGCGCGAACGAAGCATCGAACCAAGCGTCCGCTGCGAACGCGATGCCGAGCGCGATCGCGAGCGTGCCGAGCCCGAGCAGTTCGCGCGACTTGAAGTGTGCGATGCGCACCAGGAGCCACGGGATCACGCGCGAGCCGATCACAAGCATCAGCGCAACGAACACCGCTATCTTGCCGAGCGTCATCGCAAGCGCGATCGCAACATCGGTCGGCGTGCCGGCCTGCTCGCCCGAAAGCGCGGCGATCACCGCTGGCAGCACCACGATGCCAAGCACGATCGCAAGGTCCTCGATCACGAGCCAACCCACGCAAATACGGCCATTATCGCTCTTTACGAGCTTTCTTTCCTCCAGCGCGCGCAACAGCACCACAGTGCTCGCGACCGAAAGTGAGAAGCCAAGAATGAAGCTTTCGGCGGGCGGCAAACCAAGCGCATAGCCCAGCGCGTAACCAAGCGCGGTCGCCACCGCCATCTGCCCGAGCGCGCCTGGCAACGCGACGCCGCGCACCGCGAGCAAATCTGAAATCGAAAATTTGAGTCCGACGCCGAACATCAAAAGCACGACGCCGATTTCCGCGAGCTCAACCGCAAGCGCGCTATCGCCGACAAAGCCTGGCGTGTGCGGTCCAACCGCAATCCCCGCGAGCAGATACCCAACGATTGGCGAGAGCCCAACTCGCAGCGCCAAAAATCCCAATGCGAACGCAAGAACGAATGCGCCCGTCAGCGTCGCGAAAACCCCGTAATGCTCCAACCGCCCAGTCCTCTCAGTCTATCGTCGCGAATCCAGAGCCCGATCCTTAGCAGGTTCCGCCTCATACGAGGCAAGCGCCGCACGCTTTCGCGTGCGACGCCAGACCTTACCCTCGGCCCTACGAGAGCCGACGCCCCTGGCGTGGGACCGTCTCTCTTCAGACCGCGCGGTTGGGGTTCTGGTTAGCCTTCGACGGAGGGCGGAACCGGTTCGACAATGTTAGGGATCGTCTGGGCCGGATCGGCGGGAGCCGGCAGCGCCGGCGGGGCGCCCGTCAGCGCCGGCTCAGCCGGCGGCGGGGTGGGTTGGAATTCTTCAACGGGCGCTGCCCGGCGCGGCGCTGCGCGCGGCGCGGCCTCAGCGCGTTGTTGCTGCGGCGCGGCTTCCGGCGCGATCGCATCCTGTGTCGGGAGCGTCGTGTAGCCGCTGTCGGGCACCGCGATCTGCGGTTCGTTCATGGCGAGCTGCTGCTCGGGCACAAGTTCAGCCGTGTCTTCGCTTGTCGCCATCACGTACGACGTTGAGAGCGCCAGGACGCCAGCAATAACGCCGATCACGGCCGTGCGAACCATCAGGCCGCCACGAACCGTCTTCTTCGGTTCGTATCCCACATTGTTGTCGTATTGCTGCTCGGTCATTGCCCTATTCTCCAAATGACTTGTAACCTTCGGGTGGAGAACGTCTGCTCTCTGGTGAGGTTCCGGCTTGACGGGCTCAACGTGACCCAGGTCACGTGGTCCTTCACGCACGGGTGAGCGGACCTAGCGGCGCCTTGACGGCGCGCGCGCGCGCTTTGAAACCCGCCGCTCAATGGCCAATCTTTTGTCGATGCTCGCGGACGCGCTCCGGCGCGGCCGCAAATCTGCGCCGCCTGGCGGCGCGGGCTTCGGCGCGCTGCTGACGCTGCTCAGCGTCATGTTCATGAACATGGTCGGCTTCGGCATCGTCGTGCCGCTGTTGCCATTCTACGCGCAGAGCTTCGATGCGCCGGCCTGGCAGATCGCGCTGCTCTTCTCCGCGTATTCGCTCGGGGCGTTTTTCGGCGAGCCGATCTGGGGGCGCCTTTCCGATCGCATCGGCCGCAAGCCCCTGCTGATCTCAACAGTCGCCGGCAACGTGCTCTGCTACGGCATCCTCGCGTTCGCGCCGAACATCTACATCGCATTCTTCGTGCGCCTCGTCGGCGGCATGGCCAGCGGGAACGCTTCCGTCATTCAAGGTTACATCGCCGACGTCACGCCGCCCTCGCATCGCTCCGGGCGCATGGCGCTGCTCGGCGCTGCGTTCAACATCGGGTTCATCGTCGGTCCGGCGATCGGCGGTTTGCTCGCGCATCCGGACATGGGCCCGGCGGGCTTTCAGATTCCGCTCCTCACCGCATCCGCGCTCGGCTTTTGTTCGCTGCTCGGGCTCATCTTCTTCGTGAAGGAAAGCCGCAAGCCGGAAGAAGGCGAAGTGTACGTGCAGCCAAGCCGCTGGGAGATGCTCGGCTGGGCGCAGAAGAACCCCGTCGTCAGCCGCCTCATTCTGGTGACGCTCCTGTCCGGCTTTGCGTTCACCGGCATCGAGAGCACGTTCGGCCTGTGGGGCCAGCAGCGCTTCGATTGGGGCCCGCGCGAGATCGGCATGATGTTCGGCGTCACCGGCGTCGTCGCCGCGATCTGCCAGATGATGCTGACCGGTGCATTCGCGCGGCGCTTCGGTGAAGCGCGCATGCTCGCGTGCGGAATGGGCCTCGCGGCGCTCTGTTCATTCCTGCAAGTGTTCTCAACCGGCATCGTGATGTCGACGGTGCTGCTCGCGCTGGTCGCATTCGGCAATTCGATGGCGTGGCCGAACGTCTCGGCGCTCATCTCACGTGTCACCAACCCCGATCACCAAGGCCAGGTGATGGGCCTCAACAACGCGACCGGCGCTTTCGCGCGCGTCGCGGGCCCGTTCTGCGCCGGCCTTGCCTTCGCTGGAATCACGATCGACGGCCCGTTCTATCTTGCGGGCCTTGCTGTCATTCCCGCGATCTTCCTTGCCGCTTATGCGGGGCGGGCCGCGGCGCGCTTGCCGCCCGATCAGATCTACGATGACCAACACCCGCGCATGGGCCGCCACTAGACACGCGAAGGGCGCGGCTTCACGCCGCGCCCCTCGTTTAAGACGCTTCGGTCTGTCGCGCGTTGGCTTAGCCGAAGATTGCAGCCGCTTGCAGCGCGGTGGCGTACGCAACCGGAGCGCAGAGCGCGGCGGCGACAAGCAAGGTCATGAGGCGGGTATTGATGGTCATCGTCATCTCCATGTGCGCGCATCGTGCGCTTTCGATAGGGAGATGCCGCACCGCACACAGACAGATGCGCATGGTTTCCAATTTTTTGCGTGAGCCTAAAACAAGCCGATGAGCACACCTCCAAAAGCAAGAACCGTCGGCTTCATCAGCGCTGCGGCGTTCGCCATTCTCGCGATCATCATCGGCTCTGGAGGTCTCTCCGGTTTCGATCGCGCGCTCATCACCTCGCTGCGCGCACCCGCCGATGCTTCGGATCCGATCGGGCCTGCTTGGCTTGAAGAAGCCGCGCGCGACATCACCGCGCTTGGCGGCACGCCGATCCTCGTTCTGCTGACGCTCGCAGTCGCGTTGCAGCTTTGGATCAACGGCCACGCGCGCCGCGCGCTCTTTGCGGTGATCGCCGTTGGCGGCGCGCAAGCTCTCAGCGAAACGCTCAAGGCCTTCTTCGCGCGCCCGCGGCCCGACATCGTGCCCCACGAAGTCGCGGTCTATTCAGCGAGCTTCCCGAGCGGCCACGCCATGCTCGCCACTGCCGCCTATTTCACGCTCGCCTTCATTCTCGCAGCCGAGATCGACCGGCAGCGAAACCGCACCGGCCTTTACGCTAGTGCTGCCGTGCTTGCGTTCTTGATTGGCGTGAGCCGCGTCTATCTCGGCGTCCATTGGCCGAGCGACGTGCTTGCGGGTTGGTGCGCAGGCCTTGCCTGGGCCGTCGCCGCCGCGTCGCTCTACCGGCGCTTTTTTGCCGAAAGTTCGCGCGACTAGCGGATCGAAATATCGCCGCCCATCGTGGCGCTCGTCTGCCGTTGCGCGGGCGCGCCCGTCACGCGGATCGAACCGCCCATCGACGCGGACGCATCGACCGATTCTGTCGCATGCACGCGCATGTCGCCGCCCATCGAAGCGCTCGCGTCCACGCTGCGGCACGCCAGCTCATGCGCGTCGATCTGCGCGCCCATCGCCGCGCTCGCATCGAGATCGCCGCACGCGCCAGAGATATCGAGCTCCGCGCCCATCGCTGCGGAAAGATCGAGCGCGCTGGTTTGAGTCAGCGTCGCGCGCATCTGCCCGCCGCGCGCGATGGAAAGATCGGTGATCGTCGGCGCGCTCACGCGCACCACCACGTCATAAGCGGGCTCGATGCCGAACCAGGGCCGGTTGTTGGGCCGGATGTGCAATGTGCGCCCTTCGACGCTGGTCTCAATCCGCGCCGCGTCGGGCCCTTCGACGGTGACGCCATAAGCCTCCGCCTGCACGACCTCGACACGGTAGCGCCCGCTCGCGCCGATTCCGGTGAAGCCGCTATGCGCGCGCGTATCGGCCGCCGCTGCATGCACCGCGATGGGCGCAGCAAGCGCAAGTGCGACGACGCTGGCGATGAGCCGCATGAAACCCTCCAATAGCGCCCCTCACGGCGCCCATTCACACACCTGATGCCGCCGCCGCCGCGATCGGATGCGCGCCGCCCC
>CAZMCA010000165.1:0-7715 GCA_964564595.1 uncultured Caulobacteraceae bacterium
GGCCGATCACGTCGTCGACGTGCGGGTAGGGGTAGACGTAGTGCATGCGCACCCAGACACCCAAATCGCCGAGTTCCTTCGCTAGATCGTAGAATTTGGCGCGGACCATGCGGTCCTTCCACTTGCTCTCGGCATATTTGATGTCGAGCCCGTAGGCGCTCGTGTCCTGGCTGATCACGAGCAGTTCTTTGACGCCCGCTTTGACGAGGGATTCCGCTTCTTTCAGCACGGCGTTGATCGGGCGTGAGGCGAGATCGCCGCGAATGCTCGGGATGATGCAGAAGCTGCAGCGATTGTTGCAGCCCTCGGAAATTTTCAGATACGCGAAATGGCGCGGCGTGAGGCGAAGGCCGCTCTCCGGCACGAGATCGATTTTTGGATCGTGCGTCGTCGGCAAATGTTCGTGAACGGCGGCGAGCACGGCCTCGTATTGGTGCAGGCCGGTGATCGCGAGCACGTTCGGGTGCGTCTGGCGGATAAGGTCGGCCTCATGCCCGAGGCATCCGGTGACGACGACTTTGCCATTCTCCGCGAGCGCTTCGCCGATCGCGTCGAGGCTCTCAGCGCGGGCAGTATCGAGGAAGCCGCACGTGTTCACGACCACGAGGTCCGCACCCTCATACTCCCCGGAGAGGGCGTACCCGTCGCTCCGGAGCTTGGTCATGATCCGCTCGCTGTCGACGAGCGCTTTGGGGCAGCCGAGGCTGACGATCCCAACTTTGGGAGATTTGGGGGCCGAGGCGGCCATCGGGCTGGGCTCTTGGGTTACGGTCGCGGGCTTCTAGCCCAGGGTGGGCGCCGCCCCAAGGCGCCTGCGGCGACCTGTGCATGTGCGAATGACTTGCAGGACCGGCTGGCGCGGGCTACATAGTTCTGCGGCTGCGAGTCAGTTGCTTGAATTCGCGTTGCTTTCCGGGGAATCGCGGGATGTATGTCTGCAACTGCAACGGCGTGACGACGCAGGAGGTCGCGGAAGCGATTTCTGCCGGGGCGGCCGCTCCAGAGGACGTGCTCGCCCACCACGGGTGCGAGCCATGCTGCGGGCGCTGCCTCCCCGAGATCGCCGAAACCATTGGCAAGAGCTGCGCGCGGGCGGAGGTCCTGGTCGCAGCGGAGTGAGGCTGCGATGAAGGGCGACACGGACATTATCAAGAAGCTGAACGCTTGCCTCACCAATGAGCTGACGAGCATCAATCAGTACTTCTTGCACGCCCGGCTTTACGGCAACGAGGGCTTCGGCAAGCTCGAAAAGAAGACCTACGAAGAATCTATCGGCGAAATGAAGCACGCCGACCGGATTTTGAAGCGCATCCTGATGCTAGATGGCTTCCCGAACCTGCAAGATCTTCACAAGCTCAAGATCGGCCAGACGGTGGAAGAACGGCTCAAGGCCGATCTTTCAGCGGAGAACACCGGCCGCGACACGCTGATCGATGCGATCGCGACGTGCGAAACCAAGAAGGATTACGTGACGCGCGATCTGCTCACGGAAATTCTGGACGACACCGAGGAGCACATCGACTTCCTCGAAACGCAGCTCGGCGTGATCGCGCAAATCGGCGTGCAGAATTATCTGCAAAGCCAATACGAATTGGAATCCTAGTCTTCGCCGGCGGCGGCGCACCGACAAATGAAGGCGGGCGCGGTGATGGCCGCTCCCGTTTTGTGTTTATCTGACGCCTTAGAACGAAAGGCTGACGCCAGCCTGCCATAGGCGCGGCGCGCCTGGCAAAATCCCGCGCGCGCGATCGACGATATAGAGCTCGTCCGTGGCGTTCTTCACGGTCGCGAAGAAGGTGAGGCCTTCGCGCGGCGTGACGTTCGCGGCCAGGTTCAGGATCGTGGCGCTCTCGATCTGGCCGCGCTGGCCATTCGCCGTCGGCGCCACGGTGTTGAGATCGTCGGTGAACATTTCGCCCGTGTGCTGCACCTCGGCTTGTAGATTGAGCCATGCGCCGCGCGTGTAACCGACCGCGGCCGAAGCGATCCACTCTGGCGCGTAGGGCAGGCGATTGCCGGTGACGGACGTGGCTGCAAACCCGCCGATGTTGGAGAATCGGCGGCCGGTGAATTCCGCTTCGCCGACGTAGGTAAGCGCGGTGCGGACGTAGATGTCGTCATTCGCCATCACGCCCGCGTCTCGCAGAGAAAAGCGCGCGCTGGCTTCAGCGCCGGTGTGGCGCGTTTCGCCGGCGCTGGTGAGCGTTGCGCCCACCCCGCCCGCGACCGAGGCCGGGATGATCTGGTTCTCAAAATCCATCCGGAACAGGCTGAGATCGATGTTCAGTCCTGCGGCAGGCGCGCCGCGCAAGCCGAACTCCCAATTGGTGCTCTCTTCAGCGTCGAGATCGACTGTGCCGCCAGCGTTGGTGACGATGTCTTCCACGCGCGGCGGTGAGAAGCCGCGATGCACGCCGCCGTACACAACAAGATCGTCCGTCACGTCGAACGTCACGCCGAGGCCGGGGATGACTTCGCTGAGATCGGTCGATGCGGTTTGGTTGGTGAGGCGGTTGGTGCGATCGAACGCGATCGACTCAAAGCGCACGCCCGGGCTGATCGCGAAGCGGCCATAATCGAGCGTGGCGAGTACGAAGCCAGACCATGCCTCTGCGTGCCGCAGATTGCTTTCGGCGACGCCGCCATTGACAGTCGTGCCCGGCGTGCGGCCGTTCGGCGTATCGGCGTTGATTTGGTAGCGGTTTTGCCGCTCCGTGTGCCAGCGCACGCCCGCTTCAATGTCGGCGTTCGCGCCAAGCGCCTGCGTCTCCCAGTTGAGGCGCGATTCAACGCCGTACTGGTGATATTCGCGCAACCGCCCTTGCGTGCCGCACGTGGTGTTGAGGTTGGCCATGCCCGCGCAGAGCGGATCGGACGAGTCCGACGGGCGTTCGCCCGAGTTCGACGATTGGCGCCACCAATCCCTGTTGAAATAGAGCGAATACGCCGACGTCGTCAGCGACAGCGTGGGCGAAATCTCCCAGCCATACGTGATCGCGCCCGTATAGCGCTGCGTCTCGAACCGGTCGTTCGGAAACGGGTTTGCGAATGGGTTTGCGTTGAACTCAGCTTGTGTGAGGCCGGAGTAGGAGACTTGGCTGTCTTCCCGGTTGATCGCAACGCGCGCAATCAATTCATGACCCGGCGCGAGCGTCGTTTCGGCGCGCACGCTGTAATCGGAAAATTGCAGATTGTGATTGGCGCGCACGCCGTCGAATTGCGTCGTGCTGGCGTGCCCGATGAGGCGCACGCCGCCGATCGCGCCGCCAAGCGAGCCCGCGGCCTCAGCGTAGCCGGCGTCTCCGCCCGCGGCGAACAACGAGCCGCCGAAGTCCGGGCGCGCGCGCGGCGAGATGTAGTTGATGACGCCGCCGACCGTATGCGGCCCGAAGCGAATCTGGCTCGCGCCTTTCAGCACTTCGATGCGCTCGAAGCGGCGAAGCGGCGGGTGAGAGTAGGTCGCGTTGTCGCCATAGGGGCCATAGGTGAGCGGCAGGCCATCTTCGAGCAGCAGCACTTCGCTTGAGCGCGTCGGTGAAAGGCCGCGCACGCCGATGTTGGGACGCAGGCCCAGGCCCTCTTCGTCGCGCGGGTAGACGCCGGGGGTCTGCCGAAGCGCTTCGTTGACGGTGAGCACACGGGCGGCTTCGAGGTCTTCGCGCTCGATCGTGTCGCCCGATCCGGGGATGCGGAGGAGGTTCTCCCGCGCGCCTATCACGACGATATCGGCGGCGGCGAGCTGCGCCTCTGCGATGTCTTGGGCGCCGGCGGGCGCGGCCATCCACAGGGCCGCCGCGGCGGATGTCGCCAGAAGTCGAATGCTCACATAACCCCCCGGCTCGCTGACTTGCGAGCAATTCGCACTTTCAATGCGAATGCGTGGCAAAAGCGCAAGACCCCACGCGCGTGGGGCGATGACAAATCTGTGAGTGCAATACGAGGCGCAGGCCCAAGAACGACTGGCGGGGCGGTTTGCGGTTGCTATCGCCGGCGCGGCCTGCGATGCACGCGGCTCCGATGTGGGAGTACCCTCATGCGTGGGTTCACTTCGTAACGACCTGACCGTTTCGCGCGCCGCGAAAGCCGCTGGCGCCTCGTCATGTCTGCTGCATCGGAAATCAAAAATGGCGTTCTTTCGCAACGGCGCGGTCAACCGCGTCTATGTGCATGCGGGCGTCGTCGCGCTGGCTCAGGCCGGCGGCGGCGCGTTCGTGCTTGTGTACCTTCTGCGCGCGGGGCTCGCCCCGCCCTACGTTTTGCTGACCATCGCGGCGATCGCAGCGCTGCGCTGGGCGCTGCGGCCGATCGTGCTGCCGTTCGCCAAGCGCTTTGGCGTCAAGCCCGTGCTGATCGCCGGCACGCTCGCGGTGGCGGCGCAATATCCGGTGCTGAGCTTCGTCGATGGGCTGGGGCTGACGCTGCTGGTTCTGATCGCGACGGCCGCGTTCGGCGAGATGATGTACTCGCTCGCCAACAACAGCTTCTTCGCCGCCCTCGGCGATGACGAACATCGCGGCCATCAAGTCAGCGCGCGCGAGGCGATCGTGGCGCTCGCCAACATTGCGGCGCCGCTGATCGGGGCGTGGGCGCTGCTCATGTTTGGACCGGGGCCGATGTTTGCGGGCGTGGGTCTCGTGCAGGCGCTGGCGGTGCTGCCGCTGATCGGCGCGCGCAATCCGCCGGTGACGGGCGTTCCGGATGCGTCGCCGCAAGCCAAACGCGCGTACGCGTATGGCGCGACGGATGGCTGGTTCGACACTTGGTACATCTACGTCTGGCAGATCGCGCTCTTCCTGGCGCTGGGCGAGAGCTTTGCGGCCTATGGCGGCGCGCTTGCGTTCGCGGCGGTGCTCGGCGCCGCGACGGGGCTTGTGCTTGGGCGGCACGTCGACGCCGGGCACGGCGTGCGCGCCGTTGCGGTCGCGTTTGCCGCGAGCGCGCTTGTTGTGGTCGTGCGCGCGCTCGCGATCAGTGATCCGCTGACGGCAGCTCTTGCGGGCGCGAGCGGCTCTGTTGCGATGGCGATGATGTCGCCCACGATTGGCGGAGCGGTGCTGCCGATCGCAAAGCGCGCGCCATGCGCATTCCGCTTTCATATGGCGACGGAAGGGGCGTGGGATCTGGGCTGTTGCGCGGCGTGCCTCACGGGCGCGGCGCTGGCGGCGCTCGGCGTCGAGCTCGTCTGGGCGACGTTGCTGGCGTTGCCCGCGGCGTGGCTCGGCGCGCGCATCCTGCAGCGCATCTACTTGGCGCGGAGCGATTGACAGGCGCCGGAGCGGCGGACACGATCGGTGCGTTCCTGTAGGGCGCATCGGCGTTCCGCCGAAAGGGCGAGGCCCGCCTACGCAAAGCGATTTGCGAACAGGAGACCTCATGCCGACGCTCGAAACCTACAAGAAGCAAGCCAAGCAGTTTCTGCACTGGCACCAGAGCCGCGAATGGACAGTGGCGGCGATCATCCGCGATCACGTTCCGCGCTTTGCCGGCTTTGACGATCGCGCCATCCTGGATGCGGAGTTCAAGCTCGCGGATGCGCAGGAATTGGTTGCGCGGCGCGCGGGATTTGCGGATTGGGCCGCGCTTAAGGCGCAAGCGGCGCCCGGCGTTGAAGGCGAGGGGGACGACGATCCCATGCCGTTTTTGCGGTTCGCGATTCCGCACGTGTTCGTCACCGACATGGACCGCGCGCTTGCCTACTATACTGGCGTGCTCGGCTTTCGGGTGACGCTGAAATACGGCGAGCCGCCGTTCTTTGCGGAAGTGGCGCGCGATCTGGCGCGGTTTTGTTTGCGGCACGTGGACGAGGGCGTGATCGACGATGCGATGCGCCGCAAGGAAGATCTGTTCGCGCTGACGATCGGGCTCGAAAACGCGGCGCAGGTCAAAGCGCTGTTCGAGGCGTTCAGCGCGGCGGGCGCTGCGTTTCACCAGCAGATCAAGCGCCATCCGTGGGGCGCGCGCGACTTCGTGGTGCGCGATCCGGACGGCAATTTGATCTCGTTCGGGACCGGCGCGGGCGAGTAGCGAACTTTGCGACGGACGGCAGGCGCGTTCGTCGCAAAACCATTGCTCGCGGACGGCTGGCGGCTTTGTTCGCGCACATGAGATCGCTTGTTCTGGCCGTGTGCCTGCTGGCGGGCGCGTGCGTGAGCGGCCCCCGCGAAGAACCTGTTTCCGCCGCGCCCGTCATCGCTGCGGAGCACGCGTTCGCGGCGCGTGCGCGCGAGCAGGGGTGGGTGCGGGCGTTCCGCGCCTACGCGGCTCCGGACGGGCTCATCATGCAGCCTGAGCCAGTGAGCGCGCAGCAATCGCTCGCCGACACGCCGGACGACGGCAACCGCTCGCTCTATTGGTGGCCGGAGTTCGCCGGCATCGCGCAATCTGGAGATCTCGGCTTCACGACCGGACCGTACGTGGCGGGCTCCGATGTCGTGCGCGGGCACTATTTCACGGTGTGGCGGCGACAGCCGGACGGATCGTGGAAGTGGATCTACGATGGCGGCCCGCCCGTGCGCGATGAAACGCCGTTCCCGCGCGATGGCGCGCCCGACACGTTGCCGACGGCCCAGCGCGGACTTGGATCGCAATTGGCTGCGCTCGAAGCCGTGGCGGCGCTGGAGCACGACAACGCCGATGACGCGGCGATTTCGCGCCTCGTCGCCAGCGATGCGCGTGTGAACCGGCCGCGCTTGCCGCCCGGCATTGGCGCGGAGGGGGCGGCGGCGGCCTATGCGCGCCCGGCAGGCACGGTGCGCTACAGCCGCGTTTCGGCGGCTGCTTCCGAGGCCGGCGACATGGTGTTCACGATCAACGAAAGTTTTTGGGGCGGTGAAGACGGCGCGCGCGGCGGGCATGCGATGCGCATCTGGCAGTTGCGGCCCGAGGGTTGGAGGATTGTCTACGACCAGCTTCTGCCGCGTCCGCCCCCGAGGCCGCCCACGCAATAGCGAAAATGTCGGCCCCAGCGCGCCGCCGTCGTCCTATGGCTTTCCATAGGAGGAGTGCATGCGGTTCCTGATGTTTGTGGCGAGCGACGCCGAGCCCGATGCGGCGCCTGAGCAGCCAGGGCAGGCTGAGGCTTGGGTGGAAGAGAATGACCGGAAGGGCCGGCGCATCGTCGGCAACCGGCTCCGGCCTGTGAGCCAAGCCAAAACGGTGCGCGTGCGCGGCGGCAAGGTGCTGGTGACAGACGGGCCGTTCTCCGAGAGCAAGGAAGTGATCCTGGGGTTCGACATTCTCGAATGCAGGGACATGCAGGAGGCCATCGAGGTGGCGGCCGCGCATCCAATGGCACGGGCCGGGCGCCTGGAGCTGCGTGCGTTCTGGCCAAGCGATGGTTAGCGGGCGTCAGCGCTCGGATTTGACTTCCCGTTGCGGGCCGCTAGAACCGCCGGCTTCCGATCCTCTGGGGCCGGAACCGGCCGCGCTCGCGCGGCCAACACTGGGCGACGGGCGCACCGCCAGGGCAGTCGCGGCTTCAATGGGAAGCCGCCGGTCCCCGTCACGGACGAAGAAAGGCGCATTGCGCCATGACGAAACGCGTCGAAGCGAAATACAAATCCAACCGCCGGTTCGGGCAGAACCTTTGGGGCCGCCCGAAGTCGCCGGTGAACAAGCGCTCTTATGGCCCGGGCCAACACGGCCAGCGCCGCAAAGGCAAAACCTCTGACTTCGGCCTCCAACTGGTCGCCAAGCAGAAGATCAAATTTTACTAC
>CAZMCA010000166.1:0-7550 GCA_964564595.1 uncultured Caulobacteraceae bacterium
CGCCTGCTGCCCGGCGCGCTCGCGCGCAACGCTGGCCTCAAGTTCGCGTGCAAGGAAGTCGATCTCGACATCGTCAACGCCAACACGCGCTTCACGCGCGCCTACCGCGAAACGCGTGAGACCACGATCCCGATCGCGCATGGCGACGGGCGCTACATCGCCGACGAAGACACGCTCGACCGGCTCGAGAACGAAGGCCGCGTCGTGTTCCGCTACAAGAACAACCCGAACGGCTCGATGCGCGATATCGCCGGCATCGTGAACGAGCGCGGCAACGTGATGGGCATGATGCCCCACCCCGAGCGCGCGTCGGATGAAGCGCTTGGCCGCACCGGCGGCTGGGCGCTCTTCCAAAGCCTCGCGCAAGCCGCATAAAGCGACACTGACGAAGAAATCGCCGGGAGCGCGACGCCATGAGCTTTGACGACGACGTAGACGCCGCCAAGAAGCGTCTGGAAGCCTCCCTCGATGAGACGGGCGAGACTTATGACGATCTCGCCGCGCTCCAGCGCCTCGCGCCAATCCTGCAAGACAAGATCCAGAGCCGCCGCATCTCCTTCGCCACGCCGGAGGACGACGACGAAGACGAGCAACTCGCCATCGCCATCATCCACAACGCGTCGGACGAAGAGCTCGGCTTCATTTTCTGCGAAGGCGGCGAGTACGTGTTCGAGAGCAACGTCGATGGCTATTTCGACGATTTCGTCGATGACGACGCCGAAAGCTTCGTCGCGCGCCTCTACGAAACCCTCCGCGCCGATCTCGCGAAATACGAAGTCGAGAACAAGCGCTAATCCGGTAGCGGCGCTTCAGTCCTGAAGCGCACGCGCCACTCGCGCAGCTCCGCGACGAACACGCCGGTCTGGATCGCGGGATCGGCCGCCAGCATCGCGCGCGCTTCTTCAAGGTTTGCGGCCGTCACGATCGCCATGCCGCCGTCGTCGCTTCCGTAGCCGCCGCCCGCAAACAAACGCCCCTCGGCTTGCAGTTGCTGCATGTACGCCGCATGGGGACCAAGCCCTTGCGCGCGCATGGGAACGCCCTCGCGCCAGGCTGGACCGCGCGCATATTGGAAGAGATACAATTGGCCGGCCTGCCCGGTCATGCGCGCCTCCACCGCCGCCCCGCCGCCCGGCGCGTCACGTCCGGCGCTCACACACCCTTGCGCGCCGAGCATAGCCAAAGCCGCCACAGCCATCGCGGCGTTGCGGACCGCCTGCCTTGTCCTGCGCAGCAGCATAACGATCCGCCTCCGGGTCCTTGGCCGTTCTCCATACCATATGTTATGGTTTGGATATTGCAAGACGTTTCGAATGAAGAACGTAATGACGGCAAAGCGGAAAGCACGGTTTGGACGGGACGATTGGATCACGCTCGGCCTCAACGCGCTCGCGCGCGAAGGCGCCGAAGCGTTGACGCTCGAGCGGTTGACGGAAGCAGCGGGCAAGACGCGCGGCTCGTTCTACCACCACTTCGCCGATCATGGCGCGTTCCTGGCCGCGCTCGGCGCGCATTGGCTGAAGCACGAGGTCGATGACAAGGTCGCTGCCATCGATGCGCTGCGTGTCTCCGGCAGGCGGCGCGAAGCGCTGGCGCGCCACGCCGCGCAGATCGATCATGGCCTGGAGCGCCAATTGCGCCGCCTTGCCGCGCATGAGCCGGCGATTGCGGAAGTCGTCGCGGCGTCGGATGAGCGGCGCATCGCCTATCTTGTGCGGCTCTTCCGGTCCGAGCTTGGTCTCGACACCGCCGAGGCGACGGCGCGTGCGCGCATTCAGCACTGTTATTTCGTCGGCGCGCAGATGGTGTTCCCATCAGCGACGCCCAGCTTCCAGCTCACACTGCAAAAGGCGCTGGGCGCCGCACTTTGGCGCTAAGGCCGCGGCGCGTTCGTATCGGTTTCGAGGCGCACTTCAGCGGCCGCGATGCTCGCGCGCGCGCGTTCGAAGCCGTCCTTGTCGATCCGGTAGAAGCTCCACGTCGAGATCGACAGCAGCGAAATCGTCATCGTCGCCGGAATGTAAATCCAGGCGAGCTCATGCAGGATCGCGGGATCGACCTGCCCCGGCTGCGCGCGCTCGGGAAAGCCAACGAACGCCAGGATGAGCCCCGGCAGCACCGTGGAGAGCGACGTCACGATCTTCTGCAGCAGCGAGTCGGCCGAGAACAGCAGCCCTTCCGAGCGCCGCCCCGTCCGCGCCTGACTATCCTCCACGATGTCCGCGATCATCGAGGACACGATGATGAAGCCGGCGATCGCAAGCACGCCCGTCACCACAGCCTCGGCAAAGAGGATGGGCAACAGCGAGGGCGCATCGTTGTCTGGGAAGAACCCTATGAGACGCAGCAGGATCGGCGCGTTGTTGGTCGCAACGCTCATGAAGAACAACGTCATGCAGGCGCGCCGTTTTCCGAACGCACGCGATGTCGCTGTCGCCACGAACGAGCCCACCGGCGCGGCAATCAGGCCCGCGAGCGAAAGCAGCAAAATCTCCTGCGATGAGAGATCCCAGAAGAACGTCCCGAAATATATTCTGAGGCCGCCCGAAATCCCCGTCCCCACGCCCGAGATCAGCGAGGCGATCACGGCCACCATGAAATTCCAATTGTTGAGGGTCGCGCCCACCTCGCGAAGTGACTGCATGAAGCTGAGCTTCTGCGCGGCCGGCACGTGCAGCGTCTTGATCTTGTGATGCGTGCCGAGCGTCGACACCAAAACGGCGACAATAACGATCGCCGCAATCGCAAAGGAAAGCGGTCCGTATCCTGCCGGATTGAGCTGGCCGGCCGGATATTCCGGCGTGGGGCGCAGGAAAACCCCGAACGCCATCACGCTCCCGAGCGCGCCGCCGATCACGCCGATCACGAAACGATAGCTGAGCAGCACCGTGCGCTCGTGATAATCGGGCGCCAATTCCGGCGCGAGCGCGGCGCTCGGCACTTCATAGAAGCTCGTCGCCAATTGCGTGAACAGCACCGTCGCCAGGAGGTAGGCGAACAGCGCGCCATCGCTCCAGCCGTGGGGCGGATTCCAAAGCAGCACGAATGAGATCGCGACGGGCGCGGCGGCTGCATACATGTACGGATGGCGCCGCCCCCAGGGCGAGCGCGTCTTGTCCGACAATTGCCCGATCAGCGGATCCCAGAACGCATCGACGAACACGCCGATCGCAAGCGCAAGACTCACCAGCGCCGCCGGCATGCCGACAACCTGATTGTAGAAGAACAGCAGCATGCCCATGACTTGGAGCTTTGCGCCGAACGCGATCGAGCCGAACCCGTAAAGGAGCTTGGTGGACATCGGCAGGCGCGCGGGCGCTCCACCCATCGCTGGGCTCGTCTCTACGGTCATGCGTCTCCCCACACTCGCGGCGCTTAGCGGCCGTTCAGATGCATTGTTGACGCTGCGTCGCGCGGACGCAACGCGCTTCTTTATTTGCTTACGCCGCCGGGCCTTGGACGAAGCCCTTCCACGTGCCCATGTATTTTATGAACGCATCGCCGAGCCCCTCATCGCGCAGATGCTGCTCGCTCACCGGCAGCGGCACGGGCTCGAACGCTTCGGAAATCGCAAAGCGCTTCGGAAAATCATGGTGCAAGATCGCGCCGCGCCCGATGATCACGAAGTCGAGTCCCGCGGCCATCGCTTCGCGCACATGTGCGCCGGTTAGAATCTTCCCGGCCGCGCCAAGCCGGGTGTTCCCGCGCGGCAGATCGGCGAACCAATCGATCAGCCGCTTGCCGTGATATTCTTCCTCGACCGGCTCCTTGAACGCATCCCAGAGCGACATATCGAGATAATCGAGCTTGCCCTCGCCCATCACGCGCGCGGCGAGATCGCGAATGTCGGCAAGCTTCAGGTCGAAACGCTCGGGCGAAAGCCGGAGCCCTAGATTGAAGTCCGGGCGGCAGCGCGCGCGCACGCCATCGATGATCTCCAAAATCACGCGCGCGCGGTTCTCCGCCGAGCCGCCATACCGGTCGGTGCGCTTGTTGATCCCGTTCGCGAGGAATTGGCACAGGATATAGCTGTGCGCGCCGTGGATCTCGACGCCGTCGAACCCCGCGCGCTCGGCACGCTGGGCTGCAATGACAAAGTCTTCCACCAATTGCTCGACTTCGCCGAGCGAAAGCCCGCGTGAGCCAGTCGCTTCATCGTCGCTCGGCGCAACCGGCTTTTGCCCGATCAGCGCTTCGGGAGAGCGCATGCCCGCGTGGTGCAGCTGCACCACCGCGATCGAGCCGTGGCGTTTGATCTCCGTTGCAAGGCGCGTCAGCCCCTCAAGATGCTCATCGCCGAAAATTCCAAGCTGGCCCGGGAAGCCCTGCCCGATGCGCTGCACGTGCGCCGCGCAGGTCATCGTCACGCCAAAGCCACCCTCGGCGCGCTTGGTGAGCCAGCGGAATTCGTCCTCGCTCATCACGCCGTCCGGCCGGCTCTGCAGATTGGTCAGCGGCGCGAGCATGAAGCGATTTTTCATCACCGGCCCGCGCGCAAACGTCATCGGCTCCATTGCACTATGGATCGTCATCTCTCTTCAACCCTCTAGCTTCAGCTCTCTAGCGAATGCTCATGCCTTGCATTTCGGCGCGTGCGCCGCCGCGCGATTGCAGCTCAGCGGCCGCCTGCGCGAACATCGGATCGGACGCGACCTGGGCGATCACCGCCAGCGCCCGCGCGCTCTCAGCGGAAGCGCCGAACAGCGCCTCGAATTGTTCAAACGGCGTCTTGCGCGTGGGGTAGAACCGCAGCTGCACCTGCGCATCCGCATCGAGCCCAGCCAGCGCGCGCGCGCGCGTCAGCGCCACATCGAAGCCGCCGATGTGATCGACAAGCCGGTTCGACACCGCCTGCTGCCCCGTCCACACCCGCCCGCGCGCCACTTCACGCGCCTGCGCCACCGTCAGGCCGCGCCCGTTCGCGACGAGCGTCAGGAAGTCCTGGTACGCGCGATCGATGAAGCCCGCGAACGCCGCGCGCTCCGTGTTCGAGAAACCGCGCTCGGCCGAGAACATCGACACCAGCGGCGAGCCGACCGACATCTGATCGCTGCGGATGCTTGCGTAATGCTCAAGCGCCGGCCCGATCACGATCTTACCGCCGAACACCCCGATCGAGCCCGTGATCGTCGTTGCGTTCGCGACGATCTCGTCAGCGTCAGCCGCTACATAATAGCCCCCGGAAGCCGCGACCTCGCCCATCGAGACGACGATCTTCTTGCCGCGCGACTGCGCTGTGCGCAGCGCATGCAGGATTTGATCGGACGCCACCACCGAGCCGCCCGGGCTCGACACGCGGAACACGATCGCACGCACGCTCTCATCGTCGGCCGCATCGAGCAGCGCTTCGGCGACCACGTCGCTGTTCATCACGCTCGCATCGCCGAACGGAGAAACCTCGTTCGGCCCGGAAACGATCGCGCCCTCGCCCGTGATCACGGCGATCACCGGCCCGGAATTTCGCCGGCGCGCGTGATAATCGCCAATCTCCACCAGTTGCGCGCCATCGGCGCGCGCCAGCGCAGCGGCCTGCGCATCTTCCGGCCGCCCAAGCTGATCGACGAGCCCAGCCTCAACCGCGCGCGCCCCCGTCATCGGCGTCGCTTCGATCGCGGCGCGCACCGCGGGCTGCGTGAGCTCACGGTCGGCCGCGATCGCGCGCGTCATCACATCGTACATGCCATCCATCAGCCCCTGCGTCGCCGTGCGGTGCGAGGGCGTGAAGCCGCTTTGCGTGAACTGGTTGGGCGCGTTCTTGAATTCTTCGCGCTGCTCGAATTGCGCTTCGAGGTGAAAGCGCCGCAGCGTCTCGGCAAAGAAGCTCACCTCTGAGGTCAGCCCCATCGCCTGCAATTCGCTCGCTTGCTGCAGCCACACTTCGTCCGCGTCCGCGACGGCCATGTACCCGGCAAGGCTGGTGCGCACGCCATCGTTCTGCACGTGCGCGACCACGAACTTGCCCGCGCGCTGCAGCGCCTGCAGCGAGGCGCGAATTTCTTCCGCTTGCGCCGCCGGCATGCCGTCCGTGTTGGCGCGGATGTAAACGCCCTTCACGGCGTTATCCGTGCGCGCCGCCTCGAGGCGCGCCAGCACGTCCATCAGCGAAAGTTGCCCGCTCAGCGCTGCGAAGGCGTTCTGCGGCGGCTGATCGCTCATCGGTTCGCGCAGATCGAGCGAGAGCACCATCTGGCTGGGGTTTGTGGGCGTCTCGTTCATCGCCCCGGCGATCAGCCCCACGATCACGATCGGCGCGACCACGAGGAAAATGACGAGGCCCGCCAGCACGCCGGCCACGGTGATGAGGAATTGCTTCAAGGGAACGCGCTCCACCGCCCCGGCCAGATCTGGAGGTTTTGGGGCCTCGGCAGCGCCAGACTTGCGGCCCCGCCCGGCCCCGCGCAAGGCCCGGGGGCTGCCGGCCCGAACAAGAGGCCGCCCGGAACAGAAGCCGCGTTGCGCCCGCCCGGGGGCGCGTCTATAAGCCCGGCCTCGTCGGAGTATAGCTCAGCCTGGTAGAGCACCACGTTCGGGACGTGGGGGTCGTAAGTTCGAATCTTGCTACTCCGACCACTCTTTTTCGCCCGCTAAAGCCCGCCAACCAGAGCCGCTTTGGCCAGCCGGTTGCCAGCCGGGGCGGGGCTCTTTAGTACGGGCGCCTCGCGCGGTTCGGGCTTGCTTTGGCGGTCCCATCCGGGCGGTCTTGGGGTGTCGCCAAGTGGTAAGGCAGCGGTTTTTGGTACCGCCATTCCTAGGTTCGAATCCTAGCGCCCCAGCCAGTTGATATTGTCTTGCAAAATCAACGATTTAGGGCAGAGATCACGGGCTCAGCTTTGCCTCCGAGAGGGCAGCGCGAAAGACACGCCTTGGCCGGCATCGGCCGCAGCGATGCCAGATCCCGTGAGCTTGTCTTTACGCGGGACCCAGCGCGGTGAATCCGATTTGTGCTCGCGCCCGCCACCTGAGGTTTCGGCCCCTATTCCCCGTCGCTTGCAGACCCGAAACCTAACGTCGTCTGGGCGGCTCGAACAAACCGCCGGCAGGTGCTGACCGCAGGGGCAGAACTGGGATGACGTTCAACACCGCGGCCAGGCGTGGTGTTTTTTAACCCGGCCCGTTGCCTTCACAGCTGGACTCAGCGTCCGTTTCGGCAGACAGGACGCGCATGGTGCTTTCGGGTCTCCTGCTGTTGTTTCCAACTGCAAGTGGTGCGCCCGCCACACATCGTCTGGCACCAACAGCATTTCTGCGATTGCATCGCGGTTCGTTCTTGTGGTGGGCGGGCAAATGCTGATGACGCGGCGGACGACACTGGTCACGCCCGCCCTCTACGCCGTGGTGCGGCACCCGATCATGCTCGGCTTTCTCCTCGCCTTCTGGGCGACACCGCACATGACGCTGGGCCACCTGGTGCTCGCGGCGACAATGATCGCCTATGTCGCACTCGCCTGCCATTCGAAGAGCGTGACCGCGAAGCCGAATTCGGCACGGCCTATGTCGACTATCGCAAGCGTGTCCCAGCGCTGCTACCGCGCCCGTGGCGGCGATGAGGC
>CAZMCA010000167.1:0-7480 GCA_964564595.1 uncultured Caulobacteraceae bacterium
TGCCAAACCACGCAACACGGCCCGTCCGGCAATTTGAGCGCGCGCGCCAGCGCCTCGCGCGCCGACGCCCGCTGCCGGCGCAGCACCTCGGCGCCGTGGTTGGCGCCCAGAACCACCGCGAGCACGACCGCCCCAGAAACGAGAAGCGCCATCGCCGGCGACCAACCCGCGGCGCGCAGCGCGCTCGTGATCGCGACCTGCAGCACCACAACGAAGAGGAAGAGCCCGAGATAAAACAGCGCCCGCGCCGTCAGCACCGAAGCCGTTCTTGTCGCCCACACGAACATCGCGGCCGTTCTAGCCGGGCGCACCGCCGCGGGTCCACTAGCCCCACAGGTTGCAGCTCAGGCCTTCGTGCGCGCTTTCAACACCAGCACCCACGCAGAGGTAGCAAACCAAACCGCATTCCACAGCATCACGGGCGCGAGCCCTTTCAGCGCGCCGTAACCCACCCAAAGCGCGGCCGCCGCGAGCATCACCAGATAAGCGGTCGCGGAGACGTCTTTGGCGTCGCCCGTGCGGATGATCTTCACGATCTGCGGGCCCGAAGCGCACGCCGCGATCCCGCCAGCGACGAACCCAAGTGCTTCCACGAGATCAAACGTCATACGCCCCCCGACCGAGGGCGATGGTCACTCGCCTTCGTCGAATTTGTTCGCGACCAGCGCCGCGATGGCTTCGACGGCGGCCTCCGCATCCGGCCCTTCAGCCTCAACCTCGATGGTTGAGCCAATGCCCGCGCCGAGCATCATGAGGTCCATCAACGAACGCGCGTCCGCCGATTCATCCTCGCGCCGCACGGTGACAGAACTTTCGTACTTGAAGGCCAGTTCCGCGAGCTTGCGGGACGCGCGCGCATGCAAGCCGCGCACATTCACGATCTCTAGCGTGCGTGTCGCGGCCATGTCGCCCCTAACCGTCGCGCTCTAGGCGTTGCCAGCCAGCTCAACCGAAGCAACGCGGATGTAACGGCGCCCCGCATCCTGCGCATCCAGCGCCGCTTCGCTCAAGCCCTTCTTGGCGCGCACTTCGCACAGCTTGATCAGCATCGGCAGGTTGACGCCGGCGATCACTTCGATGCGCCCCTGCCCGATCACGGAGATCGCCAGGTTCGAGGGCGTGCCGCCGAACATATCCGTGAGGATGACGACGCCCTCGCCCGTATCGGCCTTGGTGACGGCCGCGAGAATGTCGCTCCGGCGCGCCTCCATATCGTCCTGCGGGCCGATGGCGACGGCCTCCATCTGCCGCTGGGCGCCAAGCACGTGCTCGGCCGCCGCGACGAATTCGTTCGCCAGACGGCCGTGCGAGACGACCACGACGCCGATCATTCTAAGCTCCCGCCGTGGCGCGCAAAAATGCCCTGCTTGGGGGGCGGAATATGGCGCCTTTCGCAGGCGCCAGAAAAGGGCGTTGCGACACTTCGCCCGCGTCTTCATGCACTTGTGTGGCGCGGGCGCCGCTTAAGGCGCCGCGTTCAGGGGCCGCGCACGCGGCACCGCGGGAAACTCCACCACGAGACGCGCCCCATTGGGCGTCTCGGGCGTCATCCCCTCGATGTTCTCAGCCCAGATCCGGCCGCCGTAGGATTGAACGATTTGCCGCGCGATTGAGAGCCCGAGGCCGGAGTTTCCGCCAAACGCCGCGCCCTTCGGCCGGCTCGTATAAAACCTGTGGAAGATGGACTCGATCGCCTCGGGCGGAATGCCAGGCCCCTGGTCCTCGACGGTCGCGCGCACGACCGCGCCTTCTCTCGTACGCTGCGTCGCGACTTGGAGCGTCACCACCCCGCCCGGCGGGCTGAAGCTCTTGGCGTTATCGACCAAGTTTCGGAACACCTGCCCGAGCGGCCCCTCCTGCGCCATCACATACGCCCCGTCCGGCGCTGGCCCACGAAACGCAACCGCGACCTCAGCCGTCTCGCCGGGCGCAGACGCATAGCTCTCCGCGATCACTGAGGCCATTCGCGCCAGATCGAGCGCGACGAGATCGCCGCGCGCCGTTTCCGCTTCGATGCGGCTGGCGCGCGCGATGTCGCTGATCAAGCGATCCAGCCGGCGCACGTCCTGCGAGACGATGCCGAGCAATTTCCGCTGCTGCTCCGGGTCGGGAACGCTGCGCGCCGCCTCCACCGCCGAGCCGATCGACGCGAGCGGATTCTTCAACTCGTGGCTCACATCGCCCGCAAAGCGCTCGTTCGCATCGATCCGGTCCGCGAGGGCGCCGGTCATCGCTTCGATCGAGCGCGAAAGCTCGCCGATCTCGTCCGTGCGCCGGCTCACTTCTGGCAGCGTGAGGCGCGTCGCGCCCGTAAGCCGCAGGCGATCGGCCGCCGTCGCAAGCAAGCGCAACGGCCGCGCCACAAACAGTCCAAGCAGCGCCGAGGAAAGGAAAGTGACCAGCGCCGCGCCAAGCACGAACGGGATCATCGAGAGCCGTTCCGCGAGCAGGATGCGTTCAACATCCGCCGTCTCAAGCGTGACCATACCGAGCACCGCGTGCACGCGCCGGATCGGCAGCGTCACGCTCACCACACGCTGACCGCGCTCGTCGAGCCGTTGTCCGTAGGAGATCAGTCCGCCCAGAGCGGCTTGGCGTTCCGCATCGAGCGTCACGCTCGGGCGCCACGGGGTGAGCCGCCACGTTTCCACGTCCTGCACGGCCTCGCCGAGCGATTCCTCCATGCTCGGCGCCGGCGCTTCCAGCGGCGGCAGATCGCTTTGATCGACAATGCCGTAGAGCACGTTCGTATCGGCGACCACGCGTCCATCCGGGGCGATCACGCGCACACGCGGCCCGGGCGTGTCGGCGCCGCCCGTACGCGATGGCGGCGGCAGCAAACGGCGCAGCACATCGCGCACCGCAGGCTCATTCATCGATGGATCGGGATCGCCAGGAGACGTCGTCGCTTCGACGAGAATGTTGGAGATCAACTCGCCTTCGATACGCAGGCTACGAAACTGCGCCTGCGTCAGCCCCGCGCTCCACTCCGAGAGCAGCAGCACGCCAATGACGAGAACGAACAACCCAAGAAAGTTCGCCACGAAGATCGTGCGCCCGATCTTCGAGAAGACGAAGTCTCGATCGTCGTTTGCGCGGGCTTCGCCCTGGGCGTTCTTAGGCTTCGTTGTACCGGTAGCCCACGCCGTAAAGGGTCTCGATGGCGTCGAAGGTATCGTCGATCTCTCGGAATTTCTTTCGGAGGCGCTTGATGTGGCTGTCGATGGTTCGGTCATCGACGTAGACTTGGTCGTCATAGGCCGCGTCCATCAATTGATCGCGGCTTTTGACATAGCCGGGGCGCGTCGCGAGCGCCTGAAGGATGAGAAATTCGGTGACGGTGAGCCGGACGGCCTCATTCTTCCACGTGCACGCATGCCGGTTGGGATCGAGCGTAAGCTGGCCGCGCACGATTGGCTTCTTGTCGCCAACTTCCGGACCTGACGCGCCAACGCGTGTGCGCCGGAGCAGCGCTTTGACGCGCTCGTTGAGCAGGCGCTGCGAGAACGGTTTGCGAATGTAATCGTCGGCGCCGACATTGAATCCCACAACCTCGTCCATCTCCTCGTCTTTAGAGGTGAGGAGAATGACCGGCAGGCTCGAAGTCTGGCGCAGCCGGCGCAGCACCTCGATCCCGTCCATCCGGGGCATTTTAATGTCGAGGATTGCGATATCCGGGGGCGTTTCCGAAAGCGCGGCGAGCGCCGAGACGCCCTCGTTGTAAGTGCGCACGGTATAGCCCTCGGCCTCGAAGAATATCTTCAGAGACGCCAGAATGTTCTCGTCGTCATCGACCAAAGCGACAGTGGCCATTCGGCAAATGTTCCCGTCCGTGCGTTGAAGCGCCAGATATAGCGTCCGCCGCCGGCTTTATCCAATCCGCCCAATTGCGGCGGGCGTTTGACGAAATTCCCGCGTATTTTCCGTTGGTTGCAAATATTTCCGGCCTTCCCGATCCGCAGGCGCCTCGCGCGCACGTAAGCTGACGCTCTCCTGAGGGGAGGCGACGATGACGGATGTGGTGCTGCTCCACGGCTGGAGCGCGACGGGCAAAAGCATGGGTGCGCTGACCGCGTTCCTGCGCGGCGCGGGCTTCAATCCGGTCGATGTCTTCGTTGGCGACTACGAGAGCCTCTATGACGATGTCTCCATCGAGGACGTCTCTCGACGCATGGAAGCCGTCGTCCGCGACAAGATGGCGGCGGGTCAGCTGCAGGCGCCGTTTCACCTGATCGTCCATTCGACCGGTGCGCTCGTCGCGCGCACCTGGCTGTCGCGTTTCTATCTCGGCAAGCCGTCGCCGGTGTCGAACTTCCTGATGCTTGCGCCCGCCAACTACGGCTCGCGCTGGGCCAAACTCGGCCGCTCGCTGATCGGGCGCATTACAAAGGGCAGCCTCAAGCGCGGCCTGCAGTCCGGCGCAACGATGCTCACCGAGCTTGAGTTCGCCGCCGACATGCATTGGCGCCTGACGCGCCGCGATCTCCTCTCCGCGCCTGGCGATCCGCCTGGCGCCGTCTACAGCGCGAACGGGTGCCGGCCGTTCGTGATCGTCGGTCTCCATCCGCAAGAACCCTTGCCCGCCTTCATCACCGAGCACGGCTCCGACGGCACAGTGCGCACAGCAGCCGCGAACATGAACGTGCGCGGCATGACGATCGACTTCAGCGCCAATCCCACCAACCCCGTGCGCACCGAATGGACGCGCCGCGCGCCCGAAGCGATGCCCTACCTGGTTTTGCCGGACCGCGATCATGGCGCGATCCTCGAACCCGATAAGGGCTTCGCCCACGAAGCAGACCTGCGCGCGATCCTGGGCGCCGAAATCCGCGCTGCGTTGAGCGTGACAGAGCCCACCGCCTATGCCGCGATCGCGGCGCGCTGGACGGAGATATACAACACGCGCACGCGCCCCGGCGCGCTCGATTCGCCTGCCGGCAAAGCGATCCGCGATAGCGTCCGCTGGCCCAAAGCGATCTTCACAGACGACGCTGACCGCGCGAAGTACTTTCACGAGCACTACCTTCTCAACACACGCGTGACAGACTCGGAAGGCGAACCGATCGAGGACTATTTCTTGAGCTTCGGTTCGCGCCGTGAAGATGCAGCCACATTCACCGAGCGCGCGCCGATCCCGCCAGACGAAGACCGCTTTCACATGAAGGCGCTCAACAACGTGCACGTAAACTCTCAAAGCGGCGCACGCCGCGCGCTTTACATCGATCGCATGGCGCTCGTGACGGCTCAGCCGGGCGGCGTCTACAAGCAGGTCACGGGCGCAACCCCGCACGAACTCTGGATGTCGCTAACCATCGCGCCGAAGGGCGATCTCATCAGCTACTTCCCAGCAGGCAAGGATGGCCCGCGCGCCTCCGTCCGGCTGCACGTCGAGCGCGACGATGCCGACGCGCGCTGGCTCAAACGCCGCCAAACGCACTTCGTCGACATCATCGCGCCGCGCACAATCGATCCGCGTGTCTTCCGCCTTACCCAAAGCGCATGAGCGTCTTTCTGCCGTTTTGCGCCAGAACGGCGCGTTGACACAGCTCGACACAAACGCCGCGATCTCGAAACATCGCTGAAAAATACGCGCCAAACAGCGCGACAACATCACCGATATTTATGCGTTGGTTCAGGGCGCCTTCAGCGCGCGGCCGCCATTTTCCTCTCACGCGATGGCGCAGACCATCGCCGCACTTGAGAGAGGATCAGATCATGTTGAAGCAAGCCCTCATCGCCGCCTCGCTCGCGGCCGTCGCGTTCCCGACCGTTGCGTCCGCGCGCGACTACAACCATAGCCCGCCGCGTTACGAACAATCGCAGCATCGCGGCCCCGCCGTCGTGCAGCACCGCCAAGTCACGCGCTACTACAACGTGAATGGCCGCCGCTACGCCGCGCAAAACGGCCCGGCCTGGCAGGCGCCGCGTGGCTACCAGCATCGCAACTGGCAGCGCAGCCAACGTCTCCCGGTCGAATATCGCCGCGTCGTCGTGCGCGACTACGGCCGCTACCACCTCCCGCCGCCCGCGCGCGGCCAGCAATGGGTGCGTGTCGATAACGACGTGGTGCTCGTCTCGATCGCCAGCGGCATCATCGGCGCCGTGATCGCCGGCGCGTTCAACTAACCAACGCTAACAGGAAAGCGGAAACGCGGTCGCGCAAGCGGCCGCGTCTTCGTCAGTGGGCTTCCGCCCACGTCTTGCCAGCGCGTGCATCTACCGTAAGCGGGATCGACAGCGTGACGCTCGGCGCGCACGCCGCTTCCATCACCTGCGCGGCGACGCGGGCTGTTTCCTGCGCTTCGCCTTCCGCCGCCTCAAACACCAATTCGTCGTGCACCTGCAGCAGCATGCGCGCCTTGAGGTTGGCGTTCCTCAAAGCGCCTGGCAGGCGCACCATCGCGCGGCGGATGATGTCGGCAGCGGCGCCCTGCAGCGGCGCGTTGATCGCCTGGCGCTCGGCGAACTGCCGCTCCGCCGGGTTCTTTGCTTTGATGCCGCCAATGTTGATGCGCCGCCCGAAAATCGTCGTCACGTAGCCGTTGGCGCGCGCGTACGCCTTCATCGCTTCCATGTAGTCGCGAATGCCGGGAAAGCGCTCGAAATACTTCTTGATGTACGCCGAGGCTTCGCTCTGTTCGATACCGAGATTGCGCCCCAGGCCAAACGCCGAAATACCGTAGATGATCCCGAAATTGATCGCCTTGGCCTGCCGGCGCACCATCGGGTCCATGCCTTCGATCGGCACGCCGAACATTTCCGACGCCGTCATCGCGTGAATGTCGAGCCCATCGACGAACGCCTTCTTGAGCTGCGGAATGTCCGCGACATGCGCGAGCAGCCGCAGCTCGATCTGCGAGTAGTCCGCCGAGACGAGCATATTGCCCTTCTCGGCCACGAACGCCGAGCGAATGCGCCGGCCTTCCTCAGTGCGCACAGGAATGTTCTGCAAGTTCGGGTCGTTCGAGGAAAGCCGCCCCGTCGTCGTGGACGCCAACGCGTAGCTGGTGTGTACCCGCTTGGTTTCCGGGTTGATCGCCTCCTTCAGCGCTTCGGTATACGTCGAACGCAACTTCGCGAGTTGGCGCCAATCGAGGACCGTTTGCGGCAGCGCGTGGCCTTGCGCGGCAAGGTCTTCCAGAATGCTCGCATCGGTCGACCACGCGCCGGTCTTTGTTTTCGACGCGCCCGGCAGCTTCATTTCATCGAACAGAATCTCGCCCAGCTGCTTCGGCGAGCCAAGATTGAACTCCCGGCCCGCGAGCTTCTTGGCCTCGTCCTCAAATCCCAGCATGCGCTGCGCGAAATCGCCGGACATGCGCGAGAGCTCGTTGGGATCGACGCGGATGCCTTCGCGCTCCATCGCCGCGAGCACCGGCGTCATCGGCCGCTCCAGCGTCTCGTAAACAGTGCGCAACCGCTCCTGCGCGAGCCGTGCGCTGAGCCGTCGCTTCAGCCGCAGCGCCGCATCGGCGCGCTC